>JAUICI010000030.1 GCA_030427935.1 Bacteroidia bacterium | reverse complement strand
CGGGAAAGATGTGAGTGCCGCATTTAAATTGGAAAATCAAACTCAAAATTTTGAAGCCAAAGCTAAGTTGAGCACGAGTGTGGATTGGAAAATCATTATTCCTGAAGGCATGGGTGCTGTGAAGTACAAAGTAGTGGCACAAACAGAAAAATTCTCTGATGGGGAAGAAAAACCAATCCCCGTATTGACCAATCGAATGTTGGTTACGGAATCGCTTCCAATGAGTGTGAAAGCAGGAAAAACCAAAACTTTCACTTTTGAGAAGTTAATGAAGTCGCAGCCAAGTTCGACTTTAAGAAGTCATAGATTGACATTGGAATACACACCAAATCCAGCTTGGTATGCGATTCAAGCGATGCCTTATATAATGGAGTATCCGCACGAGTGCAGTGAGCAGACTTTTTCTAGATTCTATTCGAATTCGATTGCGAGTCATATCATGAATTCGAATCCAAAAATCAAAGACATTTTTGAGGCTTGGAAGAACTATTCACCAGAAGCTTTCTTGTCGAATTTAGAGAAGAATCAAGAGCTCAAAGGTGTGATGTTACAAGAAACTCCGTGGTTATTAAATGCCAAAGATGAATCGGCTCGAAAAAGAAGAATAGGTGTTCTTTTTGATCTGAATAGAATGTCGAATGAGTTGACAAGAGCCATTAGAAAACTGAAAGGAAATCAGAAATACAATGGTGGATGGCCATGGTTTAAAAATGGACCAGAAAGCTATTACATTACGAAGCACATCATGTGCGGTTTTGGTCACCTCGATAAATTAGGCGTTACGAGTATCAAATCCAATTACGACATCAAGCAAATGGTGAAGAAAGGCGTTAGCTTTATCGATGGGGAATTTGTGAAAAGATACGAATGGATTAAGAAACATATCGATGATTACGAGACCAAGCAAATGATCGGATATGATGAGATTCACTATCTCTACACAAGAAGCTTCTTCCCGGATCACAGCAAATCGAAAAGATTAAAAGAAGCCATCGACTATTTTGAAAGACAATCGAAACTATTCTGGTTGAATTTCAATCCGTATTCTCAAGGGATGATGGCCTTGGCGCTTCACCGAAATGGACAAGAAGATTTGGCGAAGGATATCATGAAATCTTTGAAAGAAAAGTCCATTCTACATGAAGAATTAGGGATGTATTGGAAGAATAAAGGTCGAGGATATTACTGGTACCAAGCACCAATCGAATCTCAAGCTTTATTAATTGAAGCTTTCTATGAAATCTCAGAAGATTTAGAAAGCGTAGATGAGATGAAAACTTGGTTAATCAAGCAAAAGCAAACAAATGAATGGCCAACAACAAAGGCAACTACGGAAGCTTGTTATGCTTTATTCTTGACTGGTGATGATTTACTTTCCGAAACGGTTTATCCGGATATTAAAATTGGCAATGAGAATATCCGATACAATTCGAAAGGAAAAGAAAGTCCTTATAATGTGCGACCAGAACCTGGAACTGGATATTTCAAAACGAGCTGGGATGGAGATGCAATCAAGCCTGAAATGGGCCAAGTAACTGTAAAATCGAAGTCTAAAGTTGTTTCTTGGGGTGCTTTGTACTGGCAATATTTTGAGCAATTGGATAAGATCACCTTCCACGAAACGCCATTAAGCATTAAGAAAGACTTATTTGTGGTGACTAATACGAATAATGGACCGGTATTGAAACCAATTACATCCAAGCCCATCCAAGTCGGTGACCGAATCAAAGTTCGCATTGAAATTCGAGTGGATCGCGATATGGAATACGTGCATTTGAAAGACATGAGAGCTTCTTCCTTCGAACCTGTGAATGTGCTTTCACAGTACAAATGGCAAGATGGTTTAGGTTACTATGAAGCCACGAAAGATGCCGCTACGAATTTCTTCTTTGGGCGACTTCCGAAAGGAACTTATGTTTTCGAATACGAAATGTTCGCTACCCAAAAAGGAAATTTCTCGAATGGAATTACAACAGCGCAATGCATGTATGCACCAGAGTTTACAAGTCATTCCAATGGTATTCGAGTGCAGGTGAGGTAAAAATACTCATAAATGGGTACTAAATCAGTATCCATAATAAAATCAATAGTTACAGGAGGTTTCGGCCTCCTGTTTTTTTTGGGGTCAAAATAGTTACGGGCGATAAAAAATAATTTTTCTTAATTTAGCTCCCAAACCTATGATCATGAAAACTTTACTCTCACTCACGCTAATTCTAGTTGGCGTTTTACTGAATGCTCAAAATGATTTACAAGTTGTGATTCAAACTGGTCACGCTGGTAAAATCAATTCCTTGGCTATTTCTCCTGACAATAAAAAAATCTATTCTGCAGGAAAAGATTCCAAAATCGTCATGTGGGATATCAAAACCGGAAAACAAGAAGGCGAAGTTGTTGCCCATGAAGGATCTGTAAACAAGATTGAATTTTTGAATGACAGTACACTGGTTTCATGTAGTGATGATAAAACGGTGAAACTATGGAATTCGAAGAACTTGACAGAAATCAAAACATATGGTCCTTTCGACTTTCCTGTGAAATCAGTTTCTACCAATCAAAAAAACGGAAACATCGCCTTCGGAACTAGATTTCTATATATCGTAGATTCAGAAGGGAAAGTAAACAAACTCAAGACACTCGCTTATAAATACTACGATGCCGTTCATTATATGGACGATTTAGGTTATGTGGTTTTTGGAGGAAAGCGAAATAAGTCAACCAAAATTATTGATGACAAAACATTAACTATTGTTAAAAACATCAATTCAACTGCACTTTCCATTAATTCTGACAGCACGGAACTTGTGATTGGCGACCTAAACGGTTCTGTATATTATTTTGATTTTAAAGATTTAACTGAAAAAATCTATTCATTGAATTCAAGCACAGTTGGAGTAAATGGGGTTGATTTGAACGAAGACTATATTGTATTTGCCAGATCAGATGGTTCGGTTGAAATATTGAACAAAAACAATTTCACGACCTACACTTTCTTAAAAGGGCACATATCTGAAGTTACTTCCAGCCTGATTACTTACGACGATAAATACTGTTTTTAGGCGGATTACGAGGGAAATATCATTCAATGGAATTTACAGTATTCGAAACTCACGAAATTGATGAATGGGGAGGCAAATCCCGTAAATGCCTGTAAGTTTTCAAATGATAATGAGCAACTTTTGATTGGATACAGCAATGGAATTTTGAGATCGATTAATCTCATTTCGAATAATGTTATTTCAAATAGAATTTACTTTGATCAGGAAAAAAAGCTTCAAGGCTGGAGGTATTCCATCGTCTCACTGGATCAACAAAAAGGAGATATTCTCGAATTCAAAGTTTTAAAAACGAAACCATTTGATGAAAATCCTGCACTCTTATCATATTGTGAGTTATGGCAAGGAAAATGGGATCTGAAAAAGAATAAAATTCGACTTACAAAGGAAATCGCAAAGGATGCTACGAAAAAGTTGATCAACGATCTCGCCTTGGGAAAACAAATCAATTGGCAGTCTCATTTCTTAGACAAAGAAGATGACGAGGTGAAAGCAAAGTTTTCAAGTCGGATTTTGAAAATACAGGGTTCACTGATTGAAGTTCATGATAAAAACAAACAAACGGTTACCAACCGATTCGAAAGCCAACACGGTGATAAAGTGACCTCGATTGCCTACAATAAGAAATATGATGTAGCGGTAACTGGAAGCTGGGATGGAAGTGTGAAATTCTGGAATCTTTCTACTTATACCGTGAGTTCAAATTTGTACTTGTGTGGACAAAGGGATTTTTTATGGTTGAATCCTGAAAAGTATTATTTCTCCTCAAAAGGAGCTTTGGAAAACGTGGCGTTTAATTGGAATGGAGTAGTCTTTCCATTTGATCAGTTCGATATTAAATACAATCGTCCAGACTTAGTTTTTGAAAAATTGCCTTTTATTGAAAAAGGACTCATCAACGAAATGTATAAAGCCTATCAAAAGCGATTGAAGAAACTGGGAATTACATTAAAGGACATTAAAATTTCCAAAGATCTCCCAACATTGAATGTGCAATTACCTGAAAATTTAGGAACACTTCAAAATACGGCACTGATTAAAGTTAATGCTCAGCATGAGACAGAGAAAATCGTGGAGATTAAGATTTTGATTAATGGTGTTCCAATCAGTTTTGAAAAGAATTATCAACCCGCTAAAGAAGTGCAAACCAATATTGAACTCCCATTAAATCCAGGAGAAAATTATGTGGAAGTGATTGCAATTAATGAACAGGGATTAAAATCCTTGAAGGAAGCATTTAGTTTGGAATCAAAGAAAAAGGCGGTAAAACCGAATTTGTATTTGGTGACTATTGGGGTGAGTCGTTTTCAGCAAGAAGATTTTAATCTGAACTACGCTGCGAAAGACTCAAAAGACATGATTGCTAAGATGAAAAAGTCTAAAGCTTTCAAGAAAGTCTTTATCCGAAATTATACGGACAGCATGGTGACAAAAGACGGTCTTAAAGAAATTGAAAATTTCATTGGAGCAGCAAGTATCAATGATGTGGTGATTCTTTACGCAGCTGGTCACGGAGTCTTAGACGATAAATTGGATTATTATTATGCTGCTTACGACATGGATTTTTATGATCCGAAGAAAAAAGGAATTCCTTATCAATTTTTAGAAGGATTATTAACCAAAACAGAAAGTCGCAAAAAGCTGTTCATGATCGATGCTTGTCACTCTGGTGAAGTCGACAAAGATGAAGTTGAAATCACAGAAAATATTGTGGAAGAAGGTGATGATATTGCTTTTAGGTCAGGAGTTACGGCCGTTCAAAATAAATCAGGTCAAAAGGTTTCCTCCTTTCAGCTATCAAAAATGCTATTTGCGGATACGAGAGAATCAAATGGAGCTACTGTGATTTCTTCAGCATCCGGAACAGAATTCGCTAAAGAAGGAGCCGAGTGGAGTAACGGAGTATTTACTTATTCTTTGCTGACTGGACTCCAAACCAAAGAAGCCGACCTCAATAAGGATGGAAAAATCATGTTATCTGAAATTCAAACATACTTAAACACTAAAGTTCTGGAAATTACCAAAGGGACTCAAAGTCCAAATTCCAGAGTCGAAAACCTAAAAACTGACTTTCAATTATGGTAAAAAGACTACTTGCTACAATTTTAACCTGCTCCCCTATTTTATTATTTTCTCAATCGATACAGCTTGGATTGGGGGCGGAAGGGAATCTTAACAATGTTATTGTAAACCCAGACTCCAAGTCAGTTATTGGAACTACATGGGGGGACACACTTCATTTCAAACACCAAAGTGTAACTATGCCTTTCTCTTATAAAATACCCATTTTCTTTAGATATAAAATGAACAATGGTCTTTGGTTTGAACTGAACTATGCAACTGAAAACATAAATATTGAAAGTACAGGGGATGCCAATCATCCAGATGAAGTTTTAGCTGACTGGGTAAACGAATATTTAGTTCAAGATCTTTGGCCAGAATACGATGCTATGTACAATGGGAATCCAAATTATGGTCTTGATACAATAACACAAACAGAATTTCTTGAACAATACTGGAGCGCTGCTTTTCAAAAAGAATACGATTTCTGGAATGAAAAATTCACCTATCTCCAGAGAACAAGTTACAACAGCCTTGGTATTCAGATTGGATATACCTTTTTAAGAACAAAAAAAATACGCCCTTTTATTTCTACAGGATTTACTTGGAGCTCTCAAAAACATAAATACCAACTCAAATCTTTGAGCTATAGTGCTGACTCAAAAAACTATACAGAATTCAATAACTATTATGATTTACTTCAGGAAATGCCTGAACTTAATCACAATTTGTTTTTTGTAAGTCTGAACCTTGGTATGGAAATTCACAAAATGAGATTTGGTATCTCCGCAAGAACTACAATCAATTCTCTAGAACAATCCAAATTTGAAATAGAACGTCTCACTCAAGACCAAACCTTAAAAATGATGTGGTCACTTGGGGCATATGCTAACTTTAGCTTGTTTGATTTCAATTTAAGAGATGCAGGAGATCGTAAAAAACTTAAGGATGACGAATTAAAAGTATTAGGGGATTATAAAGAGAAAAAGAAAAAAATCAAATTAAGCGTTGGGTTGGATCTACCATTTTATACAGACATTTCCAATCACTTTGAACAAACAAATCCCGATTCAGCATCTCTTTCGTGGTATACGAATGAAGGTGAGGAATGGCCCATAATAGAAAATGTTTGGATCTATCATCAAAAAGCAGTTTTGGAGCCGGACGAGGTAAATTCTACAATAGAAGACAATGCCTATAGTGAGATAATTGCCTTGGGAAACATTAAAATGATAAGACAATTTCCACAATTGAGTTTCAATATGGAATATGAGCCAGTTGATTGGTTCTCTATGGAAACAAAAATTGGCTATCAGTTTAATGAAATCCACACCCAAGGCAGGTATATTTTTCAGAAAATATCCTATTTCGAACTTTATGATAGTTTGGGGAATTTTGAAGGATGGGATTATTATTCAGATGAATCAATGAGACCAATCGTTTTTAGAGAAACTTTCCATAATATATCAATTGCTGAAAGGCTGAATTTCAAATTTACAGTTGTCCCTGGTTTCATGATTGGATTCAGCGGAGGTGCGAAGGCAAATCTGTTTTTACCCGGAAAATTTCGAATTGATGAAGTAAACTATAACAATATTGATCTTCTTTCTGATTTTAATGATTATTGGACCAATGGGAATAATGATAAAAACTGGGTGGACTACGAAGATTACACAAACGGAATGTACTACGATGATTATAACTTTTTCTATTTTGATGAAATGGTTATTCAATCAGATCAATTAGGAGATTATATCGATTTCGAACAAACCTTCAATGATGTGGGCGAGGATCAAAGAATGTCAAACTTCAAAAATAAAATCAACTTCACTTGGATGGCCGGTATCGACTTTTATTTCGAACGATTAAGATTCAATATCTATACGGAGGGTGCTATAACGGATATTAATTTTCTTTACCGAGATTATTTATCTGTCGGAATGGGGATACATTACTACATAAGGAAATAATAGACTGAATTTGTTGAAGTAATGACATTTCTCATCGAATTCTAAATTATCTATCAGTTTCTAAAATTTTAATTTAGAGAAGATTATAGCTATTTTTGCTCTAAATCATTACTCATGAGACTGTTGCTTATTTTTATTGTCCTTTCCTATTTTGGTTATTCTTTTTCTCAAGAAGACCTGAAAGTTATTATCCAAACGGGGCATGCAGGAAAGATCAATTCCTTGATTTATGGTCAGCATAAAGAGAAAATATACTCAGCTGGAAAAGATGCCAAGATCATTGTTTGGGATGTTAAAACCGGAAAGCAAGAGAAAGAAATCATTGCGCACAATGGTCCGATCAATAAGATTGAATTCTACAATGACTCCACTTTGATTAGTTGTAGTGATGACAGCACAGTAAAGCTAATCAATAAAAATACCTTAGAGATTCAAAAAGTATTGGGACCCTTCAAATACAAGGTAAAGTCCCTCGCTGTTAATCAAAACAATCACAAGATCGCCATCGGAACCCGGTTCTTACACGTGGTCGATTCGGCTTTTAATATCACAACTTTAAAAGCCATGTCATTCGATCATTTTGATGCGGTTCATTATTTGGACGAACCCGGTTATATCATTTATGGGGGTCGAAAAGACAAATTCACCCGAATCATACGTGATGATAATTTCGACATCATAAAATCCATTACTGCAAATGCAACTTCAATTGCTTCTTATGGGAATGAATATGTGATTGGTGATTTACACGGATCGGTCTATTACTTCAACATGAGAAAGATGGATGAAAAGAGATACTCCCTTCCGAATCCATTGATTGCTGTAAATGACGTTGGTTTCTACGGAAACAAAATTCTAATTGGACGATCGGATGGAATTGTAGAGCAAATTTTCAAAAGAGATTTTGTGACCTACAGTTATTTCAAAGGCCATTTATCAGAGGTTACCGCAGTTGATTTTGGAAACGACAAAGCGAGTTTCATCTCAGCAGATATTGAAGGGAATATTATTGTTTGGGATGATAAAAGTAAACGAATGATCAAATTGATCAAAGGAGAAGCCAATCCGATCAATGTTGCAAAATTTAGTCAGGATGAAGATGAATTGTTAATCGGATACTCGAATGGAATTCTTAGAAAAATCAACCTGATTAGTAATAATGTGATCTCAAACCGCCTGTATTTTACTGATCGACAAAAATTGAAAGGCTGGAAATATTCCATTATCTCCTTGGACGAACAAGTGGGCAACGTTCTAAAATTCAAAGCGCTTAAAACCAAAACCTTTGATGAAAACACCAAAAACTTGTCTTTCTGCGAAATCTGGGCAGGTGAATGGGATTTGAAAAAGAACGAAATCAAATTAACTAGACAAATTCTCAAAGAGAAAAGTAATAAACTGATTCAAGATCAAGCTTTAGGGAAACAAATTGTTTGGCAAACCTACTTTCTATCAGAAGAAAACTTGGAAGTCAAAGCCAAGTATTCCAGTCGATATTTGAGAATTCAAAATGACTATCTAGAAGTTTTAGACATTACAAAACAAGAGGTTACGAATAGAACGCTCACCAAGCATAGTGATTTGATCACAGGAGTCGACTACAATAAAAAGTATGATGTCGCTATTTCCTATAGTTGGGATGGAAGTATCCGATTTTGGAATATCCAAGATCTTATTCCAATTAGTGATCTTTATCTTACGGGTCAGAGAGATTTCCTATGGTTAAATCCTCAGTCCTATTATTTTTCATCAAAAGGTGCCTTGGATAATGTCGCTTTTAGCTGGAAAGGAAATGTATTCCCTTTTGATCAATTCGATGTGAAATACAATCGACCCGATTTGATTTACGACAAACTGCCTTTCCTGGACAAATCTTTGGTAGTTGAAATGAATAAGGCCTATCAAAAACGTCTAAAGAAATTAGGAATCAAGATCGAAGACATTAAAATTTCTTCTACCCTTCCAAAGCTAGAAGTTTTCCCTCCCGAAGAACAATTTTCTTTTACAGATAATATTACATTCAATTGCCATGCTACAGATGGAAGGTATAAAATCACCGACATTCGAGTTTATGTCAACGGTGTGCCTTTGGGTGAAGAAATTACCCATATTGAAAACCCTGATCAAGAAATTAACATGTTTGTGACAGTTCCTTTGTCTCCCGGAGATAACTTCATCGAACTCTATGCACTCAACGACAAAGGGGTAAAATCCTTAAAAGAAAGTTTTGTAATCGAGAGTGAGAAAAAAGCCAAGAAACCGGACCTGTATCTGGTTACAATTGGGGTGAGCAAATATGAGCAAGACAAATTCAATTTGAACTATGCATCCAAAGACTCGAAAGATATCATTCAAAAACTTTCGAAATCGAAAATTTACAAGAATGTCTACACGAAAAATCTCACAGACGAACAAGCAACAAATAGTCGAATCAAAACTTTAACAGACTTTGTAAAGCAAGCAGATTATAATGATGTAGTGATCATTTTTGCTGCGGGCCATGGTGTGTTGGATGACCAATTGGATTATTATTTTGCTTCATACGACATGGATTTCTATGAGCCTGAAACCAGAGGAATTTCTTTTGAGTCCTTTGAGCATATTCTGGAAGCGACAAAATCTCGAAAGAAGTTGTTAATGTTGGACGCTTGTCATTCCGGAGAAGTTGACAAAGACGAAGTTGAAATCACGGAAAATGTAGTTGAGGATAATGGCGACATTACTTTTAGAGCGGTGGGAAAAGACATTAGTGTGAAAGATGGTAAGAAAATTAGCTCTTTCCAGCTTTCCAGAATGCTTTTTGCGGATACAAGGGAATCCAACGGAGCAACCGTAATTTCCTCAGCTTCCGGAACAGAATATGCCATTGAAGGTAAAGACTGGAATAATGGCGTTTTTACTTATACTTTCCTACACGGCTTAGATTCAAAGGGAGCTGACTTAAACCGAGATGGTGAAGTCATGTTATCCGAAATGCAAACTTATTTGAATATCAAGGTACTTGAATTAACTGGAGGAAGACAAAGCCCGAATTCCAGGGTGGAAAACCTCAAAAGCGACTTTAGACTATGGTAAAAAGACTACTACTAATTACACTCCTATTATCTACCTTTTCTTTTGGACAACGAATCGAACTTGGAATTGGGGCCAAAGGGAACTTCAACTGGATAAAAGGTTATGATGATTTCTTAACAGGAACCATCGACACTTATGGTGATACACTTTTCATGAATTTTAATGAAACGAAAGTCAAATTTTCCTATAGTATTCCGATTTTCATGCGTTTTCGAACCAATTTTGGGCTTTGGGCGGAATTGAACTTTACCACTGAAAAACTTCATGCCGTAGTTTCGGGAACAGCAAATTATTCGAATTATTATCTCGAAGAAGGCGCCTATTATGAAATGCAAGACGACTATTTCAATGATAGTAATTTGGGTCAGATGTTCCCCACTTTTGAAGACTTTGAAAACGTCATGGCCAAGCAATATTTCTCCAGAGAAAAAGAATATTGGCAAGAGCAATTATCCTATGAGGAAGTTACTCAATATAACAATGTCGCATTAAATTTAGGATACACATTTTTAAGAACTAAAAAATTTAGACCATTTGCCTTATTAGGCTTTGAATGGAATTCCAGAACCAATAAGAACCATTACCAATCTTTGGATTACAATTCTTATTTCATTGAAGATTATTCTCAGATATACAGAAAAATACCCCGTTTGAATTCGCATTTATTCTTCATCAACATCGGTGGGGGAATCGAATTGTACAATATGCAATTGGGATTCAATTTGAGACAATCCGTTGGTTATGCGCAGGAATTTGAGTTTAAGGATGAAGTTGATGAAGCTACGAATCCGTATTCAGAACTCTATAAAAACTTGACAAGTGTGAGTTTCTTTCTGAAATACAGTTTGTTCAATTTCAACTTAAGAAATTCAGAAGACCGTAAAAAACTAAAAGAAGAAGACTTAAAAGTACTCGGTGATTTTAAAGAGAAGAACCGTGTCATCAAATTGAGCTTAAGTGCCGGTGTTCCGATTTTTACCAATGTCAATAGTTTGTATGACCAAACTTTCAATCCAGACACGCTATTCGTTGATTCAGATCCAAACCTAAACCCGATGTACTTCACGGAAAACGTTTGGATTCAGCATTATAGAACTGAATACGGCGTGAATTCAGTTGGCGATTTCGATACCGTGAATACACATACTTTAATCGGACTTGGAAGGGTAAAGCGAATCAGTATCTTTCCAAAGATATCTTTTGGAATGGAGGTTGAACCCATCAAATACTTTTCATATGAAACCAATATTGGCTATCAATTCATCGAATACGATACGGAAGCCAAACTGTACAATTTTGGTTTCGATTGGGAACAGTCTGGACAACCTTACCAAACTTTAAGAAGTACTGTTTTAAGGCAAACCATGCACACGATTTCGATTGGACAAAAAATCAATTTAAAGTATGATGTAACACCCGAATTGTTCATTGGAATCAATGGTGGGATCAATTTAAATTTTACTGCTCCTGGCAAATTCAAGTTTGAAGAACCTGGCTATAATGCGCACCCATTGTTTGAGGAATTCGACAAATTCATCTTCCGTGGAGATACCTCGAAAAACTGGAATAACGCCTATGGTGGAGGAAATCCAGATGAAGCTTATGTCTACAATTATTGGGACCAAGAAGCCGGAAATTTTGTGGATGTTCCAAAAGACGAAGTCATGACAATTGATCAAGGGCGATTCTGGATGACCTGGACAGCAGGAATCGACTTCTATTTTGATCGTTTGAGAATTAGTCCGTATGTAGAAGGAAGAATTCTAGACCAGAATTTCCTTTACAGAGACTTCTTTAGCGGTGGAATCGCTTTCACTTTCTATCTGAGGAAATAAGGGAGTATAGAGTGACGTGTTACGAGTGAGTTAACTTACTCGTCTAAGGCTTTTGCTTCTTTTTTATGTGGATTTCTGGAGGACACAATCCGTTTTCATCTTTAATACAGCGATGGGTTAAACTTCCCGCTTCATGATAGATCAGGTGTTCCCCGGAAGGTATACCTTTCAAATAGTGAACGGAGCTATTTAATCGTCCATTCTTATGATAAGTAACCCATAAACCTTCATGGAATACGCCTTCAACAAATTCACCTGAAACAATTAGGTCTTTTTCTTTCCAGGTCAAGGAGAAGGTGATATTACCTTTGGCAGCTCCACCTTTTATCATCCAGAACACATAACCACGAGGAGAGGCAGGTTGTGGAAAATACACGCAGTGATCATTACTGAAATAAACGGTATCCTTTTCTAAAACATAAAAATGTTTGTACGTGGAATCCAATTTTTCATTTTGAAAAACATCCTTGCACAATTCTAGATCTTGTAATTGACCAAAAACAAAAGAAAAAGTAAAGGATAGAGAAATTAGGAGAAAAGAAAGCTTCATATTATTTGAGAATGGTAATATGACCTCTTTTCAAATGGTGTTCTCCACGAATATCTTCCATGTAGAATTGATAGACATAAACCCCTAAAGGAACCGTTTCTCCTTTATACTTTCCGTCCCATCGAAAATATTCATCTTCAGTTTCATAGATTAATTCGCCCCATCGATTGAAGATTAAAAATTCGAATTTAACTGCTCCGATAGTTGAGACACTGAAATAATCGTTCATCCCATCTCCGTTAGGAGTAAAGGCATTTGGAATGTAGTAATAGGTTTCTGGATTGATATAAATTCGTTTGGTGATGGAATCCGAGCAACCAATTTCATTTTCAATGTATAAATACACATTATACCAGCCAGCAGTATCATATACGGTCCATGGATGCATGAGATCTGAAGTATCTCCATTCCCTAAATCCCAAAACCAGAAATTTCCAAATTGAGAAGTATTAAGAAAATTGATTTGCAAGCCTTCTGTTGGATCATTTGACAAAATATCAAAATCAGCAACTGGTTGTACGACTTCCACAACAACCGTATCGTAAACGGTATAAGTCTGACAAGAATCCTGAATTTCGACAATATAAGTTGTTGTTGTAGTTGGGAAAACCGTAATATTTTGTTCACTCGCCCCAAGTAGCGGCCAATAATAGGAATAGCCGGGGTTCCCTCCAGTTGCCCAAGCCGATAAATTCATTGAATCTCCCGGACAAATCAAAGTATCATTTGAGATGAAGGAGGTTAAAATGTCGCCTTCCACAACAATTGTGAACTCTTCCATGTCATAATTCCCACAATTATCAGTTACCTCCAAGGTATAACTTTGGGTGGATTGCGGACTTGTATTAAATACAATTTGAGATACCGTTCCTCCATTCCAACTGTAGACATAATTTCCTGATCCACCTGTTACCATAGCTGTATAAGTAAAGTCAGTAAATGGACAAGGAGTTGTCGTATCTGGAATTTCCGAAATCACAATTGGTCCAAATAAGGGTACTTCCACCCTAAAAGTGTCAACAATTGTATCACCTACGCAGACATCAAAAGCTCGAACGATGTAATCTGTTGTGGTAGATGGGGAAACATCAAATGAAATTGTGGGATCAAAAACTTCAAAGGGACCGTTATTCCAAGAAATAAAATAATCTGGGGCTCCTCCTGAAATCGAAGCAAAAGCATTTATCGTATCATCTGGACAAGGAACCGTATAATCAGGAATGGATAGCTCCAAAGGTTCCACATCGCTAATTAATATTTCTACAGTTTGAACACTACTATTTCCACAAGGATCTGGAAAATCGATGCTGACCGTTAAATTTTCAGTTCCTTCAGTCACGAAATCTTCAAAAGCATCAATGGTCAAATTGATTACCGACTCACCAGGTTGAAATGTGATACTTGGTGGCAGGCTGGTATAATCGTCACCTGCAACCGCATTTCCACCGATAGTTAAAGGAATTGTAAGCGCATCACTTAAGTCTGCTGAATTTCTTTCTACTGTAATTGTAGCTTGAGAACACCCTTCCGCCATTTCATTGTTGCTTCCGCCAACAGAGTTTACAGAAGTACTCAGAGTTACTGAAGTTGGACTATCAAAAGAATTTGCTTCCAAAAATATTCCCGAATCAAATTGTGGGTCGCCCGCATCAGCAATCGCGAAAATCATGTGATAGGTTTCTCCACAAACCACATTTGCCATTGACGTAATCGGAACTGTAAATCCATCATACTGAATAGTACTATTAAAACTTTGAGGGTTATTTACATAATAAGCCGAATTTGCTAATCCTTGAGCCGTGCAATTTGTTGGAGTTCCGTTTGCGCCAGACTGACCACTATTCACATTATTGATTGTAACTGGAATATTTGTTCCTGGCACTATCGCAACATTTTGATTGAAATAATTTCCCCCTTGAGGATTGGGTCCTGTGATAAAAAATGCAAATACATCATTAAAGTCCGAACACACATACTCCGGATACTCTTCCGAACCGAAAACGAACCGGAACTGAACAGTGTCACTTGAGGGCACAAAATCAAATTCCAAAATTGCCGCGTTGTGCGTTGTAATTCCTGCACCAAGAAGATTCTGAAGGTTTGTGTAACCTGGTGCCCCATTATCCACTCCCGCCTGGGCTGAATTATTCGGTCCTGCAGGTCCTTGATTACCAACTACAGTACCAGTTGTGATAATGATGCCTTCATTCAAGCCAATATTGGTATTGCTCCCATCAAAATAACCAATCGCATTATTGCTCCCTGTAAATTGGATATTGGAAACCGTTACTCCATTACCAATTAAGGTGTTCTGAACCAGTTGTTGAGGGGAAATAGTTGCATTAGTGATCAACTGTGAATAGCTAACCCCAACATGGAATACAGTCAATATCAAGAATATGTAGAGCCGATATAGCACAGTCATCATATAAATAACGAAATTACAGACAATTAGTTGTCTTTACAAACTCAATAATCATGCCTTTTCAATCAATAGATTGACCGAAAAAACGCTATGTTTATTTCAATGATTTTGATTTTTTCACATTTCTTTAAATTGAAATGCCTTAAATTTGCCTCTACATCGACAAATAACTGAGTGGAAGAAGAGAAAAAAGAGGGCTTTTGGGAGCGGTTGAGAAAACCTTTTCGTTTGGTAGCGATCAATCCGGAAACATTTGAAGAAAAATGGGAGTTTCGCTTGTCCAATTACAACCTTCTAACTCTATTGAGTTTGCTTATGCTCATTGTCGCCGTCTTAACTTCTTTAGTTTTTATTTTCACCCCGGCCGGTCGATTATTACCAACACTTTATGAATCCGAATCTCAAGTTCAGTTGAGAAATCAAAAGAAAACCATTGATTCTTTGTATCAAGTTGTTCGGGTCAGTGAGCAATACACAACCAATCTCAAAAAGATTCTAGCTGGAGAAGACATGGGAGACTCAGCTATTTATGCAGCGACTCCAGATGTTGAAATTGACTACAATGAAATCAAAGATATTAAGTCCGAGGAAGATTCGATCTTGAGAGAACAGATGGAGAATGAAGATATTCCTTCCAATTTAGCCGAAAAGGAAATGGTAGAAACGAATTTCTTCTATTCACCCATAAAAGGTACCGTATCGAATTCCTACAATCCGAAAAAAGGTCATTTCGGAGTGGATATTGTCGCTCCTAAAAACAGCACCATCAATGCAACTTTGAGTGGGACTGTATTATTCACTAGTTGGACCTTAGATGATGGAAATGTTATCATTGTTTATCATGGGGGCGATCTTATTTCAGTATATAAGCACAATTCAAAATTGCTTAAGCGAGTGGGTGACAAAGTAAAAAGTGGAGATCCCATTGCCATTATTGGAAATACTGGTGAAAATACAGATGGCACCCATTTACATTTCGAAATCTGGCAAAATGGAAGTGCTTTGGATCCACAAAAGCTCATTTCCTTCGAGTAATTCAGCGGGTAGCCGACACTTTAAGTTGCTCAATAGCAAGAAATCCCTTATTTTTGCGCAAATTTTTCAAACTGAGTGAAAACATGAATGCTAAAGAATTAGAAAACATTATAGAATTCCTTGGAAAGAGATTTAAGACTCATCCTTGGCATGGAATCGATCTAGGAGATGACTTCCCAAATGTCGTAAACTCATTCGTCGAGATCGTTCCTTCAGACAAAATCAAATATGAAGTAGATAAGGAATCTGGATATTTAATTATTGACAGACCTCAAAAATATTCTTCTTACCCACCTGCATTGTACGGATTTATCCCGAAGACTTATTGTGGTGACAAATCTGCTGCTTACTGCATGGAAAAAACAGGTAGAACTGGAATCGTTGGTGATGAAGATCCCATCGATATCATGGTTTTAACCGAAAGACAGGTGGATCACGGCGACATCATCGCTCAAAGTATCCCAGTTGGAGGATTCCGAATGATTGATGGTGGTGAAGCAGACGATAAAATCATAGCCGTATTGAAAGACGACCAGGCTTACGGTGGAATCAAAGATATTTCTGAATTACCAGATGCCATCGTTGACAGATTGATGCACTTCTTCGTGACTTACAAGGATCTTCCAGGTAAGCCAACTAAAGTGGAAATTACACATACTTACGGAGCGGAAGAAGCAAAAGAAATCATCAAAGTAACAGCAGAAGATTATGCTGATAAATACGGAGATGCAAAAGAAAACTTAATGGCCTCTTTGGCTGAAGCTTTGAAAGCGTAATAAAAAAGCCTTTATATATTTTGAAAGCCTCTCTATTTCGGGGGGCTTTTTTTGTTACGAGTTACGAGTTTAAGAAAATACTCGAGTAAGGACACTATTTACGAAAACACGAAAAAACTATCCACTTGTAACTTTATTCGAAGACTCCATTCTTGCTATATGAAAGCGATCCTGGTTACACTTCTTTTTATTGCCTCTTTGAGCAATGCTCAGCATAAAAAAAAGCTAATTCGAGGACTTGATTCCAAAAATACAATCGAATTATTTCAATTATTTGAAACATTCTGGAAAAACAAAAACTCTATCGTTCATTACAGGAAAATGGACCTCGTTGAAAACTATCAAGCACTTTCTTTTACACTCGAAATTTCCAAGGGCAAGATAGATTCTGATGGAACATATTATTCTTATCAATTTGAAATCATTTGTTCTGATTCTATAATTCATCAAACAGTAATTTTAAGTGCCAATGATACGATTCATTTTGAATCCGACGATGGAAAAATTGAGGATCTTGAAAGGCTCTATGAGAACACTTACAACTTTAAGCTGAGTTTAAATGATGTATTCAAATCGAATATTTCCTATGGAAGTTCTTGCGGACGAATTGGTGAAAATCCAAAAGAAAGAAATCTAATGAAAAAGGCAATCAAAGAAAATGACAAGAAATCTCTATTGAATTGGTTAAGGTCTCCCGTTCTCGAACTCAATTTATACGGTTTGGAAGGCCTCTCCTCATTCCAAGTAAATTCATTTTCAGAAAAAGATTTAGAACTCATCCAACAAGTCAAAAAGAAAAAAGGAAGTGTTCAAGTTTGCAGTGGCTGCGAATATACCAGAAGAGAATTTCAAGAGTATGCCAAGAAATTCTTTAAGGATTTAGAAGAGTAGCAGAAATGCATGTCGAATAACCCGGGAATGAATTCCCGGGTTATTCGAAAAAGGTACTAGCTTCTCGGCATCAATATTGTAACTACAATATAGATTCTACTTATATTTAGTGCATGCGATTTATCCTATTAATATCACTTTTAGTTTCCTTTTCTGGTTTTAGCCAACTCGAGTTTTCGGCGACCAAGCACGTTTTCGAAACGACGGACGATGCGAGTACTTTGGTTGTGGATTTTAAAATCACGAATAAAGGCAATCGCCCGGAGTATTTATTAAAAGTTGGGAATTCCAGTCGTTGTTTGAAATATCTGTTTTCAAGTAAAAGGTTTGATGTTGATTCGACTTTAGTTCTTCGATTCGCCGTTAACCCTTGTGAACCAGGAAAATTCACCTTTAAACCAAAAGTGTACTTCGCAAGCATGATGGAACCCGTGACATTTACCATTACGGGAAATTACAAAGGCGACATGGGCGTGGTGGACATCATGAAAGCTTGTCCGAATTTTGGTTCGAGAAATGCTTTTGATCCCAATAATTTTCAGTTTACGGTAAAAGTGATTGACGGCAAAACCAAAGAAGAAATCCCCGGCTCCAAAGTGGATTATTATGCCAATGGACGTTATTTTAATTCTCACAAAACCAATGGAAAAGGATTGATTGAAAAGAAATATGGAATTGGCTATTATTATTTTATCGCTTCAAAAGAGGGTTATTTTACTTCGGAAAAAGGTCAGATGGTGAATTATGCGAAGAATTTAGTCATCATCGAGCTCTTCAAAAAAGAGGAAGAAAAAGAGATTATTGAAGAGGAAATTGTCATTATTGAACAAAAAGATTCCAGTGATTTCGAAATTCAGGAAGTACATATCGACTCCCTTCCTCCGCCGATTGAAGAAGGTGAATTTTCCTTGAGACAATACAAACCCAATAATATTGTATTTGTAATCGATAATTCTGCTTCCATGGCTTCCAGAGGGAAATTGGACTTATTGAAATTCTCTTTGCATGAATTAACGGAAATTTTGAGACCCGAAGACAAAATCACTTTGGTTTCCTACGCGAATTCAGCTAGTGTAATTTTGAACACAACAACAGGAGATCAAAAATCCAGAATTAGCTTCATGATTGACTCCATGATTGCCAAAGGTTTTACAGCTGGTGGAGCTGGAATCAAACTTGGTTTTGAGCAGGCGAAAGAAGCCTTTATTCCAGATGGAAACAATCAGGTTATTGTGGTAACTGATGGAAGTTTCAACCGCGATTCCAAAGATTATATGAAGTATATCAAAAGATCAAAAAATAGCGGTATTTCAATTTCTGTTGTCGGAATCAAAAACACCGAACGCGCACGGGAAGAAATGAAAGATGTAGCGAAGTTCGGTAACGGAAGATATGTCCCTATTAACGACATGGTTCAAGCCAAAACGAATTTGATAAAGGAGATTAAGAAAGCGAGTAAGATTGGAGGTGAGGAGTAGGCAAAATCGAAAAATCATTCTATCCTAAGAAAAGTAATTTAAAATCACACCTAGAATTTCTGTAACATTTTGGACTCAATTCATTTATGGTTTTTAAAAAAATGATGCGAATAGTAATTAAATATTGGATCTATACTCTATTCTTGATTCTGGGGACCAATATTAAGTGCAATGCTCAGGATATTTTCTTATCTCATCAAGAGGCAATTGAAGATTTGGAAGTGTTCTTAGATGTATTAAATCATCATCCAGGAGTGGGTCATTACCAAAATGGAACCCTAGTCGATTCTTTGAGTGCCAGTTTAAGAGAGGAAATTGGTGATTCAATTTCTTACCATCAGTTTTACTTGAATCTACTTCACTCATTAACCCTTCTAAAAGATGGACATACAGGAATATCATTGGGTTCTCAACTTAGTACAATCAAAAGAAGCCCCACTACTTTGCCATTCAGATATAAAATTATTGGTCAAGAAATATTTGTTGTTGATATCTTAGATTTAGAACAGCGAGATTTTCTTTACACAAAAATCGTTTCAATCAATCACATCCCTTCCGATTCCATTCTGGCAACTTGCTATAAATATACGACAGCAGATGACGGGAATATCTTTTATAAAAAACGTTACAATGAACGCATATTTGGTCAAAACTTTGACTTTTTCTTTGGGCCATGTGATCAATACGAATTGATTGCAATTACACCTAAAAATGATACCATACGAAAAAAGATTAAGGGAATTACGGATTACGAAGCCATAATGAAGGAAACTCAGAGCAAACCTCTAGATTGCTTATATGATGTTAAAAACAATTTGGCTAAACTTCAGATTAACACATTCCAGTATAGAGGAATACTTGAGTCCGGACAAAACTTTCATGATTTTATTGATGTTTTTTTTATTGAAGTACGAAAGAAGAAAATTGAAAATATAGTCATTGATC
The DNA here is from genome assembly GCA_030427935.1 of Bacteroidia bacterium. Taxonomy (GTDB): domain Bacteria; phylum Bacteroidota; class Bacteroidia; order Flavobacteriales_D; family Crocinitomicaceae; genus JAGQYP01. The sequence continues at coordinate 7,689 of JAUICI010000030.1, read as the reverse complement.
TTAGAGAAAATTGGGGAGGCTCATCATTACTTGCAATGGGACTTTTTGCTTACCTTTCTCCAGTGGATTTCAATTGGGTGGATTACAGTTTGACCTACCTTGATGGCTCAGAAGCATTCGCAAAACACTCCCAACACCCCGATGGTCATTATAATTTCTTCAAAAATCATGACACGATAAGAATGGAAGACTTTAAGCTCAAAGTAATTAACGGATTAGACTCAAAGCCAATTCAATCTTCTACAAAAATCCCTTTTGGACCAAAGAAAAAAATAAAAGACATCTCGAAAAATAAATTTTATGGGAATATATTCATTTTAACAAGTGGGATCACATTTTCAGCGGGTTCGGTTTTTGCTTCGAAATGCGCTCAATTGGAAAAGGTCAAAATTATTGGTGAACCAACCGGTGGAGCATCAGGACAATTTTGTGGTGGTGGCTACCTTATAGTTTCTTTGCCTCATTCTGAATTTAAATTTGAATTACCTATTATGGAGAGACACTTTGCAATCCCAGATGAAAGAGCGGACCCTAAAACTCCTTTAAAACCAGACTTTATGATTAAAAAAGATATCCATACATTTATTTCGAATATAGACCCCGAAATGGAAAAAGTATATGAATTAATTCAAGAATAAATTTGAAAGAAGAAAAAAAACAGAATCCAGAATTTTTGGAATACGTCTACGAACTAACCAAAGATCAGGAACTCATGGAAGCCCTTGAGCAAAGTTTGACTGCAATTGATCAGTGGGACATCGAACAATTGAAACGAATTGGTTTGCAAACCTATGAAGAAGGAAAATGGACCATCCCGATGCTTCTTCAGCATCTTATTGATTGGGAAAGAATTTGGTGTTTTCGTGCGATACTTTTTGCTCGAGGTGAAGGTAGTATTCCCGACGGACATGATCAGGAAATCATGGGACAAAATTCGAATGCAAATGAATTACCGATCGAACATTTAATCAAAGAACTTCAGGTGGTACGACAATCTACTATTTTGATGTTTGAATCATTCAACAAGAAAATACTCGAGACAAGATGTCGCTTTTTTGAATATGAAATGTCGATTACAGATATTGGTTTTACAATGGCCGCCCATCAAATCCACCATTTTAAAGTAATACAAGAGAAATACATTCCTTTGGATAAGTAAGTATGATCTTTTTTGGCAAAAAAAATAAACTAAGTGATAAGGGGCATTCCGAGCATTACCAAACCTTTTTAAACGATTATTTTACCGGACCAAACATGATTAGAGGTCGAAGGGAAGAAGATGTAACTGTTTGGGACAAACTGAAAGGAGAAGAACTGGAGCTGGCGAAACAAAAAATCATGGACAATCTAGATTCATGTGACGAAAGCTATATCAGAGCTGCTGGAATTTTTAAAGATGAACGTGCTATTCCAATTTTGAAACAAATTGCAGAAAATAGATCGAATATTCACATTCAACTTTATGCTGCAAAAACGCTTTACAATTGGGTGGGATTTGAAGGCTTTGAGGTGAAGTTGGAGAAATCATTTACTAAAGCTAGTCAGTTTACAAAAACGGATTTGGCTTTTTGGATCCAAGGATTGGAAGAAGAAACCGCTCTAAAATTCTTTTGGAAAGCCATGAATGATCCTGATAGTTTTGTCCGATTTTGTTCTTACGACGCATTAGAACAATACTACGGAATATGGAAAGTGCGTAAAGATGGCTTTGAAATAAAATATTTTACGGATCAGGAAGTTTATGAAAATAAAGAGCTGTTCAATGAAAGACAAGCTGAACTCAGAGAAAAAATAAAGACGTGGAAAAAACGATAAGCACAAAATATGCTGACCTTTATGCTTCTGCCATGAAAAAGCTATTCTTTTTTATTCTTGTCATGAACCCTATTCTTGCTAACTCTCAAGACATTTTATTCAAAAAAGTGACTTCTGAATACATGGAAGCTTGTGAAATGGGGAAGGAAGATTGCAAACCCTTCACTATTGAAAGAAGTAAGGACCAAATCGTCATGCTGGTTTTGCCTTGCGGAGGTACGCAGACCCATGCAAGTCTATCGGGTTCGGGTTTAGAGGAAGCCCTCACCTTGGATATTTTTCATGATGATTGTCCGCCGAAATTTAATCTTACAGATCTCCCTGATGGAAAATATTCAATCTATATGACCTCCTGCCATGTTGGAGGTTATTGCAGTTTTAGTCTTCAAACGAGTCCCTGATTACATTTTTGTGTGCTTTCATCCGGAAAAAGTGTTATCCAATTCCTTTTCAATCAATTACATTTGTGAAGAGTAAAAAATAAAACCCTCTTAATATGTATGTTGATAGAGTCTTTGACCCCATAAACCTTTTCAAATTCTCATTGAAGAAAATCCTGTTTTTCGTGATTTATTCATCCATTATTACCAGTTTGTACTATGTATTCGAATATGAATGGCTGAAAATTCCTTGGGTTCCTCTTACTCTATTGGGTATTGCACTCGCCTTTTATGTTGGTTTTAAAAATAATTCAGCCTACGATCGAACTTGGGAAGCCCGAAAAATATGGGGAGGAATTGTTAATTCAAGTAGAAGTTGGGGTTCCATGGTCAGTGGTTTTGTTACCAATGAATTTGCAAAAGAAAAGCTTTCCGAAGAGGAACTAAGAGCAATTCATAGAAGATTAATCTACAGACATATTGCTTGGTTATACAGACTAAAAAGGCAACTTCGAACCGTAAAATCATGGGAGCATGATCGGAAATACAATAATAATTACAGAGACTATATCGAAGAATTATTCCCAACGGAAGACCCTGAAACAGAACTGAAAAATTTCTTGGCTGATGAGGAAGTTCAAAGAATCCTAAATGTAAAAAACGGATGTACACAACTGATCCACATGCAATCAGAAGATTTGAAAGTGCTCAAATCAAAAGGGTTGATAGATGATTTCAGGCATATGGAAATGCAATCTTTACTTACTGAATTTTATACTTTACAAGGAAAGTGTGAGCGCATCAAAAACTTTCCTCTTCCAAGACAATATGCCTCTTTAAGTATTTATTTCGTTTACATTTTTATTTTTCTTTTACCTCTCGGTTTGCTTTCTGCCTTTGCTGATGCGAGGCTGCCTGAATACATGGTTTGGGGTGTAATTCCCTTTACAACCCTTCTTGGGTGGATTTTCTGGATGATGGAAGGAGCTGGAGATTATACTGAAAATCCATTCGAAGGACTGGCATTCGACGTTCCCATGACTTCCCTCACTCGAACAATCGAGATAGATATGAGAGAAATGTTAGGCGAAACCGATCTACCAGAAGCCATTGGACCAAAAGATGGCTTTTTGGTTTAGATTCGACAGCTAAACAAGATGTCATGAACAATTTGTGTTTGATTTCATTCTTAGTGTAACGCTAAAAATGAATCATGACACAGACTAAAAAGCAACTTGCCTTAATTTTATTGATTGTTCTTTTGATCGTTCCAGCCATTCACAAGCTTACCGATCAAATACCTCCCGACTGGTTTACAGGAAAATTTAAAGATAGTCTGATCGGTGATCTTCCTGGAGGTATTCATTTTTCATATTACCTCATCATCCTGTTGGAATTATTGGGTCCCGCTTTTTTCATTGTTGGACTTAGCCAAAAGCTCTTAAAACAAGACTCCCAGCGATTCATTTCTCTCGGGTTTTTGCTTTGTTATATCCTTTTTCTCATCCTGACATTTGGCAGTTTCTTGGTTCAGGATTACGACAATGGGTTTAAGGATTTCATCTATTTTGTTGGGATTGTGGTATTGGAAAGGTTTTATTTGGGAGAAAGTGATCTCAGTAGCAAATAAAACAAATGTATTCACCAAAAAGGAAACAAGTATTTTGCTTATTTTCGTTTCAGCAAATCTTTGAAAGCTTAAAACGGAAGTAAAAGAAATATAACTCGCTCATTGATTTTCAACAAAATAATACCTTGTTAAATTCAAAAAAATACGAGTATTATTATTGGTTCATTTTTTTCTTGGCCATTTATTGCATGTTTATTCAAAATGATGCCATCGGTTATTGGGATCAAGATGAATCAGCCTATGCCGGATTTGCACACACTTTTATTGAAACGGGTAACTGGGTTGTTCCCGATTTTTTATGGTCCGAAGTACACCGAAAATCCCCCATGCACTTTTGGAATATTGCTCTGTCATACCAACTATTTGGAACGAGCGAATTTGCCACCCGAATACCGAGTGCTTTAGCCATTATTGGCACACTCCTGTTGATTAAATTCATGGGTAAAAACCTATTCGGAAAAGCCGTTGCTGATAAAGCCATGCTAATTGCAAGCACAAGTATTCTGCTCATTGCATTAGCCAAAATATCTGTTACGGATGGGACACTTTTATTCTTTGAAACCCTTACGGTTTTTAGTTTATTCAATTTTATAAAATCCAAAAAGCGCTGGTATCTCTTGTTTTTCGTCTTGGGTATAGCCGGTGGTACTTTGACTAAAGGTCCGCCTGTTCTCATTGTTACATATGGCATTCTGGGGGTATTGTTTCTCTTTAAAACCTACCGCCTACAAACTATTCTCTTATTTCTGGTGAGTCTTTTGGGCTTGATTCCGCTTTATCTCTGGGGAAAAATAGCTTGGGATTTGGACAACGGAGTTTTCATCAAATGGATGCTTGATTGGTATATTTTGAAGCGCAAAGAAGGGGTTTTTGGACAAACAGGTCCACCCGGATATTTTCTGATGATTTTCTTAGGAGGTTTATTTGCTTTTTCCTCTTATTTTATTTTGGGACTGAAAGAGCAGTTAACCGCATTTATAAAAAAAGCCAAAAGAAATGAAACTTCGATCTTCTTGGTAGCTTGGTTGTGCGGAGGTTGGTTCGTATATGAAATCATTACCAGTAAATTACCCGCCTATGCGATTGGTGCCTTTCCTGCGATTTCTATTCTCATCGCTCATCAAATTGAAAACTTCAATGTCGAAAATCATAGTGTGAAATGGCAAAATTTTGCCAAGGGTATGCAGCTCTTTTTCGTTATAGTGATTGCTCTTGCTTTTGGGGTAGCGGCTTTTTTAATTTTAGATGGCTTGGCTACTGCAGTGGCTTTGGTTTCTGGAATAATTACCCTTGGAATAGGAATTTATAGTTTTCGAGCTCACAATAAAAGCTTCATCGCACGCTGTTTTTTAATGATACTTCCTTCTGTTTTTGCTTGGACTTTTATAGTCCCATCCTTAGAAGGAGAAAGGAGTACCACGAAATTTGTGGCTCAGTATGTAAAGAATGAATATTCGACTCAACAAACAGTGGTTTTCACGAGAAACTTCAATTTACCTAGTTTGCCTATTTATTTGGCCTCTTCTGATTTCAAATATACCCAAGTTGACAATTGGGAATTGTGGCGAAACTGCTATGACAAGAATGAAATCTTGATTTTAGATGAAGGAGGTTACACTTATTTTCGTGAAAGTAATCCAGAACTGACCGAAGTAGAAATGAAAGTTCATCAAATAAATGGTTGGGTTCCAGATCGAGGTAAAACCATCAGTTATTTTATAGTTTCTTCTAAGTAAAACAGTATAAACAATAGTTTTCAACCGATTCCCCTATTCAGAAAATCCATTTCTGTAACAATAGCCATAAAGTGACTTATAAAAGCAAAGAGAGACACTTGCTCTATTTATATGAAAAACACGAGAAAGGCACTCGCGCTCAAAATAGTAACCGATAAAACACGCGTATGTCTTTACCCAATTCACAGAAAAATGCCAAACACATCATCCTGATTTTACTTTTCATCTTAGCAATTTATGCCTTGTTTAAGTTTGTCATCAAACCATTGAAAGAAAAGCAATTGGAAGAAGGGAATTCGAATATAGAAGTCAAAAAATAGTCAAAGTTTTAAAAAAGGCTCCATATAAGGCTGCCATTTTACCAAAAGGTATTTTTGTTTCCCATTTTGAGTTATTGTTCGGAATCCAAAATCATAACAAAAAAGATAAACCTCTCCTTTTTTCGTTTTCCAAAAATGTGTGAAAAATTTAGGATGAAATCCTTTTTCTTGGAGTACTTCTTGTCTAATGGTTGAAAAGCCTTCAACATTTAAATGCTTTAGAATCTTATAGTTGGTTTTTAGCTGATGATCAACTCGTTTGAAAAAAGTATAGTTTTCTTCATTTTTCCTTTTTTCATAGTGGTAAGCTGATTTACAATAGGCATCGCAATATATTTTATCGGATCGCCCCGTAATTTCTTTTTTACAGTGGATGCATTTCATTTGATTTAGGTATTAAGTGTTGAGATAACGGTTAATTATCCGTATAAATCTACACTTAATCTTTCACAAAGCCCTGATTTTGAAAATAATTGCACCATGGAAACTTTCAAAAAACCCCACATCACCTTAAAACACCTTCTTATAAATGGTGAAAAGCAGATAGGATTAAAATACTATCCGAATCCTGCTATTGAGAGAATTGTTCAGACTCTTCCTACCATAGGATATAGTCAAGAATATAAAATGAACTATATCCTAAATGAAAAATCGAACCTCAGCTTAGTTTTCGAACTTCTAAAACCAATAGCCTGGATTAATGGCAACCATTTTTTTCATAAGAAGAAGGTCAAACAAGGCTCAGAACCAAAATGTTTTAAGGAGTTTTACGGAAGAACATCCCGAAACAATTGGCGTTTTGTTCCAGATTCATTCTTAAGAAAGCTGGAGTTAAAAGGTTATGCATTCAATACTGCAAAAACCTATGTGGCTCTATTCGAAAAATTCTCCAATCATTACCGAGATCTTGAATTACTCGACATTGACGAAGAAATGATTCGAAATTACCTCCAAAATCTGGTACATCAGGGAAGATCCGATTCTTATGTCAATCAAAGTCTGAATGCTATCAAATTTTATTATGAAGTGGTTGAAGAAATGCCCAATCGGTTTTACAGCATTGAGCGACCACAAAAAAAGAAGACTCTTCCGAAAGTTTTAAGTGTTCAGGAAGTTCAGGCCATCCTATCCAACACAAATAATATCAAACATAAATGTATCCTAAGTCTCCTCTACTCTGCCGGATTAAGAAGACAAGAATTATTAAACCTAAAACTGGAAGACATCGATAGCAATCGAATGGTTATCCTAGTGAAAAGCGGAAAAGGGTTTAAAGATCGGTTGACACTTTTGTCTGAAAATGTATTAGAAGATTTGAGACGTTATTACAGAGAATGGAAACCTCAAACTTATTTGTTTGAGGGAAAAAAGGGAGAGCCTTACAGCGCTACAAGCATACGGAAAATTTTAAACCGAGCTGTGGATAATGCTAGAATTAGAAAACAAGTTACCCCGCATATGCTTCGTCACAGTTTTGCGACACATTTACTCGAAAATGGAACTGATTTAAGATACATTCAAACCTTACTCGGACATGGTAGTTCAAAAACCACAGAAATATATACGCATGTGGCGATTAATAGTATTCGAGAAATAAAAAGTCCTATAGATTTTATAAATTTGAAAGAACCTGACCAGAAGAAATCAAATCAGGTAACAGAAAATAACAAAAAGACATAAGTTGTATAAACGCCATTGCGTTTATACAATTGTTGTGCGTAAGCTGAAAACAAAATCCGAAAATGGAATTTAAGTATCGAAAAGGAACAATAAAAGACAAAGACAAATTACAAGAATTGGGTATTCTT
>JAUICI010000229.1 GCA_030427935.1 Bacteroidia bacterium | reverse complement strand
AAAGATCTCTACGGATGATATTTTGGGAAATATTTTTGCGAATTTCTGTATTGGGAAGTAATCAGTCATTCCTCAAATTCACTTTTACAGAGAACAAGACTCCATTGTGTTGATCAAATGGAATCCAATGGTAATTTTCCGCTAATGTCGATGAGGAATAATTGGAGCAATAATTATCGGTAGAATGTGACACACAAAAGTTTTTGGAAATTCCAGAATCATTCAGTAAGTACTCGTTGTCCGTATCTTGAACTCTGAAATAAGAGGGAGTCAAGTCTGTGTGACTTAAAGAATAAAGATTTGGAATATTATAATTTAAGCTGACGGTTTTTAAGATAGTCTTGATTGTAGCGTTATTGTATACTAAATCGTTATAAAAGTAATAATCATAGGTGTCCAAGGAGTATGACTTGCTGTAAGAATCGAGAGTGGTATCTCCATTGTTTTCAGAATATTGATAGGTTTCTATTGTGTAAATACTATCAAGATTGGTCGTTGTCCATAATCCAATCATGAATCTAATCTGATTGTAATAACTTTTGTATTTTTGTATTCTCGAATAAGTATATTCGATTCCACTCGTCGTGTCTCGAATAATAAACTCCTCTCCATTGAAATGTTGGACTTTAAAATGCTCATTAAGAGTCGTAAGTTCTTTATTGAAAGACCAAGAATTTACAGAAGGATAAAGATTTGTTTGATCAAGACTGCCCAACATTAAAAAACCGTTATTTGTTTGGTTTCCTAAAAATCGTATCTGATGTCTCGTACTATCGAAATAAAGATCTATTTCCCTGGTAAAACCAAGTTCACTTTGATAATATTGAGGGTGAAGAACACGGGCTAAATACCATGTTCCCGATAAATTCTGAATGGATATTATGGAATCTGGAGTATATACGCAAGGGGTACACGATCCGCCGCAGTCAATACCGGTTTCATCAGAATCTTTGACCCCGTTAGCACATTGTTCTTTTTTGCATCCCAAGAAAATCAAAGTGAGCATGAAAAATGAAAACGCGAAATATTTTTGTATGCTTCTCATAAAGATAGATTTAGTGTAAATATAAAGGATTTATTTGATAGCATTTTTTCAAAATACTTATTTTTGAATCTTAACCATTTAAATCAAAATCATGTTTGAATTCGAAGAAAAGGATGTAGATCCTAAAGAAACCCCATTGTGTAAAAAGGCTTTTGAGATTTTTGAAGTCGTCAAAGAACTGACAGACCTCATTCCGGAAGAAGATGATAATCTGCAGTCTGTAAAATCCATAATCATGGAGGATGCGATGATTATCTATGTGAAAAGCATGTCTGGAACCAAGGCTGATTTATACGATATGAAGATGGAAGCAGCAACACTCGTGCGAAAATCGGCTAATAGTCTGTATGTTCAGATTCATGCACTCAAAATGCTAGGTTTTCAGCATTTCCAATACTTTGAAATCGTTCGGAATTTAATTGATGAATTAAAGAGTTTGTTTGTTGATTGGGTTGAGAAATTTGACCAATGGGACTATGTGATTGATCGCTGGGGCTTATTTAATCCTCCTGGAGTAGGACCAAATGACAAAGATCCGGACGAAGACATTCCTTTTAATCCCAATGATTATGGGCTCTAATTGGAACTAAATCGTTAGTTATCAAAACTTGTTTATTAATTCAACAAATTCAGATCTTTTAGAATTTTTACAAGCAGGTATTCAAAATACAAGTACATTTGTGTCAACCACTAAATCAATATAAATCATGACACAACCAATATCCATTTTAAAAGATGTTTTTGGCTATGATTCTTTTCGCGGGAATCAGGAAGCTATTATTGAATCCGTTTTGGCAGGTAAGGACACTTTAGTCTTGATGCCAACGGGAGGAGGGAAGTCCATTTGTTATCAAATACCTGCATTGGCCTCAGAGGGAGTCGCACTGGTGATTTCTCCATTGATCGCTCTAATGAAAGATCAAGTGGACGCTTTAAAACACAACGGTGTCCGCGCCGAATTTTTAAACTCCACGCTAAGTAACGAAGAATTTGTTGCTATTCAGTCGAAAGTAATCGATGGAGAGGTGGACTTATTGTATGTTTCTCCTGAACGATTGTTTTCTGGAGCTGGACGCTTTATTCAGTTTCTCAAATCCCTCAAAATATCGCTATTTGCTATTGATGAAGCCCACTGTATTTCGCACTGGGGACATGATTTCAGACCTGAATACACCCAATTGCAAGAGTTGAAATCGCATTTTCCGGAAGTGCCTGTCATTGCTTTGACGGCAACAGCTGATAAGCGGACTGCCAATGATATTATACAAGCTTTTGATATCGATAAAAAGCATCAATTTGTATCTAGCTTTAATCGAACCAATTTGTATTATGAGATCCGAGAAAAAAGGGATTCAACTTACAAATTGTTGGAGTTTCTGAGAGATCGGAAAAAGGAGTCTGGAGTGATTTATGTCTTGTCACGTAAAAATACGGAAGAGCTTGCAGAAACCTTAAATATGAACGGTTTTGAGGCGCTTCCTTATCATGCAGGGCTGGATCGGGAGGTGAGGGATCATAATCAGAATTTATTTCTTAGGGATGAATGCAAGATTATGGTGGCGACCATTGCCTTTGGGATGGGGATTGATAAATCCAATGTTCGCTTCGTTGTGCATATGAACCTGCCGAAAAATCTTGAGTCGTATTATCAAGAGACGGGTAGGGCTGGAAGAGATGGCTTGGATAGCGATTGCCTCCTTTTTTATTCTCGAGGAGACGCCATGATGCAAAAGAAGTTTATCATGGATGGTTCAGATTCAGGGCAGCGAGAGGTCATGTTATCAAAATTACAGGACATGGTCGAGTTTTCAGAGTCTAGAGCTTGTCGAAGAAAAAGTATTCTGAATTATTTCGATGAAGATTTTAATGAGAATTGTGGGAATTGCGATAACTGTAATAAGGAGCATCAAGTATTTGATGGAACCCAGATTTGTCAAATGGCCCTTTCCGCCGTTTATCGCCTTGGACAAGAGTTTGGAACGACGTACGTTGTAGATTTTCTTAGAGGATCAAAAAGTAAAAAAATCAGACCAGAACATAAGGAAATGAAGACTTATGGAGTTGGGGTGGATTTGTCTAAAGATCAATGGATGCGCTATATTCAGGATATGATTTCTCAAGGATTTTTAAGATCAAGTAAGGGTAGATATCCGGTCTTAAAACTTACGGATGCGAGTCTACCGGTCTTGAAAGGCAATAAAAAAGTGGATCTATTTGTCATTGAAGAAGTGAAAAAGGAAACGACTCAAATAACTTACGATCCAGAATTGTTTGAAATATTAAGAGTGCTCAGAAAAGAAATCGCTGATGATTTAAATCTACCCGCATTTGCTGTTTTTTCTGATAAAACTTTGGCTGAATTGGCTTATTATTTACCAATGGAGTTGACGGATCTCTACCATATTTCAGGTTTCGGAAAAGTCAAAATTGAATCTTATGGAAACCGATTCATAGAGAAAATCAAGGAATATGGGCAACAAAATGGTTTAGACTCCAGAATGGCTGATATGACACCATCAAAGTCTCAAAGCAGAAGGAAAAAAGTCGGAATGAGTGATACATTGATCAAAACACATGAGCTTTGGCAGTCTGGTAAATCCATTGATGAAATAGCGGAAGCTCGCGATATGAGTCCGCGAACATTGGAGAGTCATCTGGCTAATTTAGTCGAACTAGGAGAAATCAATGTTCTGGAACTTGTATTGGAAGATCGCTTAGCCATCATCGAGAAAACTTTTGAAAAGAAAGGTTTGAGTCCTTTGAGACCTGTAAAGGAAGAGTTAGGCGAAGAGTATTCTTATGCGGAGATCAAATATGTTCAGGGTCATTTGTTGAGAGGTGAAAAATGACATGGAGTTGCAAAAATGAGAAGGCATAGCTAATCAAAAAGTGGAATTACACTAATAACTTCTATATCATCAAGGTTCATCTTCTTTTCGAAGTAAGTCCCAGTAATTTCGAAAAAAACGAAGTAATTATTGATTTTATAGTTGCAGAGTACAGCCATGCCGTCAAGTTTGCTGTCTTCATATAATTCTGACCCAATAGAGTGGATGAGTTCAACGGATTGAATTTCCTTGTCTTTAAATCCGTAATCCGCCATATACTTGTAAAATCGTTTAATTTCTTCGGCTGCCGTATATTGTTTGCGTTTTGGGTTTATATATTTTTTCTCGATGGTCTTACTTTCTTCAAGTGCCAAGCTGTCTTTTTTAAAGTAATTCTGAGCATATTTATCAGCCTCATTTCTGAATAGTTCTTCTTTCAAATCGAATCCTGATGATTTGTTCCATATTTCCT
>JAUICI010000029.1 GCA_030427935.1 Bacteroidia bacterium | reverse complement strand
CTTTGCGCAAACCCGCAAACCCGTAAACCCCTCCAATTATAGTTTACTATCTTTGGACTATGAAAAACCTGATAATCATATCTTTGCTCTTTCTATTCTCCTGTGCTAAAGAAGGTAAGAATATTTACATAGAGGGAAGAGTACTTAATCCTGTTACAGGGGAGGGGATTCCGAATGTAAAATTACTCTTAAAAAAAGTTGTTTCCAATATAGATTTAACTACTGAAAGTAAGGTGAAACAAGAAGCCATTTCTGATGCCGATGGTAACTTCATATTGAAACACAATGGTACTGGAAATTTCGTTGTTTCTGTTGAGTTTCTTGATGAAGGTTACCATTTTGTTGGGTGGAGAGATGAATCAGGTCAAACGGTAGGTGACTATAAATTGTATGTTACTAAAGGAGAAGTGATGAATGTTTCTTTAGAGTTAGCTCCTTATGGCTTTGTAAGAACATGGTTCCATAATGTCAATTGTCATAATCAGAATGACTCGATTGTAATTTCCAGAATAAATGAGTATAGCGATTATACACCTGGGCATTTTTCAAATGTTGGTTGTCAAAACCTAGAACAATTACCATTTATGAAACGACCAATGGGTAAAATTTATATATATTATACCGTTTATAGAGATAATTCAGGGCCAATAAATGGAATAGATACAATATTTGTAGGTGATGGAGATTCTACCACATATCTTCTTGAATATTGACCCTATCTGGTTTGAGCGTCTCGCTCGGATCGAACTTTATATTTGTTCTATCAAAACCTTAAAAATAAACATCTGTTAAAGAGTCTTGTAGTTTGGCCGATTTTTTTCCATCAACTACTAAATTCATCCTTTGCGAAAACCCGTAAACCCCTCCAATTATAGTTTACTATCTTTGGATTATGAAAAACCTGATATTCATATCTTTGCTCTTTCTATTCTCCTGTGCCAAAGATGGCAAAAACATTTATGTAGAGGGAAGGGTTGTGAATCCTGAAACAGGAGAAGGAATTTCAAATATTACCCTAGATTTAAGGAAACAAGTAGCCTCATTTGGGTCAGGTCAGACCTCAAAAACTGTTAGATCTGTTATTACCAATCAAAATGGTGATTTTGTGATAGCTCATAATGGTTCTCTTTTCAACAATTATATCGTTCATATGTCAGATTCCAATGGAAAAGGATATCATGTAAAAGGTTGGAAAGATAATAATGGAAATTCAATTGGCAACTATAACTTAGACGTTAATAAAGGAGACGTGATGAATGTCACCTATGAATTAGTACCTTATGCAAATATCCGATACAATTTTGAGAATGTAAACTGTTTTGATCAAACAGATACAATGTTCATTTTTTTACAAGATTGTTATGGAACTTATTTGGATCATGCTTGGTATCACTATGGATGTGCAAATTACATTGGTTCATATGACAAAGTTCCAATGGGCGTAACCCATTATACCTACACCGTTATCAGAAATGGAACCTTGAATACTTATAACGATACTATAAAATTAGTGGAAGGGGAGTATCGAGATTTTTTACTTCAATATTAGAAGAAAATAAGCCCCCCGCTGGTTCGAGCGTCTCGCTCGGATCGAACTTTTTATTTGTTCTATCAAAACCTTAAAAATAAACATCTGTTAAAGAATCATGTAGTTTGGTCCGTTTTTATCCTTCAACTGCTAAATTCATCTTTACGACTCCCTATCTGATTAAAATAACCAACGGAAACAGAAAGAAGTCAGGATTTTTAATGTTATAAAACAAACCCCACATTCCAAATGAAATGCGGGGTCTGAATTATAAATTATAGCATCTTATTCTTCGCCAGTTGGCTTAGAAAGAGCGTCTTTAATTTTTGATTCCAATTCTTCCATCAATTCAGGGTTGTCTTGAATCAATGTTTTTACGGCATCTCTACCTTGTCCTAGTCTAGTTTCTCCATAACTAAACCAAGATCCTGCTTTACTTAGAATGCCCATGTCTACTCCAAGGTCAAGGATTTCACCAACTTTGGAAATACCTTCTCCATACATGATATCGAATTCAGCTTTTCTAAAAGGAGGCGCTACTTTATTCTTCACAATCTTCACTTTCGTTCGGTTACCGATTACTTCATCTCCTTCTTTAATTTGAGAAGATCTTCTGATATCGATTCTGATCGATGAATAAAATTTCAATGCATTACCTCCTGTAGTCGTTTCAGGGTTTCCAAACATCACCCCAATTTTATCTCTCAATTGGTTGATGAAGATTACAGAACATCCTGCTTTATTAATAGAAGATGTTAATTTTCTTAAAGCCTTGGACATCAATCTAGCTTGCAGACCCATTTGTGAATCGCCCATTTCTCCTTCAATTTCAGCTCTTGGAGTTAATGCGGCTACCGAATCCACAACCAAAAGATCAATAGCTCCTGATCGGATTAGATTATCGGCAATTTCCAAAGCCTGCTCCCCATTGTCTGGTTGAGAAATTAAAAGGTTTTCAGTATCCACTCCAAGATTAGCTGCATAAAATTGATCAAAGGCGTGCTCCGCATCAATCATGGCTGCAATTCCTCCTTGTTTTTGTACTTCGGCAATTGCGTGAATTGCTAAAGTGGTTTTACCAGAGGATTCTGGGCCATAAATTTCAATAATCCTACCTTTTGGAAATCCGCCCACACCGAGTGCTAAGTCCAATGTAATGGATCCTGAAGGAATCACATCTACATCTTCGATTGCTTGATCCCCCAACTTCATGATGGATCCTTTTCCAAATGTCTTTTCAAGCTTATCCATTGTAAGCTTCAATGCTTTGAGCTTTTGCTCGTTTACTTCTTTTGTTTCTGTTGCCATAACTTATAATTTTTAAACAAACCTACTTCGCCAGATCGTAAAGTATTTACGGTTTGAAATTATTTTTCAAGTTCCGCCAAAATTTGTTCGGTGGATTCCTTGGTTTTTACTTTTTCTATGATTAGTTGAATTTTTGCCTCTTCATCGATTACAAAGGTTGTACGATTGATTCCTTCGTATTCTCTTCCCATGAATTTTTTAGGACCCCAAACCCCATAATTATGAATGACTTTCTTGTCCGTATCAGCCAATAAGCGGAAGGGTAATTCATGTTTGTCTATAAATTTCTGATGCTTTTTTTCATCATCCGCACTTACACCCAAAACATCAAAACCTTTATCCGTTAGGTCTTGATAGTGATCTCTAAAATTGCACGATTCAGTTGTACATCCCGGAGTTAAATCCTTGGGGTAGAAATAGAGAATGAGTTTTTTTCCTTTATAATCTGCCAGGCTTACTGCTTTTCCATCCTGGTCCACTCCACTGATCTCTGGAGCTTTATCACCTACTTTTAGTTTCATTTGACGAGTTATTAAACAAAATGTTCGACGTAAAATTAATCAATTATTTTAGATAGCCATGATTCTTTGCTTAAATTTAATTAAATTCGACTTGTTAATTATTCATTTAAACGCTTAAATCGGATGACACCCTTCCTTGAAAACTGTATCTCCGCAATTTGTTCAGAATCAGAAGATATTTCTAAGGAAACGATAATTATTCCCAACAAAAGGGCTTCCGTTTACATACGAAAATACATTGCCAACTATTACAAGAAACCGGTTTGGAGTCCACAAATATTGACCATTGATGAATGGGTGAAATCCCAGACTGACAAGAAAGTCATCAAAGGAAATGAATTGCTCTTTCGATTTTACACGGTTTATTCCGGACTAGAAGGTGAGAATGCCGAAAGTTTTGAGAAATACATGAGTTGGGGTCGAATCCTATTGAAAGATTTCGACGAGATCGATCGCTATTTATTGAAACCGGAAGAGGTTTTCAGGGATTTGCGGAATATCAAGGAATTGGAAGATTGGGATTTGGAGCGCTTGGAAGCCAAAGAGATTGGACAATACGAAGAGAAATTTCTGGGCTTTTGGGATAAAATTCTCGACTATTATAAAGCCTTTTCGATTCATTTAAACGAAAATGAGTGGATTTATCCAGGCAGAGTATACAAGGAATTTGCCTTGACGATGAATCCGGAAGATTTTAAGCAGCTCCACTTTATTGGTTTCAATGCTTTGTCTTCAGCTGAGCAAATGATTCTGCATAAACTTCTAAAAAGAAAAAGAGCCCAAGTCTATTTCGATATGGATCGATTCTTTGTCGATAATCAGGCCCATGAGGCGGGGAGGTTTTTCAGAGCCATTCGGAAACGATGGGAGGATATTCAATTGGATCATCAGGTAAAAGATTACCTCTCGAAAGGAAATAGAAAGTTTGAATTAATCGCCTCGGCCGATCAAGTGGCTCAGGTGAGTTTGGCTAGTCAAATTTTGGTCGACATTGAAAAAAGAGGAGAAATTAATCAAACAGCCGTGGTTTTGGCGGATGAAAATCTGATCGACCCCTTGTTACGTTCTTTACCTGACTCCATTACCACAGCGAATATTACCATGGGTTTACCGATTCGCAGAACTTCAATTAAGAATCTGGTCGAGATCCTATTTAATATTCAGGAACGACTTCTTAAATATGGAGAGCGTAGTTTGTATCATAAAGATGTGACTCAACTCCTCGAATTACCTGTCCTCAGGAAAACTTTACCAGAAGAAGAATTAAAAAAAGTGGAGGAGCTTCAAAGAGAGATCTTACAGACCAATTTGAAGTTTTTAGAATTCGATACGCTACTTCCAAAATTGCCCAAATTCATTCAGAAGAATTTTCCCATCATCCGTAAATGGAACTATGCTGATCGAAAATTTTTAGATGCCTATATTGGGCTGACTTCGGAACTATTGAAATCCGATCAAATATCGGACTTAGAGAGCGAGACTTTGATCTTATTAATCGATATCCTAATCAAACTAAAATCGTTCTTGGAGGAGCATCAAAATATTGAAATTTCTTATTCCATTTTTAAGCGTTTATTGAATGAAGAGATTCATAATTCTCAAGTTGATTTTCTAGGAAATCCGATTGAAGGTCTGCAAATCATGGGAATATTAGAAACGCGATTATTGGATTTTAAGAATTTGATTTTTATCGGAATGAATGAAGGTGTTTTGCCTGCAGGAAA
This sequence comes from Bacteroidia bacterium, assembly GCA_030427935.1. Classification (GTDB taxonomy): domain Bacteria; phylum Bacteroidota; class Bacteroidia; order Flavobacteriales_D; family Crocinitomicaceae; genus JAGQYP01. The sequence continues at coordinate 22,940 of JAUICI010000029.1, read as the reverse complement.
TTATTCGGATTCTATTCTTCCTAAAGATTTAAAACTCTATCACAAACTGCCGGTTCAACAGGATAAAGACGCCATTTTTTCTCACCATTTTTATAGATTGACGCTAAGAGCGGAGCGCATTTATGGGATTTATTTCACTAAGACCGACATGACATCAACGGGTGAAATGAGTCGTTATTTGATGCAGATTAAAATGGAATATCCTTCTTTGAATTCGGGGAATATGGTTGTGGAGAAAACGTACAAACCAAAAGACGAGGCTATTGATAAAGAAAAAGTCATCATCGAAAAAGATGAGTTGGTTGAAAGTCGATTGGATGATCTTTTTGAAAAAGGGCTTTCTCCAACCGCCTTGAATACCTATTTAAGTTGTACACTTGATTTTTATTACCGCTATGTTTTGAGGTTGAAAGAAGAGGATAAAGTAGAAGAAGACATCGAGCATTCGACTTTTGGGAGCATCGTGCATGAAGTTTTAGAAAACCTATACACACCGGTTGTCGGCAAAAATTTGACCATCGACTTTCTTCAAAAAGCTCAGAAATTAATTCCTTCTGAAACAACTACATCCTTCGAAGATCGATTTGGCAAAAACGGCTTTAAATATGGATCTAATCAATTGGCTTTTCAGGTTGTTCAGGATTATGTCAAGAAGTTTATAAAACAAGAAATTCAGTTCCTAAAAAGTAACCCAAACAAAACCTTAAAAATCGTTTCCTTGGAAGAAGATTTAAGAAAAGAATTTGAATGGGAAATAGCCGGTAAAAAACGAAAAATTTGTTTTCAAGGAAAGGCAGATCGAATCGACGAATGGGATGGCATAAAGAGAATCATTGATTATAAAACAGGTAAATGCGAGCCTGTAAATTTGAAGGTCAAAGATGATAATGTACAAGCCATTTTAAAAGATGATGGGAAGAAATTCATGGCTCAGGTTTTACTTTATGATCTCATGTTTGACTCAAAACAGGAAGTTGAAGCAGGAATTTATTCCTTCCGAAACATGAAAGAAGGCTTCATGAAACTCACTCGAAATTTTAAATCAAGGGAAGAATTCAGGGAAGAATTTATTTCAGAATTGAAGAAAAAAATAGAGGAAATCTACGATCCAAAGCTTCAAATTCAGCATAATCCAGATGCCAAATATTGCAATTATTGCATGCTCGAGAAGTAATCATGCAATCCGATAAAAAGTATTTTCTAGGAAAAAATAAGCAAAAAGAAAAGGTCTGAAAGGAGATTATGTTTGTAGTGTGTGTGTGAATTTCGAGGAAATCTCATTTCAGACCTAATGCAAGGAAATCTTTAAAAACCAGTAAGCAAAACGATATTTGCTTTACATACTAGACGTCTGTTTAAACAAATGGTTGGCTGCTAAAATTAAATTTTTAAAAATTTCTTTATTTCCTCAATACTGTAAGGGGCATAGAATGACTGTGTTGCCCCATCTTCATACTCAAAGAAGATTTCCATATAATTGTAAGCACTTGTTGTTTTTGTAAGTTCAAGCGGTTGGTTTAATTTATCTCCAATGGTTCCAAACCCTTGAACCGGAATAGACATTTGTTGGTTGGTGGTCGTCCCACTTCTTCTTCTTTCATCAATGTTGATGATTTGATCAGCCTTCAAACTTAATGGAGATTTATCTGAATCTTCAAACAAGATTTTTCTTCCTTCTTTTCCTTTTTGAAGCGAGTAAGTAGTAGAGAAAGTATGCAAATACAAAGTTTTTCCACCCAACTCCAAATAATATTGAAAATCACGCATCACTCTTCGATCTTTCTGTAGATAATTTATCCAAAACATCGTAAAGGGGAAAAGGAAAATAATCAGCAGCAAGCCTTTGTCTTGAAACTTCTCTAAAAACAGATTTTCGAACGTCAGTTGATCCGGTAGATGTGTGAAATAATAATACAGAGGATAAAGTCCCACAATGGAAAGCAACAACCAAATCTTGAAATTTTTGCGTTTGCTTTTTAATTCGACTGTTTTCGTTTTTAGCATTTCCATCCATCTAAAATAAATTAATTTTGCTACATGTTCGGAAAAGAAGAAAGAAAGGAATTCGTCACCAATTTTTGGGAAGGTTATAAGAAATACATGAAGAAATGTGTTTCACTCCGGGGGACTTATATTCCTTGGATTAATTATCCGACAAACGTCAAAAGCATTTATTTCCGCTATTATGTAGATCAACATCATGCAAAAGTGGTGATAGAAATTCAGGATAAAGACCCTGGAATTCGTGAATTGCATTGGGATCAGTTTCTAGAATTAAAGAAAATATTGGAAGGTTTTTTCGGCGATCAATTAATTTGGAAAGAAGAAGCGGTCAATCAAGCGAATAAGCCTTGTTCTCAGATTTATATTGAATTGCCCGAAGTAAATCTGTACAATACCGATGATCATCAGAAGATTTATGCTTTTTTGAAGGAAAATATTGTCAAACTAGATGAGTTCTGGGAAACTTATTACGACATTTTTGAAGAATTGCAGTAGGTGTTTTAAACGCAGAGACGCTGAAATTCTCCCCGCTCTCTGCGGAATCTTTGCGTCTCTGCGTTTAAACAAAAAACAACCAACTTCGAATCCCTAAGATTTATACTTGGTATCTAAAAAATCCAAATACCTTTTCGCATTATTTAACTCCCTTTTGAAATGACATTGATCGGTCCACCTTACTTTTTCCTTGTCTCTCGTGGTTGAGATCAAATATTGCTGACCAATTTCAAATTCAGCCTGGCACTTTCCTGCTCGAGTTCGAAAGGTTAAGGTTTCGACATAATTTTTCAGATTGTATTTCTTGATGACTTTGACCGTGTACTCATTGAATTTGATTTTCCCTTCTTTTTTGGTTTCCATTTTGGTTACCTCGGCAAGGAAAAATTCGTGAGAACCTTGATCTAAGACTCTTTCATTTAAAGGATTTGGAATGGTTTTGCAATCACAGGCAATCGAAGACGAAAGCCAAAGGCCAAATACGAATAATGCTATTAGTTTCATGTCAATTGTTTTTTTAAATGTAGTGAAAATTGTGCCAAACTTGGAGTAGCGATCAGTTAACCAACGATCTAGTCGAAAAGCGAGCTTTTATTCGTTAAAAGCAAAACTATATATTCTGTATAATAATGCGCGAATTCAATTATTAGAACCGATACACTTTTCCCTCTTTCAAAAGTTCTTTGGCTTTCGACCAAGAAGGAAGACTCTCCGCATCAATGGTAATCGTGCGAATCTCTTTGGCAATTTTCCCCGATTTAGCCATTGCTTCTTTGTGTGCACCACTGGCCGCAAATTCTTTTAATTCTTCTTCGGAATTCCAAAGAGTCATCGTATAGTGTTTGGTCCAAATACCTCTTTTTTTAAATTCCTTGCATTTTGTGGAGCGTAGTTGTTTCACGATATGCATGGCTTCTTTAGATAAAGCAAAAAAGTGAAAAGGGCTTTTAAGTTCGAGAGAAGTTATTGTTGCTTTCATGATTGAAGAGTTTTCTCCAAATAAACAGAAAGTGGCAGATCATACCAAAAACAAGGCTCTTTTTCCCATAAAAACTCATTGGTTTGCTTAAAGCCTAGCTTTTGCAATACATGATTTGAGGCTCCATTTTCTTTGTGCGCAGCTGCACTAATCATTTTCAGATTTAAATTGTCAAACCCAAACTCAATGGCCGCTTCCGAGGTTTCTGTGGCGATGCCTTTTCCCCAGTGTTTTCTTTTCAGTCGGTAACCAAGGTCGTAGTATTTAGATTGATCAATATCGCTGGTCTCGTATTTTAAACCCGACCACCCCAGAGCTTCTCCAGTTTCTTTGTCTTCCACTATCCATCGGCCAATACCACTGTCTTTATATTGCTGACGTACAAACTCGATTCCTTTTGCAATGTCTTCTTTTGATTTTACTGGATTGTTTCCCAAATATTTATGTACTTCAGGATCTGAATCCAATTCAAATAAGTCATCTAAATCCGTTTCTCGGAACTCTCTTAAGATAAATCTGTTTGTTTCGATGTAGAAATTCATTCTGCAATTTTTAACCAATAAGATCCCCCGTGTTTCTCCACATTCTTGGTGTTTTCATGTTCCCACATCGGTGCCAATTGCTTGGCAAATTCTTCGTCTTCGGAAATGAAATAACAAGGAAAAATCGTTTCAAATTTTTTCGGATTTGCAAGTAAGTAGAAACACAATCCATATTGTTCCGAATAGAATCGATCACACATGAATTGTGGGTAGTCGTAAGGTATGTAAATATCGTGAACGTGAACAATCACGCCTTTTTTCAATCTTGGTAAAATCTCCATGAAGAAAACCATGGCATCAGAATTCGGTAAAATTCGATGGGAATTATCCACGAATAAAATATCACCAGCTTCCAGCTCTTCCAACATCTTCAAATCGATGTTTTCAAAAGGTTTTCTGATGACTTGATCCGCTAAATCATCGATCTCAGCTCTTGGCATTGGATCGATTGAGATGATTTCAGTTTCTAAGCCCCTTTCCTTTTTGGCTTTGTAAGCCACTTTTGTTGAGTTACCCGAACCGATTTCCACATATTTTTTCGGATTGATTTCGGAAAGCAAAGTGTAAATTGCTACAATATCCAAGCCCGGCAAAAAATCATTATTCCATCCCGGTTTCTTAGGGTCTTTCTCGTCTTTAAGATCTTTGATTTCCCAAATCTGCTCTTTATACTCCAAAGCACGATCGATCATATTATGATAAGTCTGACGATGCGCATTCACAATATTATAAAGTTCTTTGTGAGCAGGCAATCCATGTCCATACCTTGGTTTCATGTCAACCTTATACTCCGAAAAGAAGCTTTGAAATTTAGGGTTTAAAAATCGATACAGATCTTTGATCATCTCCTGTTTTTTGGAATTTTGGTCAAAATTAGTGTTTTAGTTTCATTTTTTCTTCCAAAGCTTTGATTTCAATTTCAATGTCATTTGAAAAACTGGATCCAACAAAATCATGTTCGCATGATAAAAAGGTACACAAAATGAATTTCATTCGTTAATCTCTCTGCGTTCCCTTGCGCCTAGTGACAAAGGAACGACTTTACGCTCTCTGCGTTTAAAACACTAAATACGTCAAACATAGGCTTGTACTCCATTCGATTTTTCCAATAATCCAAATATCCAACAGTCCAAGCATCCAATTAACCCATCCTTAAATTAGCACCCTTCGACAGGCAGTCTAAATTATTGATTGAACCTATATTTTCGAAATGCCGCTCAGGGACCGAAAAATTATAGGGTAGAATGATGTTCGCAATTCATCTATCAAAAAGACAAATATTTGGGACATGCTCACATCAAAAAATCCAAAAATCCAAAAATCCCACAGTCCAAACATCCAATTAACCCATCCTCAAATTAGCACATCAGCACATAAATAGTTAATTTTGCCGACTTAATTCTTTCTTGAGATGAGCAGAAAATACGCAGAATATCAAAAATTGAACTTGCCAAATGTGGCAGCTGAGGTACTTGAAAAATGGGAAAAAGAACAAGTTTTCCAAAAAAGTATTGAAACAAGAGAAGGAAATCCACCATTCGTTTTTTTCGAAGGGCCCCCGTCAGCAAACGGACTTCCTGGGATTCATCATGCCATGGCACGTTCGATTAAGGATATTTTCTGCAGATATAAAACGCTTAAAGGATTCCAAGTAAAACGTAAAGCTGGGTGGGATACACATGGTTTACCCGTTGAGCTTGGAGTCGAGAAGGAATTAGGGATTACCAAGGAAGATATCGGTAAAAAAATCTCCGTAGATGAATACAACAAAGCTTGTCGAGAAGCAGTAATGCGTTACACAGATATCTGGAATGACCTGACTGTAAAAATGGGTTATTGGGTAGACATGGACAATCCTTACATTACCTATGAATCCAAATACATGGAATCGGTTTGGTGGTTGTTGAATAATATCTACAAGAAAGATCTTTTGTACAAAGGCTATACGATTCAGCCTTATTCTCCGAAAGCAGGAACGGGATTGAGTACGCATGAGTTGAATCAGCCTGGATGTTATAAGGATGTGACGGATACAACCGTAGTTGCCCAGTTTAAATTGAAGTCGGATCAAAATTCCAAAATGAAATCGGTGTTTTCTGAGATTGACGAGAACGCAGACATTCACTTTTTAGCTTGGACGACAACTCCATGGACATTGCCATCCAACACGGCTTTGACGGTTGGACCAAAGATTGAGTATTGTGTTGTTTATTCTTTCAATCAGTATACAAAAAAACCGATCCAGGTAATTTTAGCTAAGAATCTAGTTGGAAAACAATTTGCTGGAAAATTCGAGCGGTTGGAATCTAGAGAAGAATTGGCAAATTTTGATCCAGAAGGAAAGAAAACTCCATATTTTGTTGGGGAATCTTGTGTTGGAAATGATTTAGTTGGATTCGAATACGAGCAATTATTAAAGTACGTTCAACCCTACGAAAACCCAGAAAAAGCCTTCCAAGTAATTCCTGGTGATTTCGTAACAACCGAAGATGGTACTGGAATCGTACACACCGCTCCGACTTTTGGTGCAGATGATGCCAAAGTAGCGAAAGACGCGGGTGTTCCAGCCTTATTGGTATTGGACGAAAATGACAATCCTGTTCCATTGGTTGACCTGCAAGGGAAATTCAGACCAGAAATGGGTGATTTCGCCGGAATGTATGTGAAGAACGAATATTATGCTGAAGGTGAGGCGCCAGAGAAATCAGTTGATGTTCAATTAGCCATCAAATTAAAAGAAGAAAATTTAGCCTTTAAGGTTGAAAAATATGTCCACAGTTACCCACATTGTTGGAGAACGGACAAACCTGTTTTGTATTATCCATTGGATTCATGGTTTGTGAAAGTAACGGATGTGAAATCCAGAATGGTGGAATTGAACAATACCATCAACTGGAAACCTGAATCTACAGGAACCGGAAGATTCGGAAACTGGCTGGAAAATGCCAACGACTGGAACTTATCGAGATCGAGATACTGGGGAATTCCGATTCCGATTTGGTCTTCCGAAGATGGATCAGAAAGAATTTGTATTGGTTCGCTAGAGCAGTTGAAATCGGAATGTGAGAAAGCAGTTTCGGCTGGACTAATGGACAAAAATCCTTTGGCTGATTTCGAACCGGGAAATATGTCAGACGAGAATTATGCGAAGGTGGATTTACATAAAAACTATATGGATCAAATCACCTTGGTTTCCGAAAAAGGGACACCATTAAAAAGAGAAGCCGATTTGATCGATGTATGGTTTGATTCAGGTTCCATGCCTTATGCGCAATGGCATTATCCTTTTGAGAATAAGGAATTGATCGATGAGAAAAAATCCTTCCCAGCAGATTTCATTGCTGAAGGTGTGGATCAAACAAGAGGTTGGTTCTATACTTTACACGCTATTGCAACCATGAATTTTGATTCTGTTGCCTACAAAAATGTAGTTTCAAATGGATTGGTATTGGATAAGAACGGACAGAAAATGTCAAAATCAAAAGGGAATACGGTAAATCCTTTTGACACGCTAGAAAAATATGGACCAGATGCTACGAGATGGTATATGGTCACGAATGCGCAACCTTGGGATAACCTAAGATTTGATTTGGATGGAATTACCGAGGTACAAAGAAAATTCTTCGGGACACTTTATAATACTTATGGATTCTTTGCGCTGTATGCGAATATCGATGGGTTTAAATATGAAGAGGCTGAAGTAGAGCTTTCGAAAAGACCTGAGATTGATCGTTGGATTTTATCAAAACTGAACTCCTTGATCAAAGAGGTGGATGAAGCTTTTGGAACTTATGAACCAACAAAAGCAGGTCGCTTGATTAGCGATTTTGTTCAGGATCATTTATCCAATTGGTATGTGAGATTATGCAGAAGACGTTTCTGGAAAGGGGATTATACAGAAGACAAGATTTCGGCTTATCAGACTTTGTATACCTGCTTGGAAAAAGTAGCTCAATTGTCTTCACCAATCGCACCGTTTTACATGGATAAATTGTATCGCGATTTAACTTCTGTCAAAGAAAATACAGACGATTGCTCTGTGCATTTGTCGGATTTCCCGAAAGTGGATGAGTCGATGATTGACTTGGATTTGGAAGCGAAAATGAGTTTAGCTCAGAGAATTTCATCCTTAGCTTTAAGTTTGAGAAAGCAGGAGCAAATCAAGGTAAGACAACCACTTCAAAAGATTGTTGTACCCGTTTTGGATAGCGATTTTGAAAGAAGAGTATCGGATGTTCAAGACATTATTACTTCGGAGATCAATGTCAAAGAAATTCAAATGATGACGGATACGTCTGGTTTCTTGAAGAAGAAAATCAAACCTAATTTTAAGACGATCGGCCCAAAATATAAACAGCATATGAAGTCCATTTCTGGCATGATCAATTCTTGGGGAATGGATGAAATTTCTGAAGTTGAAAAGAACAATGGTTGGAATGGAGAGATCGAAGGTGAATCCATCGTTTTAGACATGAACGATTTCGACATTTCGGTCGATGATATTGAAGGCTATTTGGTAGCTTCTGATAATGGTTTAACTGTAGCCATGGACATTACCTTAACCGATGAACTGAAGAACGAAGGAATTGCCAGAGAATTGGTGAATAGAATCCAAAACTTCAGAAAAGATTCGGGACTAGAAGTTACCGACAGAATCGACTTAAAGATCGACTCTAACGAAGACATCATTAATGCGATTCAATCCAATATGGACTATATCTGCGACGAGGTATTAGCCAATAAAATCGAATTTGGAAGTGTAGATTACGCTGCAAAATTAGACGCAGAATTGAATCCCGGAGAGAATGTCGTGATCGGACTTGAAAAGAATTAGTTTTCAATTTAGATGATCCATTAATGAGTTTGCCGCAAGATCACTTGTGAGCTCAGAAAGCACTAGATTGCGGCAAACCTTATACACTCTTTACTTCGGTCCCTGAGCGGTCGTCTAGCAAAGCGGAATGACCAGTCGAAGGGTTGTTTTGTTTATGCTCTATTGTAAACGCAGAGATGCTGAGGCGTTCGTTCCTCTCTTTTCGCTGAGGTCGCGGTGAAAAAATTAAAAATTGCAACTTTTCATTCTTTCTGCGTTTTAGAGGTATGAAATTATTTTTTGTACTACTGTTTTTTTATGGTTCCTATGCTCTATCATGCACCTGTGCCCGTTTTGAAGCTCCCAACCCAGATGATAAGACCGACCTAAAGGATAATTACTGGTACAGTGGCCGAATTTTGTCAAAAGAAAAAGTCGATGTCGCCCAACCATTTGGACGCATCAAATACAAAATACTTATTGAAACGGATTTTTCCGGAGAATTGAAAAAGGATACTGTCGACGTGTATTCATCTACGGGAACATGTGGTTTGAGAATGGAAGTAGGAGAGTGGCATCTCTTTTCCTCTAGGAAAAAGGATAAGTTGTTTGTGTCAGTTTGTGACTACCATTCAAGAAAAGAAGAAGCGCATGAGGATATTCTAAAACTAAAAAAACACTTCAAAATTAATTAAGCATAAAAAAAGGGGCTCAAGCCCCTCCTATAATTTTTAATTCTTCATTTTACATTTTTAATCATCAATCTCCGATTGATCACATCTTCCCTCCTTTAAAAGAAGACTCCCAGAAGTCGTGTTGAATTTTCTCCGAGAACTCTACATTCACCGTAGATCCGTCTTTACATTTTAATTCAATTGTTCCTTCTACCATGTCTTTTGAAAGGTTGGTGATTTTCGCCATACCAGTGAAATCATCTGCACCGTATGAAGTTCCCATCATTAAGTTGTGTGCTTTTCCAGCTAAATAAACATCTGCTTTACTAGACATGTCTTGATGAAAATATTCTCCTCCAATTCCATAATCTCCCGTTTCGAAAGGAATAGGTTCTGCACCGTGATCGAACTTTTTACCTGCAAAGGCAAAAACAATCATGATTTCGCCTTCTTTCTCTGGCATTTTCACATTGTTCCATGTCGTACTAAATTCAATTTTGTCTTGGTTAGAAATGGCCAAATACATAACTGGCTGATACTGTTTTCCATTCCAGTTCATACCACTTTTAAATGCTGCAGCACTTTTCATTTCGAATTTATCGAGTGGCGCATTTTTATTCGTCATTTCGAATTTTGTTCCTTTCGGAGAGTTTCCACCTTCTCCTTCCGATTCTCCATCACCTTTACAAGAAGCAAATAGGAAAGATGTGGCTAGGGCTAAAGTCAATAGCTTTTTCATGTTTAAGTGTTTTAAAATTTGAGAAACAAACTTAGTTATAATCAGCAGATTATGAACCAAATATTTGTTAAGAAATTATTGAGAAGAGGATTCTTCTTGAAGTACCTTTTCCTGCTCTGGATCTGGCTTGAATGTCTTTAAAACTTTGTGCACGTGGGAGGCACTGCAACCAAATTTTTCCGCAAGTTCCTTTAAGGTCATTTTTTTATTTTCTCGCAACCAAATGATTCTTTTCTTCTGACCATAATTTAGAGGGTCTGGTCTGCCTTGACTATTATTTCCTCCATTTGGTCCATATTTCAACCTTCTTTTTCTCCAGAGATCGGAATTGTCTCTTTTTCCTGTCTTGAATCCATGTTTGATGCTTTCGCTATAGGATGCCCAAGTCAGGTTTTCAACACTGTTATTAGTAAAGTCTCCATCTTTATGAATAACGACCTTTCGTTTTCGTGGAGTTGGATTTTCGATGAATGCCAATGCAACCGCTTTGTGTGGATAAACGGTTTTCCTTTTGCCTTTGTCATCGACAAGGTCCGTCATGAAAAACCCATTATCCGGGTGTTTTCTTAACTTTTTCACCTTTCCTTTTAGGTGAAATACTTTGCCATTCGATAAGGTTTTTTTTCTTGATTTAGAACGAATTTCTCCATTACTGGAAACTTCGTAGCTGGAAAAGCCTGGGATCTCCTTCCAAGTGATTGTTGCTTCTTTTTTCATACTACTTACTTTCCGATTTTCGATAAAATAGCGGATACTTTCGATGAAATTACAAAAAAATAAGGTTCAAACCAACTATACAATCGATAAAAGAGGGTTTTTATACGACAAAATGATTTTTAAAATGAGCTATCCTCTTGTCTATCAAAGGGTTCTACGAAAACCCTAAATTTATCTACGAAACTTAAAAAATAACCGATGAGAGTCTTTTCAGCGCTTTTTTTGAAAAAATGTCCGAATAATTTCTGAGCACTCATTTTCCATCACTCCAGATCGAATTGTGGTTTTTGGGTGATAAATGCCTTCATACCTTCCAGCCCCGCGCTTTTCATCAGGAGCACCAAAAATAATCTGAGCGGGTCGTGCCCAATATAAAGCTCCAGCACACATTGTGCAGGGTTCGAGAGTGACATAGACTTTGCATTCATCTAGAAATTTACTTCCCAAGGTATTGGATGCCGCAGTGATAGCTTGGATTTCCGCATGAGCAGTGACATCGGTAAAAGATTCGGTCAAATTATGGCCTCTTCCTATAATTTGATCCTTGTAAATGACAATGGCCCCAACCGGAACTTCATCTTTTTCCAGAGCCATTTTCGCTTCATCTAGCGCCTTATTCATCCAAAATTCATCTGGTTTTTCTGCGATCATGAAACAAAAGTAATGGCTTTCCTTTAAGAAGGGTCAAGCTTTTCCCTAATTTTGAAGAAATGAATACGAATTCATCAAATAGGAATCACAGAATCCAATCGATTGGAACTCAAACCATCGGAGGAGATTTACCTGTTGTGATCCAATCCATGGTTGTACATCAAGCATCCGATACAGATGCAGTTGTAGATGAAATTATTCGTTTATATGAATCCGGATGTCCTATTATTCGTTTAGCGATTCCTTCCCAAAAAGAAGCTGAAAATCTAAAAGAGATTAAACTGCAATTAAACGAAAAAGGGTTTGAGATTCCTTTAGTTGCGGACATTCATTTTACGCCCAAGGCTGCTATTATTGCGGCTAATTATGTTGAGAAGGTTCGGATTAATCCAGGCAATTTTGCCGATAAAAAGAAATTTGAATCTCTTAACTATTCCGATGATGAGTACCAAATTGAACTCTTTAGAATCGAAAAAGAACTGATTCCATTCATTGATATCTGCAAAGAAAAAAATAGAGCCGTTCGTATAGGGGTGAATCAAGGCTCGCTATCGGATCGGGTTCTTTCTTATTTTGGTGATACGGTTGAAGGAATGGTAGCTTCAGCAAAAGAATATATTGAGATTTTTGAAAAGCATGATTTTCACAATATTTCAATCTCCCTTAAATCGTCCAATCCTAAAATCATGATCGAAGCAAATCGCAAATTTCAGGAATGGCAGATCAAGAGAAAGCTGACTTACCCGCTACATATAGGGGTGACCGAAGCTGGAGAGGGGGAGGATGGAAGAATAAAATCCGCCCTAGGAATTGGCACACTTTTGAGTCAGGGAATCGGAGATACGATTCGTGTTTCTCTTACCGAAGACCCGGAAAATGAAATTCCTGTTGCGAAATATTTAGCTGAAAATTTTTCCAGGAAGGATTACATAAAACTATATCCGATGAATCGCCAAACGGATCAAAAGCCTTTGGTCTTGTTTGATAATAGAAATAATAAAACTCCAAATCAGAAGGAAGATTTAGAGCTTTTTGATACCATCATCGATGATCAGAGTGCATTATTCGAACTGGAAATTTCAGATATGGGGAAAAATGATCGCTTCAATAGAAGTACGCCCCTAATGCTGAAGTGTAAAGCATCTGATTCTTATTTGGAAATTAGAAAGGCCTTGATCAAAATCAGAGCAAGCGGATTTTCAAACCTTATTTTTCTCTGGAAACAATATGATCTGCCCAAAGAAGAATTGTTACTCCATGCTGCAATTGATTTCGGAGCTGTAATTCTTGAAGGCTTGGCAGATGGAATTTGTATTCGTTCCATTGAATTGTCACCAAAAGAAATAGCTCAATTATCACTAGATATTCTTCAAGCTACTGGAAAAAGGATTTCGAAAACAGAATTTATTTCTTGTCCTTCTTGTGGGCGCACACTTTTCAATTTGCAGGAAACAACCAAAAAGATCAAAGAGAAAACCGCCCATTTGGATGGTCTGAAAATTGGTATCATGGGATGTATAGTCAATGGACCTGGGGAAATGTCTGACGCGGACTACGGATATGTTGGTTCGGGAAAAGGTAAAATCAGTTTATATAAAAATTTAGAGCTTGTACGAAAAAATGTACCTGAAAAGGAGGCTGTAGAAGCTCTAATCTATTTAATTAAGGAAAATGGAGATTGGAGAGAACCTTAGTTCATGATCTCATCTTTTTCGAAGAAGTCGTTCATCAAATGTTTTCGAAGTCGATCCAATTCTTCTTTCGCTTTTACATTTCCTTCTTGAGCTTTTATTTTTGTGTGATAATAATAGTCTAAAGAAGAACCGAATAAATCTCGTTTCAATAAATTTCTGATTTCTTCAATATAGGGACTCGCTTCAATCAAAACATACTCGATATCGCCTAATTCTTTCTGCTCCTGTTCTGTTAATCTGGATTTTGACTTCAATTCAGCATATTTGGGAATGAGCATGCGAATTTGCTCCAAGACCTTTTCCATGTCTGATCTTAAATTACCCATATATTTGTCAAAATCTTTTTCCATTATTCATTGATAACATTTTAAAGATATAAATTTTTAAAAACCAGCTTTCAATTCTAAAAATTAATTGTCAGGAATTTACATTCATATCCCCTTTTGTAAGCAAAAATGTAGCTATTGCGATTTTCACTTTTCAACAAATAAACGTCTAGAATCGGAAATGGTGGGGGCGATTTGCCAAGAACTTATCAACAAAAGTCATCTTTTTCAAGAAGTTAGCATTCAAACCATCTACTTTGGAGGGGGATCACCAAGTTTTATTCAAACAGAAAATTTGGCGCGGATACTTGATCAAATTCGGGAAAATTATTCCTTGGAAGAGCCTCTTGAAGTCACCATCGAATGCAACCCAGATGATATCAATCAAAACTTTTCAGATGCAATTATGGAGATGGGATTTAACCGCATAAGTCTTGGGATTCAATCCTTTTTCAATGAGGATCTAGAGTTGATGAATCGGGCGCATGATTCGGATCAAGCAGCCTCAGCAGTTCAGCAGTTAAAAAAATCGGGTTTTCAAAACATAACTATCGATTTGATTTATGGCTTGCCAAATACGAGCATGGAAAAATGGAAGGCAAACATCCAGCAAGCATTGAATTTAGATGTTCCCCATATATCTTCTTATTGTCTGACAATCGAAGAGAAAACACTTCTTCATCATCAAATAGAAACGGGCGCAATTCAGCTTCCTACTCCTGAAAGTCAGTTGGAACAATTTGTGTTTTTGTCAGAAACACTAGTGAAAGAAGGCTACGAACATTATGAAATCTCCAATTTTGCAAAGCCCGGTTTTGAATCGAAACACAACTCATCTTATTGGAAAAATAAGGATTACATCGGTGTTGGACCATCAGCTCATTCTAAAATAGGAAATAAGCGCTTTTGGAATATTTCGAATAATTATCAGTACATAAAACGTTTAAAAACGGATTTGAATGTTTCTGAAGAGGAAATTTTGAGTGAAAAAGACCTATTTAATGAAATGCTCATGATTGGTTTACGAACAAAATGGGGTGTGAAATTAGACAATATCAGAAGCTCAGAATTTTATACTACAGAATTTCAAAAGGAGCTAAACAAGAAGATCGAAGAGGGGTTTTTACAAATAGAGGATGAAGCCATCAAGATCTCTGGAGTGAATAAATTCATTGCAGATACAATAATATCCGACCTTTTTATCGTTTGATGTATTATTTTTGCTGATAATGGAAGAATTACATATTGATAAATCCTTAGACAAGGCTACAAAATATAAATCCTTGCTTCCCCAAATTGAAGGACTGATTTCAACGGAAAAAGATACAATCGCCAATTTAGCGAATGTAGCGGCAGTCATCTATGAAAGCTTTGATTTCCTTTGGGTTGGATTTTATTTGGAAAAAAATGGAGAACTCGTATTGGGGCCTTTTCAAGGACCTTTGGCTTGCACCAGAATACAAAAAGGTAGAGGGGTTTGCGGTAAATCTTGGGAAAGAAATGAATCGATAATTGTGCCAGATGTCGATCAATTTGATGATCATATTGCCTGCAGTTCATTATCCAAATCCGAGATTGTATTACCTTTTTCCACACCTACATTCGACACAATCATTTTTGATCTCGATAGCGAGAAAATCGCCGACTTTGATCAAACGGATGAAGAATATTTGAAAAAAATCTGTCAGCTATTGAACCAATATTGTATTGAATAAATTTCTATTCATCTATATCGCACTTATTCTAGGTTCCTGTGCTCAAATAGGAAGGTTGTCGGGTGGACCAAAAGATACAAAAGCCCCAAAAATCAACGAGAGCAAATCATACCCTTTACCCGGAACAGTTAACTTCAAAGAAAACAAAATTGAGATTGCTTTTGATGAATATGTGACCTTAAATGCGATCAAACAAAATGTAGTTATCAACCCCCCATTTGAAAAAGGTAAAGAACCTGAATACAAAATGAAGGGTAAAAAACTGATCATTAAATTTCAGGATTCTTTAGAAGCGAATACGACTTACAATTTAAGTTTCAACAGAGCAGTTAAAGACATTACCGAAAAAAATGATTCCCTTTTTCAATTTGCTTTTTCAACGGGCCCTTATTTGGATTCGATGACCGCCTCTGGAACTGTGATTGATGGCTATACCAATGATCCTATGGAGGGTGTGACCATCTTATTGTTTGAGGAATACAATGATTCAACTCCGTTCAAGGAAACGTCAACTTATTTTACCCAAACGGATAAAACCGGGAAATTTCAACTCAATTATATCAAAGAAGGCAATTACTTGATTTTTGCTTTAAAAGATCAAAATAGAAATAATCTATACGACCTCACAACAGAGGGATTTGGATTTATTGAAGAAGAAATGAAATTCTCCGTTGATTCTGTTCATCAGTCAAATGTCCTTTTCAGAATATCTCAAATTACCCCAGATAAATTGGTTTTATTGGAGTACGATCATGAATTTCCCGGCCCCTTGCAATTAAAGTTTAATAAGGATATCGAAAACCTGAATCTAAAAACCCTTCAAGATTCGAGTATTCAGTATTCATTGGACCTCAAAAGTGAAGATGATTCTTTAATCATTTGGATTCCACCAATTGATCGAGATACATTGAAATTGAAAGTGATTGCCAATGATACGATTTTAGACACATTGGATTTGTACATGCGCTATCTTGGGAAAGGTGCTCAGGCCGATTTAAGAGTTCCAGAGTTTAAATTGGAATCCAATGCTAAACCGAGCTTGGATTATTACGACACACTTGAAATAACCTCCACTTTACCTATTGGATTTTTGGATTCAAATCGAGTTTATATCTTAGACAAAGACAGCAATGTTCAGGAAAATATTGAATTCAAATTTAGCTATCGAAAAATTAAAGTTTATGGCGATTGGGAGCCCAAAATGCAATACCGTTTGGTTTTTCCAGATTCCTCTGTTGTTTCGAAGTATGGCTTTAAGAACGATTCGACTCAAATTCTCTTCAATAAACAGCAAAGTGATTACTATGGAAACCTATTCTTAAACCTAAGAGTGGATCAGGAAGCGCCTTATATTTTGGAATTAATGAATGATCGAAACAAAGTATTGCGCACCGTAAATCTAGATAAAAGCAGCAGAGTTAAATTTGAACTTTTGGCACCTGGAAACTACAAGTTCCGACTCATTCGCGATGAAAATAAAAATGAGCGTTGGGATCCTGGTAACTTCATGAAAAAGATTCAACCCGAACGTGTTTTCTATCTAAAATCTCCCGTGAATATGAGATCAAATTGGGACCAAGAAGTCGATTGGGAGATTAAATCTATGGAGGATTGATTCGACACGTTGACAGACTTGTATAAAATCTAAAAATTCTTTTAGTCCTATATTTTTCGTGCTTTCAGTTTTTACTAAATTGCTCTGTCCAACCTTTGAAGATTTTGTTGCGTCTTCATAGTAGACTACTTTTTTAACTATCTTTTTTATACATGAAAAAACTAACACTATCTATTGTTTTCCTGTTTTTTGGAATTTCTATTGCCTTTAACCAAAACTGGCTGAATTCAGCCGGAAGTCTTTACAATGATGAATCTTACGATGTAGAGGTCGATGCCGCAGGAAATATTTATACAACAGGTTATACAACTGCACAATCGACTTTTGGTCCCACAACAACAGTCCAAACAAATGGATTTAGTGATGTTTATGTCTCTAAAAGTAGTTCCTCTGGTAGTTTTACCTGGGTAAAAACTTTTGGTGGGGCACAGGCCGATAGAGGTTATGATATTGAATTGGATGCTGCAGGAAATATTTATGTCACAGGTTATTTTCAAGGAACAGCAGATTTCGATGGCATTACTCTTACATCTGTCGGTTCACAAGATATTTTCGTTGCGAAACTGGATAATAACGGAAATGTTTTATGGGTAGTTTCCGAAGGTGGAAATGAAGGCGATACGGGATACGGAATCACCGTAGATAATCAAGGAAATGTTATTGCAACAGGTCAGTTTAAAGGAACAGCCACAATTGGTCCAAATTCATTTACAAGTGCGATTAATCCGAATACAAATCAGCCTGAATACGACATTTTTATTTCAAAATATGATGCAAATGGAAATGATTTGTGGTCGATTCAAGGTTCGGCTAAATATGACGACAGAGGACTAGCCTTAAAAACAGATGGGAATGATAATATTCTTGTCACAGGTCAGTTTTCGGACACCTTAACTATCGCAGGTAATACCCACAACAATACCATTCACAACGCAGGAATGGTGTTGAAATTAGATCCAAATGGAAATGAAATCTGGTTCAAACGAATGGGAGCGATCCAAACTTTGGTTTATGATCTCGAAATTGACTCCCAAGACAACGTTTACATCACAGGGGACTTTCAGGGTCAGCTCATGATTCTAAATAATTCTGGACCACCAAGTTTTCTGAATGGAAACTACCAGTATCGGATTTTCCTCATCAAGATGAATGACATCGGTGAGGTAATTTGGATGACGGCCGATGACTCGGATTCAGAAGTTTCATCAAAGGCCCTTGCCATGGATGTAAATGGTGACCTTTATTTGTCCGGTACTTTCAAATGTGTGATGAATGAATATGCCGATTCTTTGGGTGAAGGCTATTTCAATTCGGTGGGATTCAACGATGTCTTTATTGCAAAATATTCCAACTCAGGAATTCGACAGTGGATGCGTCAATATGGAGGACCTTATGATGATTATTGTTCGGGAATCGCCATTGATCAAATTGATAAACCTATTATTTCTGGGGGATATACTGATTTTTTTAATTATCCTCAAGGGTCTGGTTTTAATTCTATTCAGGGGATCAATTACCAAGCCGGAAGTGGGTGGGCTCAAAACTGTCCACAATCACAGGTTTACGGTAATCTCGATGCTCGTGGAAATAAAGACATTTTTGTAGGACAACCTGTTGATTTTAGTACAAATCATTATTACTATTATGAAAATACAACTTGCGGTTTAACAAATGAACCTTGCTTTTTTACTACATGCGAAGATTCGGTTGAATATTGTGTTTCCGGGGATTTAATTTTTATTTCCAATACCCCAAATCACGGAGAATACGAACCGAATATTATTGATGATACACCTGTGATGCATTTCGGTCCCTATTTTGATTTACTGTGGAATACAGGTGAAACCCATTGGCAAATTCAAATTAATCAATCAGGAAATTATTACTACACTGCTTCGAGAATTGATGGCTGCTCGGAATATACAGATACGATTGTCGCAACGATTCATCAATTACCCAACTTACCAGTTCTTTCAGATAGCACGGGAAGTAATTCCATGTCCTTTCCATATAACGACATAACGGTTTGTCAAGATACCGTGTGGACTTGGATGAATAATCTTGATTCTGGTTTGACATTAACCTACTATACTTCTGACACAACTTTTAATGACACCTTATTGCATGAATTCACAATTTCAGGAAACTTCATCATTAAGGTAACCGATACAAATGGATGTTATATTGAGGACGATTTTGATGTAGCAATTGAACAACCGGTTTCAGACACAATTGTTCCCTATATCATTTTTGAAGATGTTGACTCGGTTTGTCTTGGAGATCGCGTAGATTATGTCATTGCAGATTCATTGACCAACCCCAATGGCAATTATCAATCTTTTTGTAGTTCGGCGGTAATAGCTCCACCCGGACCTTGTTTAGGGCAATATTTTTTTCCAACCTATACGGGCTGGTACTATATCCAACATACGGTTGTACTTGGTTATGATAACACTTGTGGTACGGATACTGAAAACTACTTCGTCGAAGACTCTATTTATATCACTGTTTTGCCTCCACCCACAGCATCCTATACTCTTGATGGAGATCCACTCCTTTGCCCAGGAGAAAGAGTTATGATTTGGACAAGCGATACAATAGCTGGATTCCAATGGTCTGGTCCTAGCATTGACTCTGTAAATACATCTGGAGATACAATTTGGGTGAATGATGATGGCATTTATCGATATGGAGGAGTATTGACAGATTCCATTTTCGGTTGCTCCAGTAATATTAGCGTGCCCTTCACCGTAAGTTATAAAATCGCTCCTGAAATAATCAGCAATGTACCCGATAACATTATTTGTCCTAACGATTCCATCATGCTTACTTGTGTTGACCCCGGCATCAGTTATTTATGGGTTGGCCCACAAGGAAACACTATAGGAAACACCCAATCGATTTGGGTTGATGTTCCTGGTTTTTATCACTGTATCTTAATGGATGCGGATAGTTGTATACTGACTTCAAATTCGATTGAATTAAAAGAGTATAATTCACCTTATATCATGGCCGATCCTGGTACTGAATTATGTCATAGTGGTGCGATTGACCTCATGGCAATCTACAATGGAGCTCCAAATTTATTTTGGCTACCACCTATAAATTCTAGTGATTCTGTAGTCACAGTTACTCAACCAGGGACTTATTATATGGAGGTTTCTCAATGTGGATTTACAGTTATGGATAGCATTGTGATTACTTCAGCAAATATGAATGCTGAAATCACAATTCTTTCAGATACCATTATGTGTCCAGGTGATACCGCTGTTCTCATGGCAAATTCCGGTATGGCTGTTTACCAGTGGACACCCGCTTTTTATGGTCAAACTTATGTGACAACAGTTGCGGGTAAATATGTTGTTACAATAACCGACGGAGCGAGTGGATGTACAGCAACATCGGACACTGTTACGATCTCCTATTTTCAAGGTGGTCAAGACCCAGATGTTGACCCGATTAGTGTTTGTTTTGGAGATAGTGCAATCTTAGTAAATGAAAACCCAAATGTTACGACCCAATGGTTTATAAATGATTCCATAAGCACACCGATTTTAACTAACGATTCTCTAATTATCACCAACATCACGTCGGATACCTTGATCTATGTGGAGAATTTTGATACAAGTTGTACGAGTTTGAGAATTCCGGTTCTCATAAGCGTAAATCCCGTTTCTTTACCACCAATCGTTTCAGCTGACACTTCAATTTGTCCGGGAACCAATTTTGTGCTCTATGGAAATGTAAACGCTGGAGGAGTCAATTATACATGGACTGGTCCAAATGGCTTGAGTGCCAATCAAAATAGTTATACTCTAGTACAAGTGGATTCAACACATTCAGGGATGTATGTTTTGACAGCGGATGATGGACAATGTTCGAATTCGGATAGCATTTTAGTCACCGTTTTATCCACACCAAACTTTGAATTGAGTCAGGATTCTGTATTGAAATGCCAATTGGATACAGCACAATTATATGTGGACAATCAATACCAAAACATAACTTGGAGTACAGGTAGTAATGCGGATACAATTCATGTTATAATTCCAGGAATTTATTATGCCTACTATACAGATTCATTGGGCTGCATGTCTCCGAATGATTCAATTCTTGTAGCCAATTTTCAATCGCCGATGACTTACAATCATGATACAATAATTTGTGTAGGAGAATCATTGGTTTACAATTCGATAGCAGGAAATTCAGTTACTTGGTATAGTTTGCAGGACTCACTTCTTTCTAGTGGCCCAACATTAAGCACAGCTCCTTTATTGGGAGATCAAACCTATTTCGCTGAAGCAGTAGATTCAAACGGCTGTTCTTATTTATCTGAATACATAAATGTTACAGTGATTCCTCCAAATGGTCAGGTTCCGATATCGGGAGACTCCATCTATTGTTTTGGAGAAAATGTAAACTTATCGACTTCCTTTTTCCCAGGTGCAACTTATGAATGGTCACACGATGGGAACGTCCTTTCTAATTCTCAAATTTTTAATTTTCATTTAGATGAATGGTCAGATTCCGGAACCTATACTTTGAATATTTATGGTTTGAATTGTTACGATCCAACCAATGAGATTACCATTTCTATTTTGGATATACCTAGTCCGCCAGTAGTTTCAGGAGACACAATTTTATGCGCAGGAGATAGTTTGCTTCTTATTGCAGACACTTCTGATAATTCTGTGGTTTGGACTTCCATGTGGGGGAATCAATTTGGGACAGACAGCTTGTTTTATTCCTATTCCAGCCCATCTCATTCAGGAACGGTAACCGCATATGCAATAGATTCAAATGGATGTTCATCGGAATCAACTACCATTGAAGTTATGGTATTCCAAAATCCGCAAAACCCAATTTTAATCGACCAAACACTTTGTGCGGGTGAGGACTTAGAACTTGCTCCTCTTAATGCTTATGGCCCTGTGAATTTTGAATGGTCGGATTCAACGGGTGTATTGGTTCAAAATGATTCCTTAATAATTGCAAATGTGGATACCACTCAAAATGGAATTTATATTCTAACAGTTACTGACAATCACGGTTGTTCATCATCTGATTCTGTTTCGGTTTTAGTGATTAATTACCCAGAAGTCGAACTGGGGGCAGATTCTTTAACTGTTTGCGTTGAAGACCTGAATACGTTTGAACTTGAAATCGCCGATAATTACGACAGCTATGAATGGCAAGATGGATCCACGTATTATTATTTTGATGTGGCAGATTCTGGCTATTATTATGTTACCGCAGGGATTGGAAATTGTTTTGCATCAGACTCCATTTATATCACTTTGGATACTTGTACAATCAATTACATTGCTCCAAATGTCATCACTCCAAATGGAGATGGGGTGAATGATTTATTCCTATTTGATTTTGAATATCGCAAAGTAACCATATTCGATCGCTGGGGAATAGTTGTTTTTGAGTCAGCAGAACCCAACCTCTTCTGGGACGGTAGAGATCAACAAGGTCGTTTGGTATCGGAAGGCGTCTATTTTTATGTTATTGAGGCGGAAGAACAGGTTCGAGGTCATCTACAAGTATTTCATTAAAGGAAATGAGGAGCATTCAAAACTTGTTCAAAAATCTTCTGATTTTCAAATAGGCGAATCTTCAAATTAGCTTATTTTTGTCAAAATTATTCAGATTAAATGGACGTATTAGTACTAGGATCAGGAGGAAGAGAACACGCTTTAGCCTGGAAAATCTCACAAAGCTCACAATTAGATAAACTTTTTATTGCACCTGGAAATGCAGGTACCAAAGAAGTTGGAACCAATGTCAATATCAAAGTTGACGATTTTGAAGGCATCAAGGAGTTTGTGATCAAAGAAGGAATTGACATGGTAGTTGTTGGTCCGGAAGATCCTTTAGTAAATGGAATTAAAGATCACTTTAAAACTACAGCGGAGCTTAAAAATATAATGGTGATTGGCCCGGATGCACACGCTGCACAGTTGGAAGGAA
>JAUICI010000028.1 GCA_030427935.1 Bacteroidia bacterium | reverse complement strand
GGTAAATTGGAGTTTACTTCCCAGAACAAAGGTCGAGAGGGGGAACGAAATTATTGCATCTCATTTCGTAAAGTAGAGGATTCGGAATATAATGATATCAAAGAAAAGCTTGAGGAGCTAGTGAATAAATCTAATCTGGTTAAATTCCTTGATTAGATTCAGATTTTTTCATTCTAATTTCCATAAAGCAGCTTATTACAGTTTTCGCAAAGTGCCAACTCTTCCTTATCAATGTTTTTGATGTTTTCATTGGCATCTCGCATGACGCATTTGGGCCCAACATCACAGTGGTCTAAACCAAGATTATGACCCAATTCGTGAACAACAATCTTTCGCAATCGATCAATATAGTTTTTCTTCTTTCTTAGTCTGAAAATAGAAACGACACAAGTCTCTCCCGGACAAGAACCCAAACCAAACACACCCCAATCTTTGTATTTGTATTCGGGTTTTTTAATGTTGCCATTTTCATCTCTGTCTGTCATGGAGATATCGTATTCAGAAAGACCCATTAAATAATCCAGACTATCTGGTTTCCATCGTTCTTGCATATCCAATATAGAATCTGCTCGATAGCGTGGAGATTTAATATTAATAAAAGCAGATTTTGGTAATTCCTTCGCAGGTAAAACCACGATTTTGAAGCCGTACATATCATGCAAGGTTGATTGTACCGTATCTAATATGTTTTGCGGAATCTTTCCATAAGGTTGAATTCCAACGACCACATCTTTTGGGTCTTTTTTGAGGAGTTTTTGCTGACAAGAGAATAAGGTGATCGCAAGGACCAAGGGAAGGAAGACTTTCATGAGACTTGTTTTTAAGATTCGTGCTTTTAATTAAAATACATAACTTAAGCTTTTGGTACAGATTCTTAACGAAACTTAACTTTTTAAAATGAAGAAAACTGGGTTGGTAATTGGTGTGTTAATAATCTCAATCTCGGTCTTTGGTCAATCCAAGAAACAACAGATTGAAGAATTGAAGAAGATCAATGAAAAATTAAAAATTAGAAATGAACAATGTGAGAAAGGTGCTAGAATTGCTCAATCAAATTTGACAAAAGCCATTGAAATCGAGCAAGAATTTAGATCTAAAATCGAGCTTTATAAACAGAAAGGAAATCAGAAGGATGAGAAAATAGAGGAATTAAAAATGAAAAATGAAAGATTAAAAATGGAGGTGGATTCTTTGAAGAAATTACTTGTTAAAAAGCAGAAGCCAGCGAAATCAAACAATCAATTCTCCATGAATAATAGCCCTTTTGGAAATTCATTTGGAAATGGAGGAAATGGATCTGGTCCGGGTGATGGAGACATTTCTTATGGGAATGCAGGTAATTCTACCAATAATTTATTTATCAGTTCTGTGACCTCAAAACACGCCAGAAAAATTAAGGGGCCAAGTGGGTACACTTGGGATAAACCAAGAACAAAAACAGCCCTTTATTTCTTGGAAGTTATTGCGGATAGAGAAGGCCATGTGTTAATGGTACTCCCTTTTGAGGGCAGGTCGAA
This sequence comes from Bacteroidia bacterium, assembly GCA_030427935.1. Taxonomy (GTDB): domain Bacteria; phylum Bacteroidota; class Bacteroidia; order Flavobacteriales_D; family Crocinitomicaceae; genus JAGQYP01. Next base: position 26,960 of record JAUICI010000028.1, on the reverse strand, counting down.
CTTAACAACCGATGATCCTGAGGTACTAGAATATATTAAGAAGACAATTAAATTTTTTCCATCTCCTGAAGGAGAGAAACTTTATCCTCAGAAGATTAAGGTGCATATAGCGAAGACTAATTAAGTTTGTGCACTTTAATAAGATAGGAACGTGATTTTGGATCATTGAGTATAGTTTCAAATTCAATATTAAAACGGACTAGTTCTTCGTAAAAGAATTTATCGATGTAATAAAAGTCATACAGGTAGAATTTCTCCAAATCTTGAGGGAGAAGCTCCAATCTTGAAAACTCACCAGCACCAAAATAATAGGGATCCAATTCTTCTAAATCCAATTTGAATTCCCAACAGTTGGTTATGAGAATAATGTCGAGGTTCTGAAGATTCATTTGCTCTCTGTAGTAGAATACAGGAGGATTGTAAATGTAATTGATTCCTAGTTTTATATTTTTGTTAGTGTTTTTACATTCTTCATTAATAAATTTCATTACTTGTAATGCATTGCCTTGGTATCTCCATGAATAGGTAATATGAAAATTTGCAACCCATAAAAATTGAAAAACAAAAACACTTGCAAGAACCTCTTTTAAATAAAGATTAAATTTCAATTTGAAATCTGAAATGCCTAAGAATAAAGAGATGATTGTTAAAGGAAAGTACATGAGAGCAGTTCTTTCGGAAGTAAAGTTTGAATTCAGAATCTCATGTTGCACAATTGAAGCCAACAAGCCCAAAATTATAATGACGGCCATTACTAATTGAGTTGTGATTTTCTTTTTGTAAATACTGATCCCAATATTGATCAGAGAGAATAAATATGAAAAACTAAAGAGAAAGAAAAAAAGTATTTTCCCTAATGTCATGTTTGTTTTATAATAGGCAAAACATCGACCTAAGGAATAAATACTATCTTGATAAAAACCAGTTCTTCCTCCAAAATATAGTTCGCCGTTTTCTTTAAGTTCAAAAACTGCCGGAAGAAGGTAGTAGAAAAAAGTTAGGAGAATTCCGAAATAAATCAGTAAGTCTGTGAACCAAGATAAATTCTTCCGCTTTCGAATGAGAAAGATAAGTCCAAAACTTGCGAGCATTGGCAGTAAATAATTGAATAAAGTTAAGTTTGAGAGAACTGCGCATTGTGCAGATAATATAGTGCCAACACCAAACCATATATTTTGATTATAGAAAAAACGAAATAAACAGAAAAGGCTCAATGTCATGAATCCAATTGAGAGACCATATCCTCTGGCTATACTGAAGAAATCAATCAAGAAAGGATTAAACCAGAGAACTAGTAAAAAGTATATCGCTTTTTTCTTGAATAAGAGTCGTCCTATCAAGGCTGAAAAAAAAAGAAATAGAATACCACCAAGAATATTGGGAAGTCTAAGCGTGAATTCTGATAGTCCAAAGAATTCAACTGAATATTTCATTAATGTCGTATTCAGTAAGTGATTGTTAGCTGTAATGGTAATGTCCCACCAATTTTCCAGATTCATTATTTGATATGATGCTACTTCATCAAATGTAATGGACAGAACAGCAGCTCTTATGGAAAAATAGGAAGTAAGCAAAATCGCAAAGACGATGATTGTAATTTTTTTCTCCAAGTAGGATTGAATCGTTGATTTCAAAAGAAAAATAATGTTACTTTTTAAGTAACGAAGATAAAACAATTAACTCTTCGAAGCTAACTCCATTTTCCGGTAGTAATAAATAAAATAGCCAATACTAAATACAGCAAAAGAGCTGAAAATATGCCAAAGAAAGTGGGTTCCTTGGGGGAAAAGATCTGGGAAAGGATTGGGATTCGGATAATCCATGCTTCTGCAGATTAGCGATAATGCTAGAAAGGTAAATCCATAAGCAATCAGATCGAGGTGCTTGAATCGGTTTCGATAAAGCAAAATAAAAATCGGGATAAAGAAAGAAGCACCAACAAAAAAATAGCCAATATTCGGTGCAAAATCTCGGTTGCTTTCATCGATAAACAGCATAATGGAAATACCTCCAAGAAGATAGAATACAAATACCGCTAAAAATCCAAAATACCATTTGCTTAATACTTTAGACCAAAAATAGCTGGCTAATAGAATAGACATTGCAGAGGCAGGCATCCAATCCAAAAGCAAAAATGCATCACTAGATCGAAAGGCGTGATATAATGTAGACCCCAAGCCATTTAGGAAAAGTAAAGGAATGATTGCAACCATGATTAAGTGCTGCTTATATTCTCCTCGTAATTTCCAGATCCAATAGATAACTGGAATGAAAAAGCTTAGAGAGGATATGGCATTCCATGGCTCTTTTATCATGGCGTCGTGCACAAATTCATGGTATAAAGGTCCCCCATCCTGAATTTGTGCTCGTCTGGCGAGTATCTCTAAAGAGTCTATCATGTTGCGAAATTAGTCCTTCTATCGGTTTATTCGTCAAAATCCGTGAGATAGGAGCTAAATTGATCTTTAAAGGCATAGCCTTCAGAAAATCTAGATTTGGACAATCTTTTGAACTCAACTAAAGACCACAGAATAAACTCCTTCATGAAGTTGTGATCTTCTTTCTTTAAGTTTTTTTGGTACTTAGAAATTAGTTCATCCAATGGACCTACTTTCGACAACATTTCTTGGTATTCTTTCTCTGAAGATTCATCAAGAAGTTCGAACTCAGATTGATTAAAAAACCAAGCAATTAGATTGTCGTAAGGGTCTTCATCTTCTTCTTTGCTGAGTTTTTCAATTTTTGGAAAGTATAAAGGGAATAAAGACTTGGCAGCGGAACCAATAAGCTTTTCGGCAACATATTCAGCCCCTTCTTCTTCACCTTCATAAACTAATTCCACTTTACCCGTAATCGAGGGGATGACTCCCATGCTATCAGAAAAACGAATGGTTCCTTTTTTCTCCTTGTTGAGTATGATCCTTCTTTCAGCTGTACTCATTAAATTTTCGAAAGCGGTGATGGACATTCTTGCAGAGATTCCGGATTTATGATCAATGAACTCATTTTCACGTGCCTCAAATCCGATTTGTTCGATGAGGTCTTTTGCGATTTCGGGAACATGAATATCAAAGTTGCGATCACTTTGAAGTCCAGCTTCCTGTTGGGTGATTGTTTTTGCCGTTTCGATGTCTTCAGGATAATGGGTTAAAATTTGAGACCCAATTCGATCTTTCAATGGAGTTACGATGCTTCCTCTATTTGTGTAATCTTCCGGATTTGCAGTGAATACAAATTGCAAATCCAAAGGCATTCGAAGTTTAAAACCTCGAATTTGTATGTCACCTTCCTCCAAAATATTGAAAAGCGCCACTTGAATTCTGGCTTGTAAATCTGGCAACTCATTGATCACAAATATGCATCTGTTGGCTCTCGGAATCATTCCAAAATGCAAGACGCGTTCATCCGCATAACTCAGTTTCATATTGGCCGCTTTGATCGGGTCGATATCTCCAATAAGATCCGAAATAGTTACATCTGGAGTTGCTAGTTTTTCAAAAAATCTCTCGTCTCGATGCATCCATTCGATTGGGGTGTCATCTCCTTTTTCTTCAATTATATTTTTTGCAAATAGCGATAAAGGTTTTAATGGGTCATCATTAATTTCGCTTCCTGCAATCACTGGAATGTATTCGTCTAGAAGTTGAGTCATTAATCTAGCCATTCTGGTTTTGGCTTGACCTCTTAGTCCTAGAAGATTGATATTATGTTTCGATAATAAAGCTCTTTCCAATTCGGGTATGACCGAGTTTTCGTATCCATGAATACCTTCGAAAGAGTTTTTACCTTCTTGAAGGTTTTTGATCAAATTTGATCTGATTTCGTCTTTGATGGATTTATAGGAATAACCTGCTTTTTTGAGCTCTCCTATAGTTTTGATTGTTGGTTTCATTATCGTAATCTTTTTTTTCTATTCGTTTCGTAATCTTGAAATATCATTTCGCCCAAGCCTTGAAGTCCCGTGTAAAAAGCTTTGCCTCTGTTCTTCTCGGTAAATTCCTCCACAAAGCTTTGCAGGTAAGGGTCTCGAGCGATCATGAATGTGGTTATTGGAATATGAAGTTTTCTAGCTTGGGCCGCCATATTGTAACACTTTTCAGTAATAAAAGGGTCTAGTCCCATACTGTTTTTATAATAGGTACCATCTTGCATACGCAAACAACTAGGTTTTCCATCCGTAATCATGAAAATCTGTTTGTTTGTATTTCTTTTTCTTCTGAGAATGTCCATGGCAAGATTCAAACCAGCAACTGTATTGGTATGATAAGGTCCCACTTGCAAATAGGGGAGGTCTTTAATGGAGATCGTCCAAGCATCATTCCCAAAAACAAGTACGTCCAATGAGTCTTTTGGATATCTAGTAGTGATTAATTCTGCTAAAGCCATGGCGACTTTTTTGGCTGGAGTAATTCGATCTTCACCATATAGAATCATAGAATGACTGATATCAATCATTAGTACCGTACTCATCTGTGATTTGTGATGGGTGTCTTCGACAATTAAATCATTTTCTGTCAGTTGAAAATCTCCAAAACCATGGTTGATTTGCGCATTTTTCAGACTTTCAGTCATGGAGATGTTTTCCAAAGAATCTCCAAATCGGTATTCTCGAAGATCCCCCGTATGCTCATCGCCTAGTCCAGAATATTTTGATTTATGATTTCCGGCACCTTGTTTTTTCAATTTACCAAAGATTTGTTCCAAAGCACCTTTTCGAATAGCTCTTTCTGTTTTGGCGGTAATTCCCATTCCTCCAGAGCCATCAGGTTTAATTTCTTCTCTAATAAATCCTTTTTCTTTCAGTTCCTCAATGAAATCTTCAATGGAATAATCTGGTGTGGTTAACTTGTACTCATCATCCAATTGTCTGAGCCAATCAATTGCTTCATCAAAATCTCCTGAAGTATAGGTGATCAGCTCCTTAAAGACATCAAAAAGTTTTTCAAAGGTGGATTGTTCAGGCGCACTGTATGGGCTGAAAACAAATCCTTTTCTATTATTTTTCTTTGAATCCATATTTACTTTACTAAAGGACGAAATTGAAACCTGAGGCTAACAATTTAAACAGAATTATGGCAAACATGTTCTGAAAATAAAATATCTAAAAACAAAAAAGCCTCGTCTTGATTATTTTCAAAACGAGGCCATTATTTCTTTTTCTAATGTGATTAGTTTACAGTTAAACAACCATCTTTAATCGTAACTTTTTGACCGTTTTTAACCTTCACCCATCCACAGCTCGACTGAATTTCTACGATATCTGCAGTAGGCGGACAGTGCGCTGTACCCGAAGTAGATCCTTTGAAAGTAATTTCTCTTTCCGATCCATTGATTTTTACTTTAAACGTGTACGTTTTCGAATCCTTGTTGTAATAAGGTACAGAATAAGCACTTACAATGCTTGTAACCAAAAAAGCAGCTACGGCCATAAACATTTTCAATTTCATAATTGTATGAGTTTTAGTGAGTAAAGAATGTAAGTTAGTCATTCTCAGTTGAAAAGCTAATTTTTTTAAAAATATTTGAACAAAGTTGTAATTATTTGTTTAAACAAACGTTTTAATATGTAAGGACGTAGATTATGAATTACAATACATACATAGAAGAGTTTGAACATCGGGCAAAAGGGATGCCTTTAAGACCGATAATGAAGCCGGAGTATGAAAAATACACCAAACTGAATTACTCGAGATCAAGCAGATGGGAGAAAAAAGGAGAGTTATTGAACGAAACCAAGGAGGTGATCAAAGGATTAAATCAAGATTTAGATTTCATTCTGATTACGGAACCCTGGTGCGGGGATGCGGCCCATTCAGTCCCATTTATACAAATGATGGTTGCCGAATCGGATCGTATTCGAATGGAGATTTATTTAAGAGATGAATTTCCGGAGTTGATGGAAAAGTATCATACAAATGGAGCGCATTCCATTCCCAAACTGGTTGTTCGAGATCGAAATGGTGGAGCTGATCTATTCGTTTGGGGGCCGCGACCACAAGAGTTAGAGAATATTCGTTTGGAACTTAAAGATCAAATGGAATATAGTGAACTGAGTCAAATCCTTCAGAAATGGTACAATCAAGATCAAGGAATTTCGGTTCAGAAAGAAATTATAGAGGAATTAAAGAAGCTATAAGCAAATAGTAGTAGGTTAGTTTTCAAGCAAAAACCCTGACAGGATTCGTCCTTGTCAGGGTTTTATTTTTATGCTGATAATTTAATTCGGTTACTATTTATAGCTCAAAGCTCCTGAAGGACAGGCATCGATTTGTTTTTTAAGTTCTTCGATGGAAGCGTTTTCCTGCCTAATCCAAGGTTTAGCTTTCGGATCATAGACATTGGGTAGCATTTTCACACATACTCCGGCATGTTTACACAATCCTGGTTTCCACACTATGGTGAAATCTCCTTTTTGGTATTCTTTTCTGATTTCTTCACTCATGATTTTATTGTTTTGACTTGTATTTCGTGACTTTTACTTAAAATCTTGTGCACTGGGCATTTGTTTGCAATGATTTCAAGTCTATTTAGTTGATCCTCGCTCAAGTTCTCATTTTCAAATGAAAGTTCAACATGGAAGTTGGGTTCAAAATCATCTAAATTTTTTCTGTACTCGACATCAACAGAAATTTCTCCAGTTTCCCACTCTTTTCGATCTGCATACATTTTTAAAGTGATCGCAGTACAACTTGCGAGGGAAGATCTCAATAAGTCACCTGGCGAAGGACCCGAATTTTGACCTCCATTTTCTAAAGGTTCATCTGCAAGAATTCGATGACCACGAGCATCTATTTCTGTCCTATATTTCGATTTAATTTTAGCTCTTGCTTTCATTTTTCCAGAGTTTCTAGTCTGGCACATGGACCATTTTTAATTTTAGTGTAATTTATTTTTGTGCCAGACAATTTATTAAATAAACAAACGGTCATCGAGTAGCTCTTTGAGCGTATCGAGATGCTCTTGCTTTCATGTTTTTAATATACTGATTTATGTGATTAGGTCGATTGATTCTCTATCACTCTAACTAAACGATTTCAATTAATTGATCCACTGATTTTCTAACTTTTGGTCCATCTTTAGTAGGATCTTCATCAGAACGGTATCCTAAGGTAACCACAACGGAGGCGGTATAATCGGTATTCTTTAGACCTAAAATCTCATCATATTTTTCTGGTTCAAACCCTTCCATCGGGCAAGAATCAATATGCAATTCTGCAGCAGCTGTTATGAGGTTTCCTAAAGCTATATAAGTTTGCTTGGCCGTCCATTGCGCATAAAGTTCAGATGGAATTTCCTGTAGTTTCTCTTTTACGAAATCTCCATACCCTTGTAGTTCTGAAGGGTCCATTCCCATCGTTTCAGCTTTCAGGTTGACATAATTATCTACATCCTCCGAACCAAAATTTCTCTTTGAAACGAAAACAAAAAGATTGGATGCATCCACAATTTGTGTTTGTCCCCAGCTAGCTGGTTGTAGCGCCTTTCTTGTAGCTTCATTTTGCACATCCAATACTTTGAATAATTGCAATCCATAGGAACTTGGTGAAAGTTGAATGGCTTTCTTTAATTTATCAAGATCTTCTGATGCAATTTTCTTTGTAGCATCGAATTTTTTAGTGGCATAACGCCATTTTAAGTTTTCTAAAGTTGTCATTTTTATTTGTGTTAAGATATATTCATAGGTACTTCCATTAGAAGTACACGTACGTTTTCATTTGCTTTGAAGTCGATTGACTCCACATCCCAGATTCCGAATCCATCCCTCTTGTTCAGTTCTTGGCCCGAGATTTCAACTTTCCCATCCAGAATAAATGCATAGACTCCGTTGTTTTTGTCTTTTAATTCGTATTTGGTTTCTTTTCCAGATTCAAATTTTCCCAAATGAAACCAGGCATTTTGATGAACCCAAACGCCAGAGTCGTCCGAATTCGGCGACAAGACCTGATAGAATTCATTCTCTTTTTCAATGTCTCGAATGGAGATTTGATCGTACCTGGGTTCTACATTCTTTTTGTTGGGAAACAGCCAGATTTGAAGAAACTTCACTTCTTTATCTGCATTTTTATTGTATTCAGAATGGTAGATACCTGTTCCGGCGCTCATTACTTGCACATCACCTTCTTTGATCACAGCGACATTTCCCATGCTGTCCTTATGTTCCAAATCGCCTTCCAATGGAATTGAAATGATTTCCATATTGTCGTGTGGATGCGTTCCAAATCCTTGACCTGCTTGCACACGATCATCGTTTAATACTCGAAGTACACCAAAGTGCATTCTTTCCGGGTTGTGGTAGTTAGCAAAACTAAAAGAGTGGTGCGAATCCAACCATCCATGATTTGCATGTCCTCTAGTTTCAGCTTTGTGTAATACAGTATTCATTGTTTTTTCCTCCTTATTTGGTATATGATTAAATCCTACTTGTTGCATTAACTTCTCATAGGTCGAAGTTTCTTTTTGATTGCTGGTCGCTTTTAAAACACTTACAGCTCCCAAACCAAGAGCTCCAGTGAGCATTGATTTCTTTAAAAAGTCTTTTCGATCCATAGTTTTAATTATTTGTTGGAACAAATATAAATATATTTCTCCAATATTTGTTTAAACGAATAAATAGATTCTAGTTCATAGTTAGAATCCTAAAATGGGGTAGAAGTTCGCGAAAGCGCTTTAAGAAAAGGTTAAATGTTATGCTATAAATGCTGATTAGAATTTGGATCACTTGTTCATATTTTTCCAAATGATATAGGTCATGACAACCAAGAAGCCAAGCAATAAAATACCGATAAACCAATTGATAAAAATCTCACCTGTAGAAGTCGTTTTTTCAAAATCCTCTTCTTTTAGTTTTTCTTCTGGAATTTCTTTCTTTGGTTTTTCGATTTGATTTCTTTGTTTACCATAATATTTAATCGAAAATTCTTCATCTAAATCCAAGCCTTTTTCAATCCAAAGAATTTCATTTACTTGAATATCGTTGAAATGACTGTTTGCTCGAGATACATCATTCTCCAGTTGTTTCATTAACTTTTTTACTTTTCCTGGGCTAACCAATTCACTCACGAAATGGATAATATTTTGATATTTTTTTTTGGCCTCTTCAGAAGTTACATTTGATTTTGCTCTGGTGTAGGCGATAATAGCGAGATTTCGAAAAGCTTCTGTTCTTCGAAAATTAGTACCACCAAAGAAGAACAAATCGCCCAAAGCTTCAAAAAGAATAGGTGAATTGTGGTTACCAAATTTCATCATTCCAGAAACTCCTTTTATTGCAGCATTTAATTGCTCTAAACTTAGATGTTCATTCTCATTTTTCTTCATTTTCTTTTGAAGAAAGGAGTAAAAATCATCCTCTTTTTTACGAACATTCATCATGCTAGAAATTGGGAGTTGACCACCTTTTTTATAACCCTTTTCCAATAAATATTCAGCTAAATATTTTTGATAAACTTCTCTTCCAAAATGAGCTTCCGGATTGATTTCTATGGCCTTTTCGATGTATTGAATTCCTTTTTCCAATTGACCATCATGCAAATAAAAGGTTCCCATATTTGCATAGGTTTCGTATAGTCCAGGAGTAATTTTCTCCTTTTCTTTCATGATCTCAATCGCTTTCTTATCCTGATTTAATTTAGAATAAGCTACTGCTAAGTCGTCATATAAATGCGGATTTTTGGGATCTGATTTTAGTTTTTCAGTTCGATCTTGAATTCTCCATTTATAATAATCTTCCGAATGTCTCAAAAAGTTTCCCGTAAGCAAATCATATACTTCAGGAAATTTTTGTCTTTCCATTTCTATGGTGTCATTATCCCACAGACATGAAATTCCAAAAATTGCTACTAGAAATAGAAAAGGGAATCGAAGATTAATTTTCATCAAAAGCCGTCTTTTTAGCTTTCATCGCGTCTTTCCAACCTGCCGGAAAAATGGCATGACTTTTTTCCACCATGGCATCCATTACATTTTTGACATGGGTTTGGATCGAAGATGGAAGTGCGTAAAATTCAGCATCAACTTTTGTATTTCGCTCATTGTCCAATGTGCCATTTTGATGACGAATTCCAATCTTTTTACCTTTATAATATACCAGAATTTTGATTCGTCCATCATCATAACCATTCATTCCTTTGGAACCATAAATCATGATTGGGTCTACCAATCCATCTCCATCAATGTCTTTGATATCAAAATATTTTGTCCAAAACCACATGCCATATTCTTCTGAAACGCCATTATCTTTAGATTTGGCATCCTTCATTTTCCAAACTTCAGTAGCATTAGAACCACTAATTTTGAAATGAAAACCTTGAACAGCAGCTGGCTCTTTTCCACCTTTTTGATTGACTTTTTCAGCCAGTACAATATGGTGTTTACCCTCTTTATCTGAATATTCATAAACTCTGAAAATAGGGTACTCAATTCCTAATTCTGTTCTCTTCGCAGAAGTATAAAATGCAGAAACTTCGTCGGAAGTTAGTTTTTTAGTCTGACCAAAAAGTGAAGCTGTCATCACAGCAAATAGAAGTGTTAAAAGTGTTTTCATTTTTTCTTGTTTAGTTTGATGTAAATATAGTTTTTTTTGGACTATTGGACTATTGGACTATTGGACTATTGGACTATTGGACTATTGGACTATTGGACCATTTGTGTTTATCTTTTGAATAAGTTTTCACCACTAGACGTTCCAAAGTCCATCCATCAAATAGTTTTAAACATCCAAACATCCAAACATCCAAACATCCAAACATCCAAACATCCAAACATCCAAACATCCAAACATCCAAACATCCAAACATCCAAACATCCAAACATCCAATCACTCTACATACAAATTCCCTGCCTTTTCTGCTGATTTTCTAATTCCTTTGATAAAAGAAGAACTGAATCCTGAATGTTCCATTTCGTTTAGACCAATAATGGTACAGCCATTTGGAGAAGTTACTTTGTCGATTTCTCTTTCTGGATGCGTTTCGTTTTCTATTAAAAGTTTTGCCGCTCCAAGTGCAGTTTGCGCTGCCATTTTTAATGCTTCTTCTGAATGGAAAGAAATCTCAACTCCTCCTTGGGATGCCGCACGAATGGATCTAAGAAAAAAAGCGATTCCACAGGCTGTTAATGCCGTTGCGGATGACATTTGCTCTTCTCGAATAACTTCCGTAATCCCAACAGAATCGAATAAGTCCCGAACCAGCTTCTTGTTATTTTCTTTGACATCGGATGAAAAAGCAATGCATGTCATGGATTCCTTAACAGCAATTGCCGTATTCGGCATGGCTCTTACAACTTGTAATTGATCATTTCCCAAGCGATTTTTAATCTGCGAAATTTCAACTCCAGTGACAGTAGAAACGACCAATTTCGATCCATCGACTTCCGACTTGATTTCATCTAAAACAGCATCAATCTGATTCGGCAATACACATAGGACAATGACATCCGCATTTTTAGTCAACTCCTTATTTGGTAATACATTCACACTTAAGCCCTCTAATTTGGAAGGGATTTGTTGTTTTCTCGTGCTGATTAAAACATGGCCATCGGTATCAAATTCGGATTCCAATACGCCTTTTACTAAAGCGGATCCTAAATTTCCGCAACCTATAATTCCTAGTTTCATTTTTCTGGATTTCTGGATTTTTAGATTTTTGGATTTCTAGATTTGGAATTATTCCATTAGTCCAGAAGTCCAAAAATCCAGCAGTCCAAGTTACTTTCTCATCAATTTTGTTTGCTTATTAATCGACTCTTGGTGAATCGCTGTAAACATTTTTGTTACAAATTCTGAACTCAGATTGTGCTTCTTTCCCTCTTCTATGGTTTTATCCAAAATGGCTTGCCATCTTTCAGGTTGTAGAACCGTGATATTATGTGCTTTTTTGAATTCACCAATTTTTTCAGCAACCGCCATTCTGCTTTCCAAAAGGCTAAATAACTTTTTATCATGCGCATCAATCTGAGCTCTTAATTCTTCCAAATCCTGAATCGAAGCGTCATTAATTACAACCTCTCTCAAAACAAGATTGTCCAAAATCTCTTTGAGCTGCGCAGGGGAAACTTGTTGTTTCGCATCTGACCAGGCTTCATCAGGATTGTTGTGGCATTCAATCATCAAACCATCATAATTCAGGTCCAAGGATTTTTGAGAGACTTTTTCAATTAAATCTCTTCGGCCAGCGATATGACTCGGATCACAAATCATTGGAATTTCCGGCATTCTTCTTCGCAATTCGATAGGTAATTGCCACTTCGGAATATTGCGGTATTTCGTTTTATCGAAAGATGAAAAACCTCGATGTATCGCGGCGATTTTGTCAATTCCAGCCCCTGCGATTCTTTCGATTGCACCCTGCCATAAATCAACATCTGGATTAATTGGATTCTTCACCATTACGGGGATATCAACACCTTTTAATGCATCCGCAATTTCTTGGATAGCAAAAGGATTTACAGAAGTTCGAGCTCCAATCCAAAGGATGTCTACACCTGCTCTTAAAGCTTCGTAAACGTGTTTTACATTGGCCACTTCTGTTGTGATTTTCACACCATATTCTTGTTTGGCCAGTTTTAACCATTCCAAACCAACACTTCCAACTCCTTCAAAAGAATTTGGTCTTGTTCTCGGTTTCCAAATACCCGCTCGAAAGATTTCAATATTTTGCTCTTTCAATTGCTTGGCGATGTCCAGAATTTGCTCTTCGGATTCCGCAGAGCAAGGTCCTGAAATAACTAAAGGTCGATCTGTGCTTTGCAGACCCCAACCTTCGAATAATGATTTCCTTTGTGTTTCCATTTTTTGGATTTTTGGATGACTAGACTTCTAGATTATTGGAAAGGGACAAATGTAGTCTAGTTTCCAAAAAATCAAGTAGTCCAAACATCTAACTTAATACTTTCTTAATTCTATTCGCTTCTTTTATTTTTTGATGCACTCGCTCTGAGTCATCGAATTCAATTGCTTTTTTAAAGTCATTTAATTCTTCAATATAGGTGTCTAAAACCTGTAAAATATTTTCTTTGTTTTGTCGAAATATGGGGCTCCACATATCCGCATTACTTTTCGCTAGACGCACAGTTGAGTCGAACCCTCCACTTGCTAAATCAAATATCCTTTTTTCATCCTTTTCTTTTTCCAAAACCGTAAGAGCTAAGGCGAAAGAACTGATGTGAGAAATATGAGAAACGTAAGCTGCATGCACATCGTGTTCTTCACTTCCCATTTCCAGCAAGCGCATGTTTAAATTCTCATAGAGTTCAATGACTGTTTGAACAGCATCTCCATTATTTTCTTCCAAATCACACAAAATGCATGCTTTCCCATCAAACAAGCCTTGTTTTGCTGCCCATGGGCCCGAAAATTCAGTTCCAGCCATGGGGTGAGCAAGCACCACTTGATCCCGTTTAGGATGATTTTTAATCACTTCTTTCAAAGGTCCTTTTGTAGAACAAACATCCGTCACTACCTGTTCATCAATTCGATTTAAAATCTCGGGTAAAACCTTTACAGCTCCGTCTGCCGGTATCGCTAAAATAATCAACTGAGATTCCGAAATCGAATCCTGCAGAGTTTGAATTTCATCCACAAATCCGATTTGTTTCGCAAACTCCCCGTTGATCTGAGAATGATCCACACCAATGATCTTATCTGCGTAACCCGATTTTTTCAAGTCAATGGCAATTGATCCACCGATTAGTCCAAGTCCAATTATTGTTACAATCATAATTCCACAAGTATTTTCGATTCTTCAATTCGTCGAATCGCATTTTCAATTGTTTGAACCGGGCTACAAAGTGATACTCTACAGTAGTGCTCACCTTGACTTCCAAAAATTCCCCCGGGAGTAATAAATACTCGGGCTTCGGTCAGGATGAAATCTGAAAAATCGAAGGCGTTTTGAAAACCATCTGGGATTTTTGCCCAAATAAATAAACCCACTTGGTCGTCCTCAAATTCAGCACCTAGCAGATCGAATAGTTTTCCCACGACTTTCCTTCTTTTTGCATATTCATCGTTTATGCTTCTGTACCAGTCCGCCGTTTTCTCCAAAGCCTTAACTGCGGCCAATTGTAAAGGTTTGTACATGCCTGAATCCATATTCGATTTCATCCTTAAAACCAATTCAATATGTTCAGCAGACCCCGCAACCATGCCCACTCTAAAGCCCGCCATATTGTGCGATTTACTCAAAGAATTCAATTCTAAACAAACCTCTTTGGCGCTTTCAACCGAAAAAATACTTAAGGGTTGATCATTCAGAATGAATGCATAGGGATTGTCATTTACAATTAGAATCTCATGCTTTTTCCCAAAGGCAACCAATTTTTCAAATAGTTCTATTGAAGCATTTTGGCCAGTGGGCATATTCGGGTAGTTGACCCACATGATTTTCACTCCAGACAAATCTTGTTTCTCCAAATGATCGAAATCCGGAAACCAATTATTGGAAGCATCTAGTTTGTATTCAATCGCATCTGCTCCCAACATTTTAGCCACGGACTTATAAGTTGGATAACCTGGATTGGGAATTAAAACTTGATCTCCTTCATTCAGGAAAGCCAATGAAATATGCATGATACCTTCTTTGGACCCCATCAATGGTAATACTTCAGAATCAGCATTCAAATTGACATCAAAATACTTTGCATACCATTTTGCGAAAGCTTTTCTCAAGGCTGGAATTCCTTTGTAAGATTGATATCCATGCGAATTTGGAATCGTCATGTGATTAATCAATTCATTCACGGCTTCCCTAGGTGGAAGGAGGTCCGGATTACCAATTCCAAGATTGATGACCTTTTGTCCATCCGAATTCATTTGCTCAATTTCTTTAAGCTTTTTCGAGAAGTAGTATTCTTGAACTTTTTGAGTTCTTTTTGCACCTTTAATCATCATTCTTATTGTTGGTGTATTTCTTCCAGAGTTGAAATACTGTGTTCATATTCTCCTAAAATTTGTAAATCATTGACAATTGGATCCAAACTCCAGATTGCTTCTTCCAGTCTGTGGTAGTCATTGAAAGTCACATCCACAAAGAAGAAGTATTGAAATTCTTTCCCAAGTATGGGCATCGACTGAATCTTGGTCAGATTTAAATCGAAATGACTCATTAAGCTCAGTACTGTGGACAAACTTCCTTGTTCGTGAGAAACCGAAAAACATATAGAAGCTTTACTGATGGTTTCCACCTGCACTTCCTTGTCTTCTCTCGCTAAAACAAGGAATCGCGTATAGTTTTTCTTGTTGGTTTCAATTTCTTCCGCAAGGATTTCCAATCCATATAATTCTGCGGCTAAATCACTCGCAATTCCCGCTCGATCTTTAATTCTTGCAGTTCCAATTTCTTGTGCGCTTCTTGCTGTATCGGGTGATTCAACCAAACGAATTCCTTCAATTCCTGAAAGGAAATCACGGCATTGTTCGATAGCCATGTAATGGGAATGCACTTCTTTCAGATCACGGATTTTTTGACCTGGGAGTCCTACTAGATTTTGTTTTATCCTCAAGTATTCTTCACCCACAATTTTGACTGGGTTATTTTGAATCAAAGCGTAATTTGGAAGAATGGAACCCGCAACGGTGTTTTCAATTGCCATTAAACAATAATCGATTTGACCATTTACCAATTGATTGATTTCTTCCTGAAAAGAATAACACTCCACAATATCAACTGGTTGATTAAAATACTTGCGAACGGCAATTTCATGAAAAGCCCCCTTCACTCCCTGTATTCCAATTTTGATCTTACTCATCCCTGACAATTTTTAATTTTTAATTCTTCATTTTTCATTCGACGTAGCCTCAGCGAAGTCGCAATTTTTAATCAAAAAAAAACCCCGATCTTACGACCAGGGTTTTCAAATATTGTGTGTATAGTTTTTGTTTTATTTCACATACATATCCAACCCTGTCTCTTTCTTCCAAAAGAAATAGAAATAAAAGTTGTGATATGTCATGGGCTTATTTGCCATTATTTTTTGTTCTTGGGTACAAAGATTAGAAGCATTTTTTTATAAACCAAATTCTAATTCCTTGAAAACCTATTTTTTATAACTCCAAATTAGCTTCTTTTAGTATATTCTTAGCGCCTTGGATCGATTTTACAAATTTTTCAATTTTTGTTTCAAGAGTTGCCCTATCCGACAAAGATTTGATAAAAGCTGACCCAATTATAGCTCCCTCAGTTTGCTTTGTCGCATGATCAAATGATTTGGCATCGTGGATTCCAAAACCAACCATTTTCGGATTGTTTAATTCCATTTTTTTGATTCGTTCGAAATACTCATTTTGCAAACTCAAATCCTTGTTGGAACCCGTTATTGAATTCGAAGAAACTAGATATACAAATCCTGACGATACCGCATCTATCTTTCGAATTCTTTCTTCGCTTGTCTGCGGGTTTATTAGTAAAATATTATTCAAACCATACTGCTCAAATAAAGCTTTGTAAGTGTCCTGATAGAACTCCAAAGGCAAATCTGGAAGAATCACGCCATCAATTCCAACTTCTGCGCATTTTTGACAAAAACGTTCCTCTCCGAACTGCATGATTGAATTAAAATAACCCATTAAAACCAATGGAATTTGGGTTTTACTTCTGATGTTTTTCAATTGCTGAAACAACAGTTCCAATGTCATTCCATTATCCAAAGCTTGCTGACCACTAGCTTGAATTATAGGTCCATCCGCTAATGGATCTGAAAAAGGGATTCCAATTTCAATTAAATCAACACCATTTCGATCCAGTTCCAATATGATTTTCTCGGTGTCATTCAATTCCGGAAAACCTGCTGTGAAGTAGATCGAAAGTATCTTCCCTTCTTTGTTCTCAAATAGTTCTTTTAATTGATTCATGTCTAAATATATTTTTGATAAGTAGCCAAATCTTTATCTCCTCTTCCAGATAAGTTAACAACTACAATGTCATCCTTTCCAAACTTTTCTTTTTCCAAATAGGCTAAAGCATGTGCCGATTCCAAGGCTGGAATAATACCTTCCTTTCGCGATAAGAAAATTCCTGCTTTGATTGCTTCTTCATCTGTTACGGAAACAACTTTTCCTTTTCCTGAATCAGCTAAATAGGCATGCACGGGTCCGATTCCTGGATAGTCCAATCCGGCTGAAATAGAATGGGGTTCTACAATTTGACCATCATTGGTTTGCATCAAAAAGGTTTTACTTCCATGAATGATTCCTTTCTTACCTAATGCAATCGTTGCAGCAGTTTTTCCAGAATCCACACCTAAGCCGCCGGCTTCCACAGCAATCAAATTTGTTTGGCCATTGTCAATAAAATGATAGAAGGCTCCAATCGCATTGGATCCACCTCCAACGCAGGCAATCACATGATCTGGATTTTCATTTCCAATTAGTTCTTTCAATTGAACTTTGATTTCTTCAGATATCACGGATTGAAACTGCGCCACCATATCCGGATAAGGATGAGGTCCAACTACAGATCCAATGATATAATGGGTGTCGACCGGATTATTTATCCACTCTCGAATGGCTTCATTTGTAGCATCTTTAAGTGTTTTTGACCCGCTTGTCGCCGGAATCACTTCCGCTCCCAAAAGTTCCATTCTCTTGACATTTGGCGCTTGTCTTTGGATGTCAACTTCCCCCATGAAGACCGAACATTTCATTCCTGCTAACGCACATGCAGTGGCCGTGGCGACTCCATGCTGACCTGCACCAGTTTCAGCAATGATTCTTTGCTTTCCTAGTCTTTTTGCTAGTAGAATCTGTCCAATGGTATTGTTGATTTTATGGGCTCCAGTATGATTTAGATCTTCTCTTTTTAAGAAAATATTCGTTTGATAGATTTCGGATAAATTTTTCGAAAAATAAAGCGGTGTAGGTCGACCTACATAATCACGCAATAGATTTCGAAATTCATCCTGAAAATCCTCTGAATTGATAATTTCTTGATACTCATTTTCGAGCTCATTCACATTTGGATAAAGCATTTCAGGAATGAAAGCCCCTCCAAATTCTCCGTAAAATCCGTTTGTTGGTTGCATGTTCTAAGATTTTTAGATGAAAGAAAAAGGATAATAGACTGGTTTAGTCTATCGTCAATTGTCTATTTTCTTTCTTCCCAATTTTTAATTTTGCATTCTTCGTCCGACGTAGCTAAAAGCGAAGTCGGATAATTTTAACTGACTCTTCCTACCAGGTTCAATCTCAAACTTCGAATTCAAATCCAAAGCCGCTATATTTAAACCTTCCAATTTAAAAGCTTCTTCAAAGTTTTCAGGTCCAATTCCTCCACTTAGAAAAAAGGGGATTTCGTTATCGTAGTTTTTTAGGATCTTCCAATTAAACTGTGTTCCAGAACCCCCGTACTGAATTGTTTTGGTGTCAAAAAGAAAGAACTTGCATGAAGTTTTATAACTATTTGTTTTGGCGAAGTCGAAATCTTCATCCACTGGAAAGGCTTTAATAATTGCAACACCTTCTTTTTTTAAATTTTCGCAATATTCAGCTGATTCATCTCCATGCAGTTGGGCATAATCAAACTTAAAGTTGCGACAAATTTGAACCACTTCTTCTAAGCTAGAATTGACAAAAACAGCTACTTTCTTTATTCCTTTTGGAATTTGTTTGAAAAGCATGGGATCAAGTTCATCGCCAATGTATCGAGGTGATTTTGGATAGAAAATAAAGCCTAAAAAATCTGGATTTAAATCTGAAATCTCCTTGATATTCTCACGATATTTCATTCCGCAAATCTTAATTTTCATGACTCACAGGCTTTAATTGTTCGATGAATTTCTTACAAGCTTTTCCAGGGTGCGTATGCTTCATAAAAGCTTCTCCCATCAGGAATCCATCAAATCCATTTTCTTTCATTCTGATGACTGTTTCAGGATTACCGAGCCCACTTTCTGCAATTTTGATACTTTCCTTTGGTAAAGATTGAGCTAATCGAATGGAATTTTCGATATCAACTTGAAAAGTATCTAGATCGCGATTATTGATACCGATCAAATCAATGGAATCAAAATAGTGCTTCTCAATTTCCTGTTCTGAATGCGTTTCCAAAAGCACTTCCAATCCCAATCCATGAGCGATCTCGGTAAACTCTTTTGTCTGATCCGGATTTAAAATTCGAGCAATCAGTAAGATGACATCTGCTCCAAGGGCTTTTGCTTCATGAATTTGATAGGAATCAATCACAAAGTCTTTCCTGAGAACAGGTGTAGCAACAACTTCTTTAATCGCAAGAAGATCTTGATCCTTTCCACCAAAAAAGGCCTCATCCGTCAACACTGAAACTCCAGAAACGCCTGCATTGGTGTATTCCGAAGCCACAATTTCGGGCTTGGCTTCAGAGTTGATAATTCCTTTTGAAGGCGATTGTCTTTTGAATTCGGCTATAATTCCACTTCCATTTCGAATGGCTTCTTTCATGGAATTACACTCTCGGAAATAAGTCTCACTTTCCTGTAATTCCTGTATGGATTTTTGATGCATTCGGGAGATAACCTCTCCTCTTTTGTGCTGTGTTATTTTATCTAAGATGTTCATATTTTTCTGTCTTAATCCCCGGACTGAAGTCCGCGGTTATTGTTTTTTTCGCGTTGAGTTTTTCTTTTGTTCGGTTAACTTCGGCACTGAAGTACCTTCGTGCTGTCAATTGTCTTTCATCTTTCGTCTATCCTCCCCGGACTGAAGTCCGCGGTTATTGGTTTTTTTTCGGTTTGTGCTTCTCAATCGTATCGTAAACTCCGGCACTGAAGTACCTTCGTACAGTCTGTTGTCTCTCATCTGTTGTCTAGAATCTATCATCTCAACTAATTACGAATTGTTTGAAGTGCCTTAAGAGCTTTGCCTGAAAGTAAAGAGTCAACAGCTAAGGCCATACTTTCTTCCTGAGTCTTTCCTGTATAAGTTCGGATAGCTGTCGAAGCATTGGCCAAAACCACTTGTTCTTGGCTTTCGGTACCTTTTCCTTCAAGAATAGTTGTGAAGATTTTGGCTGATTCTTCTACGGTTGTTCCTCCTGCTAAATCTGCGTAGTCGACTTGATCAAATCCAAAAAATTCGGAGTTGCGAATGTGTTCACCATCCTTACTTATTTCCTTATGTTTTCCAGTCAAAGAGATCTCGTCGAAACCATCTAAAGCGTGGATGATTGCATAATTCGATTTGGACTCCTGCAAAAAGTACTGATAGATTCGAGCAAGCTCCAAGTTGAATACGCCGACCATTTGGTTTTCAGGTTGAATCGGATTGGTTAATGGTCCAAGCATGTTAAAAAACGTTTTTACCGCTAAATCTCTGCGAATCGGGGCCACTGCTTTCATGGCAGGGTGAAATAATGGTGCATGCAGAAAGCAAATATTGGCATCATTCAATTGCTGTTTAAGAACTTCTTCTTCATTGGTAAATTGAACTCCAAGTGATTCTAAAACATTCGATGAGCCACAGACAGAAGATACCCCGTAATTTCCGTGTTTCGTCACAGGAACACCTGCACCAGCTACTACAAAAGAAGACAAAGTTGAAATATTAAAAGTGTCTTTGCCATCACCTCCAGTTCCGCAGAGATCAATCGAATTTTGAGTACCTAAATTAACTCGGACAGCCAGTTCCAACATGGCATTTCGAAACCCCTTAAGTTCTTCTAAGAAAATATTCCGCATGATAAAAACCGTCAGAAAGGAAGCAATCTGCGCCTGGTTATGCTTTCCTTGTGCAATATCGATCAATACAGATTTTGCTTCTTCTTCCGATAGTTTCTCGTGATTGTATAGTTTGTTTAATATTTGTTTCATGTTTCTTTTTTTTAGGTGGTCGAGCGCGAGTCGAGACCACCGATTGTATTGATTTCACTACCGGTTACCTGGGCTCGCGCTCGGTAACCTAATTGGGTACTTTTTGAATTAACCGAGGCAACCCAATTCCTAATCATCTCTCTCCCAAATTCGGTTAATACCGATTCCGGATGAAACTGTACTCCATAGACATCAAATTCCTTGTGCTGGATCGCCATGATCTCTTCGTTTTGATCGACCGCTGTAATTTCAATTTGATCTGAAATGGCTGTATCAACTACCCATGAGTGGTAATGACCAATATTGAAATCAGTAGGTAGACCAGCGAAGAGAGCATCGGATCTTTTGACTTGAATTTTTGATTGGAATCCATGCAAAGGATGATCTAAGTTTTTCAATTGACAACCGAAAACTTCTGCAATTGCTTGGTGACCTAAACAGACTCCCAAGATGGATTTCGATGATGCATATTCTTTGATCACTTCTTTTAGTAATCCTGCTTCGTCTGGAATTCCCGGACCTGGACTCAAAAGAATTTTATCGAATTGCTTGACGAAGTCCAACTCGAAAGCATCATTTTTTACCACAGTGATTTCTGCTTCAGAGATTTCTTTCAAGTAGTGTACTAGGTTGTACACAAATGAGTCGTAGTTGTCGATGACTAAAATTTTTGTTTTCATAGACGTTTTATTCGGCAGACTAAAGTCTACAGTTATTATAATTCTTCGGCTAGAGAGATTGCTCTTTTCAATGCCGCTAGCTTATTATTTACTTCATTTAATTCACTTTCAGGTTTGCTGTTGATGACTACACCAGCTCCAGCTTGACTAGTCAATACATTTCCTTTGCTCAAAAAGCTTCGAATGAAAATGGCATGGTTAATATTTCCATGAAAATCCATGAATCCAATCGCTCCTCCATAAAGGTTTCTGTTTTCATTTTCCAACTCATTGATAATCTCCATTGCCCTGTGTTTGGGTGCTCCAGAAAGTGTTCCAGCAGGGTAAGTTTCACCCAATACTTTGAGTGGATTTTCTTTTGCTCTAAGTTTGGAAGTTACTTTCGATACTAAGTGAATCACATGAGAGTAATATTCAATCTCCTTGTATTTTTCCACTTGTACTTTCGATCCTGAAATACTCAAATCGTTTCTGGCAAGATCCACCAACATGACGTGTTCCGCATTTTCTTTCTCGTCGTTTTGAAGGGCTTCTGCAAGAACCAAATCTTCTTGCTGATTACCTGTTCTTTTGTAGGTTCCAGCAATCGGATTAATCGTTGCTTTCTGCTCTCGAATGACTAATTGTGCTTCTGGACTTGAACCAAAAACTTTAAAATCTCCATAATCGAAATAGAATAA
This sequence comes from Bacteroidia bacterium, assembly GCA_030427935.1. GTDB lineage: Bacteria > Bacteroidota > Bacteroidia > Flavobacteriales_D > Crocinitomicaceae > JAGQYP01. The sequence continues at coordinate 4,822 of JAUICI010000028.1, read as the reverse complement.
ATAGGGTGATGGATTTACCGACCTTAATGCACGATATACGTTAAACTCATCCCCTTTAAAACCTTGTTTAAATTTTCTTGAAAGCACTACCTGGAACACATCTCCTCGATGGCAATGTTGAATTCCTGTTTTTACATTTTCCAGATACTCTTCATCCGATACATTGGAAGTTTCAGCTCCATCTTTCTCAAATTTAAATTGATGGATGGCCCTGTTTGCAAGTAAGTTTTTGATCTTTTCTGTTTCCGATTCTTCTCCTTCTAGTAGGTTTTCAACGATATACAATTCATTATTGAAGTGGTTGAAAACAATCAAGTTTTTGAAAAGATGATACTGAATTAAAGGAATCTCAATACTTGAACTTTGAAACTCAATCGGCTGAAATAAAGGAATAGCATCATAAGAAGTGTATCCAAAAAGTCCGTTGGTTGCAAAAGTTCTGTGAAGCTCGTCGGTTTCAAATTGATCAACGAAAGAGTTTAATTCTTCAGCTATGTCGAGACTTTCAATAGATCTTGATTCCATTTTGGAATTCGGATACGAAATTCTAAGTTGATTTTGATCCACTTTAAACTCCGCAATAGGATTAAAGCAGAGGTAAGAAAAGCTGTTTTCCTTGCTTTTGTAATCCGAACTTTCCAACAAAAAACTGTTGGGATAAGTGTCTCGAATTTTCAAATAGACTTCAACTGGAGTGAAAAGGTCACTCAGCAGTTTGGTACATTTTGTTTTGAATTTATAGTTCATATTTATTCGATTTCTGGACCTTTTGATTTTTGGATATTTAGACTTTTAATTTGTCCAAACATCTAAAAATCCAAACATCCAATTGTCAATTTTTAAGCACAAAAAAAGGGCTTGCTGATTCAGCAAGCCCTTCGATATTTTCTTTATAATTTTTACAAATACTAGTTGAGACCTCTGAATCCTATTAGGTTCATAGTCCACCACCAATTCATATTTGTACAATTTTGTCTCATCTGGATACAAAGGTATGCAAAACTTTTTCAGAAAATCGCAAGACCTAGTCAAAAAAAATTTTTAAAAGGTTGAAAACAGGTGTTTTATGAATTTACGAATCTATTGATTTTAAAGGTCTTTGAGAGGTGGTGATCATGATATTTAACAAACTCTATTAAAATTGTTTGAAGATTTCGTCGGATGATTTTAGGGAATAAACCTACCTTTGTCGAACCTATTACGGTAGAAATATGCAAGATGAATATCACTTTAGAGCCCAAAAAATCTGTCGGTGGATCAATTCAGATTCCACCCTCTAAAAGCCATGCACAAAGAGTTTTGGCATGTGCACTCTTGTCTAAAAATCGAACAACCATTCACAATTTAGGAGCCTCCAACGACGAATTTGCCGCTTTGAATATTGTCAAATCTTCCAACAGAATTGTGGTCGAAGAGAATGGAGTTGTGCGCATTTCTGGACAAGGTAATTTTGAAATTCCATCGGGGAAAGTAGATTATCATGAATCAGGTTTATCTTCTAGAATGTTTACTCCTGTGATGGCAACATCTAAGCAAAAATTGGAGTTAGTTGGTAGTGGATCTTTGGTCACACGACCAATGGATATTTTTGATGAAATCTTACCTCATTTAGGAGTTGATTTTCACTCCCAAAACGGAAAATTACCTTTTCAAATTCAAGGTCCTCTAAGGCCTAAAAACATTGAAATTGACGGGAGTTTAAGTTCCCAATTCATTACTGGATTTATTTATGGTTTTTGCGGCTCAGAGAATTTGTTGAACGAAAAGATGACCTTGATCAATCCAAAGTCAGTTCCCTATATCGAACTAAGTTTGGATGTGCTCAAGGAATTTGGGATTGATTTAAGGATAGAAAACAATGAAATTCAGTTTGATGGGCCTTACGAGTTCAAAGAAACTGAAATTCAAATAGAAGGGGATTGGAGTAGTGCTTCTTTTTTCTTAGTTGCAGCAGCAATCATGGGTGAATTAAGGTTCACAAATATGAATCCACTTTCTTGTCAGGCTGATTTAAAAATGATCGACGCTCTTCGAGATTTTGGAGCTAAATTGTTTTGGTCTGACAGTAATTTAGTGATTCAAAAAAAGCATAATAGAGGTTTCGAATTTGATGCAACGGATTGTCCAGATTTATTTCCTCCATTGGCGGTTTTGGCTAGTTTCGCTGATAGTGAGAGTCGAATTACTGGTGTCAAAAGATTGTTTGCCAAGGAGAGTGATCGGGCAGCAACGATTCAGTCTGAATTGGGGAAATTGGGAGCTAATATAAAAGTAGAAGGTGACGTGATGATCATTCATCCAGCGGGGGAACCCAAGTCATATAAAGTAGATTCCTGCAACGATCACAGAATCGCCATGGCTTGTGCCATTTATGGATTGAAACTAGAACAGGAAATTGAGATTTCGAATGCGGAAGCGGTGAACAAATCCTTTCCTTCTTTTTATGATCTTTTGAAAACCGTAATTTCGTAAGTATGAATTCATTCGGAAGAAATTTTAGAATTAGTGTATTTGGAGAATCTCATGGTGAGACAATGGGAGTGACTTTGGATGGTGTTCCTCCTGGAATCGAAATCAATATTGAAGATTTTCAAGAAGATATTGAAAGAAGAAAACCGGGAAAGAAAGGGACGACTCCAAGAGTAGAATCGGATCAACCCAATTTTGTGTCAGGTGTTTTTAATGGTAAAACTACTGGTGCTCCATTAACCATGTTGTTTGAAAATTCAAATACACGGTCGCAAGATTATTCCAAGACTAGAGCTTTTCATCGTCCGGGTCATGCAGATTTTGTAGCGTCGCAGAAATTCAATGGTTTTGAAGATTTCCGAGGTGGAGGACACTTCTCAGGAAGACTTACAATTCTAATTGTATGCGCCGGAGTTATTGCAAAGAAAATTCTAGGCCTTCCAGTCGAAGCAAAACTCATTGAAATCGCAGGGGAATCTGATTTAGAAAAAGGACTTCAAAAAGGAATTGATGCCAAGGATTCCGTAGGAGGAGTTGTGGAATGTCGAGTAAATGAAGTTCCCGTCGGTTGGGGAGAACCTTTCTTTGATTCTGTTGAATCCGTTATCGCGCATACGATGTTCTCAATTCCAGCAATTAAAGGTGTTGAGTTCGGTGCTGGTTTTGGAGCCACCAAAATGTTTGGTTCGGAACACAACGATAATATTATTGACGAAAAAGGAACTACAGAAACCAATAATGCAGGTGGAATTGTAGGTGGAATAACGAATGGAAATGAAATTGTTTTCAGAGTAGCGGTCAAACCAACCTCAAGCATCGGAAAAACTCAGGAAACTTGGAATCACGAAGAAGGTGAAGTAGGGGAGTTTTCGGTTAAAGGAAGACATGATTTGTGTATTGCTTTAAGAGCACCAGTTGTGGTTGAAGCGATGACGGCGATTTCACTTTTGGATTTGAAGATGCAGGCGGGTAGGGGTTAACACACAAAACCACCCCTGACCTCGTGCCTCGGTCTTTCCCCTCCTTGGGTTGTATTTTTTAATTGGTTTTAGATTAGCTTTTGAGTTTGGTTTTTGCAGCTAAAACCACCCCTGATCTCGTTCCTCGATCTTTCCCCTCCTTGGGAAGGAGGGGAGCTTAAAAATTTTGCGACCCTTGCGTTTCAAATTAACACATCAACAAATTGACACATCTACCAATTAACCTTATTTTTACCAAAATTTTTCAAAATGATCGAAACAGATATTATCATTATTGGTGCAGGTCCGGTTGGACTATTTACAGTTTTTGAAGCAGGATTATTAAAGTTGAGATGTCATTTGATTGACTCACTTCCGCAACCTGGTGGTCAGCTGACTGAAATCTATCCAAAGAAACCGATTTATGATATTCCTGGTTACCCAACAGTAGACGCTGGTGAGTTGATTGAAAATTTGGAAGAGCAAATCGCTCCTTTCAAACCGAGTTATACTTTAGGTGAAACGGCTGTTTCGATTGAAAAAGATGGTGATCTTCACTTTATCGTAACGACAAACAAAGGAACAAAACACAGAGCTCCAAATATTTTCATAGCTGGTGGTTTGGGTGTATTTGAACCTAGAAAACCGCCTATTTCCAATATCGATGATTTCGAAGAAAACGGGGTGGACTATATTATCAAAGACCCAAAGAAATTCATGAACAAAAAGGTTGTCATTGCTGGTGGAGGAGACTCTGCTTTGGATTGGGCGATTTATTTTGTGGAGAACCAAATTACGTCAGAAGTTTCTTTGGTTCATAGAAGAAAGGAATTTAGAGGTCACCTCGATTCGGTTCAGAAAGTAATTGACTACTCTAATGAAGGAAAAATCAATTTGATAACAGAATCCGAAGTAGTGGGACTGAACGGAGCGGATGAATTAAATTCTGTTGTTATCAAATCTAAAACAGAAGGCGAATACATCAAAGAAGCCGACAATTTTATTCCACTATTTGGACTCAAACCCAAATTAGGTCCAATTGCAGATTGGGGTCTTGAAATCGAAAAGAATGCGATCAAAGTGGATACAAAAGATTACTCAACCGGAATTCCAGGGATCTACGCTGTTGGAGATATCAATACCTATGAAGGGAAATTGAAATTGATTCTTTGCGGATTTCACGAAACGACAATTGCCGTTCAATCTGCATTCAAAAGAATTTATCCAGAGAAAAACTTGGTGTTAAAATATACGACAGTTAATGGGGTGAATGGATTTTAGAAAAAAGTAAATTTTCTGTTTTGAGTTTATTTTGCTAGCACTTGCGAGTAGAGATTAACTCACAAAACCACCCCTGACCTCGTACCTCGGTCTTTCCCCTCCTTGGGAAGGAG
>JAUICI010000228.1 GCA_030427935.1 Bacteroidia bacterium | reverse complement strand
GAAAGGCATCGAAATACGGACGCCGTCAGACGGCTCGAAAACCTAATCAAAAAAACAGAAGAAAAATGTCCTTAATTACTCTTTGATAAACCTAACGGATTTATTCAATTGATTCGATCTGAAGTTCAAAACATACATTCCTTTAGCCATATCATCCAAATGTAATTTGAAGTATTGCACACCTGCCTGACCAGGAACCTCGCGTTCAAAAATCTTTTTACCATTCAAATCAACTACCTCGATATGGTAATTATTTGAAGTGACTTTCGACATGATTTGCAAGGTCAATTGTGTACTAGCAGGATTGGGATAAACCGCAATTAAATCGGCAAAATCCATTTCTGCAAGTCCCGTATAATCCAAGGGACAAGACTCATCAAAACCGACCAACTGTCTCAGATTTTCAAAGGCGGCTTGTTCACTTGGAGCTTGAACCAAATATGGTTGTCCATCCGAGGTATAATAACCGGTAGCATATGACTCGGTAAAAGTAGTACTTTCAATATCATCCACATAATACCAATCGGCCTGACATTTTGTGTGCGTAATATCCAAAACGATATACCCATGCTCCGTTAAATCCGCATATTGAATATGGTCATTCATGGTTTGAATCAACCCAGCTCCAACACCAATCGGGAAACCAGGAGAAGTTACTGAAGGCGTCACGAACTCAACACCCACTGCGCCTACATTGTTACCATCATCGTATCCAGTATGAGGCAAATCATTAGCCCATGAAGTATGAATGTCGCCTGTTAGAACCACTACATTATCGATATTATTATTTGTGATGTAGTTAAACAAATCTTCTCTTTCTTGCGGGTACCCATCCCACTGGTCACTATTTACTGGAATTCCAAAAGCTTCTAAAGGAGCCATCATGACTTGCTGACCAATCAAATTCCAAGTTTTTGTATTTGCACCTAATTTTCCAGTCAACCAGTTAAACTGATTGGTACCTAATAATTTTCGTGTGGCATCTGTTCCTGAACCTGATTCGTCTCTCCCATACAATCGCGTATCCAACATCGTCAGCTCAACCAAATCACCAAATTCAAAAGCTCTGTATATTTTCTCTGTATCTGTGGTATCAGGCAATCTAATCGGCATCCATTCGTAATAAGCGGTTTGTGCAAATCCTTTACGATCAGCCCAAGTTCCTTCGGTTCCATCCGTATGATTTTCTGCTCCACCATAGTAGCTATCGTTAGCACTTTCATGGTCGTCCCAAACACAAATCCATGGGTATTGCATATGTGCTTTAATCAAGTTTGAATCCAATCGGTAATGTGAATATCGCATTCTGTAATCATCCAAGGAGATAATCTCATTTTGCGGTTCGTTGGTTCTTCCGCTGATATTTGCGGAATAGCCTCCAGTTTCATATTCATATATATAATCGCCTAAGCATAAAACCATTTCAATATCATTTCTTTCAGCAATTCTATCGTAGACATTGAAATAACCATGTTCATAGTTGGCGCAGGAGACTACGGCCATTCTTAAAGTATCAATGTGTCCTGAGGCAGCTGTTTTTGTTCTACCGATAACCGAGCAAGAACCCAATGCTTCGAACTTGTAATAATACCATGAATTCGCATCTAAATTCTGCACATCAACTTTTACCGTAAAATCTTTTGACTGATCCGTTATCACAGTTCCTGAATCCACAAGTCCATTAAAATCTTCGTTGGTAGAAAAATACCAAGTCACGGAAACTGGGTCGTTTAAAGATCCTGATGGCGTCACCCTTGTCCAAATAATTACGGCGTCATCCAAAGGGTCTCCACTTGCTACACCATGATAAAAAGGAGCTGAAGTCTGACTCCAACCAACAAGCACAACATTAATGAACAGTAAAAGTGATAGAATTCTCATTTTATTTTTGAATTTGAATTTTTGTTTCAACAGATCTAAAGTCGGGGTCGATTATTTTTACTAGGTAGGTTCCATTTTCAAGGAGAGACAAATCCAAGTGGAATGTTTCAGTGAAAACTGCTTCATTCAAATAAACCATCTTCCCTGTCATGTCATAAATTCTAAAATTGTATGACTTTCCTAGTTCTAATCCTTTTATATTCAATACACCTGACGTAGGTGTGGGATAGACTACAAGTTGATCTTGAATAAACTCTTCTAAACTCACATTAGAAACAACTGTAATATCAAAGGTGCATGTTGCCTGATTTGCCCCATAACTAGCAGTATACTCAAGCGAAGTTGTTCCAATCGGGAAGTTAGAACCCGACGAAAGTCCGGTTGCATCAGTCTGTGCTACGGTTGTACCTCCTGCACATAAACCGTAGGGTGTTGGTGCAGCGTAAGAATGAACCGCATCCGTAGCAGGAGCTGCAACATAAATTGTGGTATCCTCTGGGCATTCAATGGTGATATAATCATCTTTAACGATTGCATATCGGTCAATCACTTGTCCAGTTTCCTTGATGAATACAACATCCATTCTCTTCCCTCTTATTTCAACTACACAAGACCCCAATTCATTCAAAGATGTATACATGGCGGGGTGATCTAAATCTCCTCCCGAAGTTTTTCCCGAAGAACCAGCGGTAACATAAACAGTTCCATGCCCAGCCGTAGCCCCAGAAGTTGTTTTTTGGTAAGCACAAGATGTGATAGGGTCACCGCTTCCCGAATCAACCGCATGCGTTGAAATATTGAATGTTCCGGAATCATCGTGATGTCCTCTCAACAAGAAAGACCTCTCATAACTGTGCGAATGACCACACATGACTAAATCAACACCGTATTGTTCCAAAAGAGGAAGATAATTTTCTCTCATGTCTACCAACTGACCATCTATCCAAGGAAATGGATTATCGGAATCATGTGATCCTTTTGTGTAAGGTGGATGATGCCAAATCATGACGATCCAATCCTTTGTAGTTTGGCTCAAATCACTTTGCGCCCAATTGTACATCACCTCTCCTACTCCAAGATCTTCATCCGCTGAGTTCAAAACAATGAAGTGGATATTGTCATAATCGAAGGAATAATAGGATTCTGTTCCTGATGCTACTCCACCTACTTCAGCATTAGTTGGAAAAGTAAAAGCATCATAATAAGGTCCTGATTGCGTTGATGAATTCGAAGCTCCACCCTCAAAAAATCCTACTTCGTGATTTCCGACGCAAGACCAAAGTGAAGCCGATCTTAATTTCTCTGTGTACATATCAAATACTGCGGCTTGATATTCGGCATCAGTTCCCGAATCATAAGCATTATCACCGAGCATCAAAATACCATCTGTATGTTGGTTTCCGATATAACCATAATAGGCATCCCGAACCGCTTCCTGATTCGTATTGGCTGTTCCGGCATCACCTAAAACCCAAAACCGAGTTACTGAACCGTCAGGAGAACTTGGAGCAGTTTGAAAATAAGTAGATTGAAAAGAATGCGAAGCTAGAGGTCCAAACTGATTTCCTACTTCATAATAATATTTAGTATCTGGATTAAGTCCCGTAATTGTTAGTTCATGATCCTGAGTTGTAACAGGAGAAAGCTCAGATAAATTTAAATTGGTACTATCCACACCAAAAGACACTTTTGAAGATGTGTTTTGATCCGTTTTCCATTTAATAATTACCGAATTCGTATTGATTTGCTGAATATAAGGGCCTCTTATGATATTTTGAGCTTGACTAAAAAGAGAAGCCACCAATACAAAGAGTAATAGTGAATTTTTCATGTGACAAAAGATTTAATGCAAATTTCTACAGTAATCGAGGACATTGGATTGTCACAGAATTAATTAAGGTTTAAAAAAAAATTAACTGTATTAAGGCAATATTAATCCTAGTTGCGTTTTTTATGTTCAAGGTGATATTCGTAGATTCGCAAGAAATCCGATTGATTGAAAGAACTCTCAAAATATTTTAAGGAAAAGCATTTTTTCTGGTTGATCATTTTGCTCAATCTGATTCCACTTTTTCAGGGAAAGTTTTTTCCTTCTATTGATGGACCAGCACATATTCACAACTCGGTCATTATTCTGGAGCTCTTCTCTGGAAACGAGTTTTTTGAAAATCATTTTAGTTTGAATTCCTTTTGGATTCCGAACTGGTCTGGGCATTTTCTGCTAACATTTTTTAATTCGTTTTTACCAGCCTTTATCGCTGAAAAAATAGTCCTTCTTCTGTATTTTGTAGGATTGCCATTGGCTTTTAGATCCTTTTTGAAAACAATCCAGCCCGAGGGAAATGCCTATTTATTTTCTTATTTGATTTTTCCATTTAGTTTCAATTTCATGATACTGATGGGCTTTTATAATTTCTCTTTGGCCTTAGTTTTATTCCTTGTCTCTCTCACCTATTTCATTCGAGTGAAACAGGGGCTCCAAGCGAAACACATCATCGTTTTAGCCCTATTGATTTTGGCTACCTACTATTCC
>JAUICI010000227.1 GCA_030427935.1 Bacteroidia bacterium | reverse complement strand
GTTACCCGGTTGTTGAATAAATAACTGAGCGACACCTTCATCGGTCAACTGTTGAATTCCCTTTTCCAATTGCTTGGTTTTCATGGGGTCTTTGTTTTCCAACTCCATGAATATTTCAGGAGAAAAACTTGGAATTCCTTTAAAATTAAAGTCTTCACCTTCCGTTAAAGTGTCACCGATTTTGAAGTTACCAGAATCGTATAAACCAACCACATCACCAGGAAAAGCTTCATCAATAACAGATTTGTCTTGAGCCATGAAAGAGGTTGGGTTGGCGAATTTTAGTTTTTTATCGATTCGAATATTCTTGTAGAATTTATTTCTTTCGAAAACGCCTGAGCAAATTCTTAAGAAAGCAATCCGATCTCTGTGTTTTGGATCTAAGTTGGCATGGATTTTAAAGATGAATCCACTGAATTTACTATCATTTGGCTGAACCAATCCTTTGCTCGTTTCTCTTCCTTTTGGATTTGGAGAGATTTCAATAAAGGAATCCAACAGCTCTTTTACACCGAAATTATTTACTGCGGAACCAAAGAATACAGGCGCTACCTCGCCTGCTAAATAGGTTTCGCGATCAAAATCATCATAAACACCTTCGATCAACTCCAATTCCTCTCTTAAAGTCGAAGCCGCTTCCTCCCCAATGATTTCATCAATTTTAGGATCGTCCGCCGAATCGAAAGACTCCACATCGTCTTCAATCTTTGTTTTGTTGGCCGAAAACAGGTTTAACTGATTCTGATAGATCGAATAGATTCCTTGAAAGTCCATTCCCATTCCAATCGGCCAAGATAGGGGTCGAACCTTAATTTCAAGTTTGCTTTCCAATTCATCTAGTAAGTCAAAAGGATCCTGACCCTCACGGTCTAATTTATTGATGAAAATGATCACAGGTGTATTTCGCATGCGACAAACTTCCATTAGTTTTTCAGTTTGCGCCTCCACACCGTTGGCACAATCGATTACAAGAATCACGGAATCTACCGCAGTTAAAGTTCGAAAGGTGTCTTCAGCAAAGTCTTTGTGACCCGGAGTATCGAGAATATTGATTTGCTTGTCGCGATATCTAAAAGCCATAACCGAAGTCGCAACTGAGATCCCTCTTTGTTTCTCAATTTCCATGAAATCGGAAGTTGCGGTTTTCTTGATCTTATTGTTTTTTACCGCACCTGCTGTTTGGATAGCCCCACCAAAAAGCAACAGCTTTTCCGTTAAGGTTGTCTTCCCAGCATCTGGGTGAGAAATAATACCAAAAGTTCTTCTTTTTTCGATCTCTTCAACTAAGCTCATATTCTGTCATTCAAATGAAGCCGCAAAAATACACTTAATAAGGGAAAAGTAAAAGGGAAAAGGTAAAAGGAGGGTGCAAACAGGCTTTAAAATGAAGTTGGCATTTCTGTTTTGAATCTCTTGTTTCCTTGGTCAAAGAATTCTGAAAGCATCAAAATTTGCGGAAAACCGTAACTTTTTACTGTTTTGATCATCTAATTTTGATTTATTGATGCACGCATAATTGAAAATAAATGAAATTAATTGTTTTGATTTCCTGTTGTTTATTCGGCATGGACTCTTTTTCTCAAATAGACACTAATGTAACATTACATAGCATAGAAGAGAAGTATTACAATAGTTATCAAGAGAATTCTATAAAATTTTGGGGTGCTGAGGGAGGTATTTTTATAGGGTCAGAAAATCGCTTTGATCTTTCAACTTATTCAATTGGGGTTTCCGCAAAAGGATATTTGTCACTTTATGGTCTTGTTTATTATAATGTCTCTCTTTATGGAGGATACAGTTATTTATTTGATTTCCAAAATAATGCTCAAGCATTTAATCACTCCATTCGATTAGGATCTCATTTTTCATTTGTTGGGTTAGAAACGGATGTTTTTTTTGGAAAATATGATCAGGTATTATGGACGGTAATGCCGAAAGTGGGAGTAGAGTGGGGACATTTAAGTTTGTTCTATGGTTATCATCTGCCAATTATCAACAAATCAGATATGAGTTGGAAGAATTTTCATTCCGTTTCTTTGTCCTATTCTATTTGTATTGGCGAGTTATTTGAATAAAATAGTTTATGGAATTTTTAAAAATTAAACTCTACTAAATATGAAATACACAGTTACTTGTATCTTGTTTATTCAGTTTAGTCTTCTTTTTTCACAGGAAGATAGCTTGACCGTCAGCGATAGTTTGTCTGACAGGAAAGTCGCTTACTACGGGCATCGGATTCTCCCTCCGCATTACGGTGTTTGTTGGGGTTCTGAAGAAGGTGTTTATCTCGGAATTGAAAATCGCTATGAAATGGGAAGCTATGCAGTTGGGATTGAAGGAAAACTTTGGGTAGCGATGTTTGGTTCTTTCATCTACACAGCTTCTGGGTATGCAGGTTATCGTTATTTGTTTGATTTTCAAGGTGTCGATAATTCACTAAATCATGCTTTTAAAATAGGCGGACAATTTTCCTTCGCGGGACTGGAAACCAATATCTATTTTGGGAAATACGATCAGTTTTTATGGACCATCACACCTAAATTAGGATTCGACTTTGGTCATCTTTCTTTGTTTTACGGCTACAGTTTACCCATCATCAATCAATCAGATCAAAGCTGGAATGATTTTCACATGGTGCAGTTGGTTTATTCTTTTAATTTGATTGGAGGTAAGCCCAAATTAAAGTGAATATAGGATACTTTAATTTTTGTCAAACCTGAGGGCATTTTGTAATAAACCTTTATACCAAACTGGCCTTCTTTTTGTTTTTCAATCACAGTTTTAACTTCTTCAGAAATCCTGGATCCATATCCTTGATATTCCTTCGATTGATTACTAAACTTAATTTTCCATTTCAAAACGGCGAAGTTCACATTAGTCATGGTTTGAGCAGTTTTTATGGCTCTAATCTTTTCAGGAATCTCATAAAGGACTGCATTTTCAATATTCTTATCATCTATAAAAATATTAGGGTCCGGAATCGAAACACATGGAAAGACTTTGCTCTCTATGAGTTTTCCATTTTTACTGTGAATCAAAATTTTAATTTGATCAGCCGTGTCTACTTTAACCAAATATTGGTTCAACTCTTTGTTGTGCAGGTAAATAGTGTCACAATCCACACAAGAAACCTGAATCTTTTTCCTTTTTGGATTGTTCACTTCTATCTTGTGTGCATAACCTTTGTAAAAGAACAAAGACGATTCAGAACCAATCATAATTTCTTGACTAAAAGAAAAGCCCGAAATAAAAAATGATATGATAAAAATATACTTCATCAAAAATTAAAACCTAGAACTTAGAACATAGCACCTAGAACTCACCCTACCTTTCCCCAATCTCCACCTGATCATAATTCGGCCAAATCTTCTTTTCATAAGAGAAAAAAGAGGTATCAGTTGGAAAACCTTTTGGATTGTATGTATAGATTGTATCCGTTTCGAAATTCAATTCAAACTTCACCTTACCGTTTTCGTGAAAAACTTGATGAATACCTACGGGAACACCGCGAATATTGGATTTTTTCAATATTTTTCCTTCGTAGAGTTTCTTTCCGGAGACATATTTGATCTTTAAGTCAATAGAATCCAATTCTGTTGAATAGATGATTTTTTTGAAATTTCCAGCAAACAAATCCTTCGGAAAAGTTGAAAATACACGCTTATCATTTTTGTAGATGGTCAGATAGTCGGCTACTTTTGCGCCATTCATGTATTCCTGCGAAACGCCATTTTTCTTCCCCATGGAAAAGTTGGTTTCTAATACCTTTCCATTGTCCAGATTCTGAGTCTGTAGACCATGCAGTTTGCCTTCCTTAAAGAATTCAGTTTTCCAAACCTTTCCATCCACTTCGGTTTCCCATTTCCCTGTTTTACGACCTAGGGTATCCACTTCATTTAAGGTCGAATCTCCATCATCTGGAATTTGGAATTCCGGCACTTCGGCTTCCAATCTCGCAGGACCTTTGGGTTTCTTTTCCTCAGCTTCTTCACCCATTTCTGTCGAACAAGCAGAAATAAAACAAATTCCCAAAACCACTCCGAATCCTAATATTTTTGTTTCTAAGTTTTTCACTATTCTTAACTGTTTTACCTCTCTACCATCAACCTCTACACGCCGCAACCGCTTACCACCAAGTCCGATTATCCACCATGGAATGAATTCCACGGTTATTGATTAGAGGGTTTTATGTTTCGTCTTTTACATTCGTTTTCGTATTCCGGGGTTGAAACCCCTCCAGCTGTCTGATATACTTCTTCTGCCGCTCCACCATTCGACCTCTACACTGCGCTACCGCTTACCACCAAACCCGATCGTCCACCATGGAATGAATTCCACGGTTATTGATTAGAGGGTTTTATGTTTCGTCTTTTACATTCGTTTTCGTATTCCGGGGTTGAAACCCCTCCAGCTGTCTGAT
>JAUICI010000027.1 GCA_030427935.1 Bacteroidia bacterium | reverse complement strand
AGCAACAAAGGTCATGCAATGCATGGCCTTTTTTATTAACCACTAAATCAAAATCACAATGGAATATTACGTTTATATTCTCCACTCATCTTCTATTGATAAATATTATGTTGGTCAAACTTCCAATATAGAGAATCGCTTGAAGTTTCATAATTCTTCTGAGTACAATAAAATTTGGACAAAACGTGGAATACCATGGGAACTGGTCTATCTGGAGAAATGCGAGAATAAATCAGCAAGTTTAAAGCAAGAAAAATACATTAAAAGACAAAAGAGTAGAGTCTATATCGAAGAATTAATATCCTCAAAAGTTGGTTAGAGCATCTGATCCCGATTATCGGGAAGGGTCGCTGGTTCGCCTGTGCCGGTGCTATGAAACTTATTTGGAGTGGAACGGAGAATTAGTTGAATGCTTTCGGTAAGCCCAGGAGGGGGAGCAACAAAGGTCATGCAAAGCATGGCCTTTTTTATTAACCACTAAATCAAAATCACCAAGGAATATTATGTCTATATTCTACATTCATCTTCAATTGATAAATTGAATATAGAGTAGACCTCAATACATTCAATAAGGATTAGATTCCGTATTTGGTAATAATAAATAAAGTATCGTTTTCTACAATATATTCGTCATCGTTTCCTTGACTTCCCACTGCGTCAATATCTATAGTCCCGAAAGTAATACTTCCGCTTGTTGCTGGACAATTTGTTGTTCCATCTGGGTAATATGAGTAGTAAAAAAAAGGATCATAATATGATACTCCATTTAAATCTATATCAATAACTAATGTGTCGGAAAAGGAAGTGAAATATGAAAAATCATGATTGTTTGTAGCATCTCTTAATTCAATCATATTTAGGAATCGACCTGAGTGCAGGTTTGGATAAGAAAAAGACATCAGATTGTTTACATTTCCGGAATTTGCATTTTCTAATGAATCCATGAATTGGCCAAAAGGTATTCCGAAATTTGCTTCGGTTACATTTTCACTATCAATTCCGAAAATAAAATCCCCTTTCAAAATTCCAGAGGAACCACAATAACTATCAAAAGAATTCTTTTTGTAAATTTTAAAACGATGTTTAATAGAAGAATATGAAGACGGGTCTATTGGGTCGTTTTGGCATGAAAAAAAAATTATTGATAGACTTAAAAATGATAGAATAGTAATAGATTTCATGATCTTGAGTTTTGATTCAAATTTAATAATTTCAATCTAGAGTTCTGAGATGCTGTTCTTCTCACTCCAACATCTTTCCTAAAATCATGTCAATCTGCTTTTCTACAAATTTTTCAATGTTTGGCGCTTTGTAGTTAAATCTTCTGTGGAATTCGGAGATCATTTGCTTCTTCTCTAAATCAAAAATGAGGAATAAGAATTCAACTCCATCTTCCTTGGATCTTGTAACCACTGGAAATAAAAGGTGTTTTATTTTTCTTCTTTGATAAATCTCAGTGATTTTCTCAGAATTCGAAGGAATAAAGAAAGGGTCAAATCCAACTGAAGCTAGTTGGAAAAAGGACTTTCTAAATTCATTCATGTCGATAAATTCTTCAACGTTTGTGGTATTATTGGAGTATTGATTTAAAAGTTTGGTCTTAATCCCATTATTCATCCCGAAATTTTCAATCGATTCAAGTGCTCCGCTAGCATTTAAATCGGAAGATACATGATCAAAATCATCATCACTATCTCGGTAATCTACAATGGGTCTTATTACTAATAATTCCTCTGAGTTTAAATCAATCTTGCGCGGTGTTTTCTCCTCTGATATTTTGTGATAAGGCCGATTCCTCAGTTCATACACAATACTCATGTCATTCTGAATTTCATCCTTTAGAACTCGAATTAATTGAACAAAAGCCGAATCTTTCAGCAAATCTGAAAACCCATATTCATAAAAAGTATCTTCATCAAATTCTCTTAATTTCTCTTTTTTCTTCCCTCCCCTTGTGTAGCTAACATTTCCATGGTGTGTAGAAGCTGACAAAATCCTAACTTGTTTCGTTTCTTTTTCTACATCACCTCCGGCGGCTTTAATGGAATCTTTTTTAATGGTCAATAAGGAATCGTGTTCTCTTTTTGCATCAGTATAATTCTGCGTTTTCAATTCATCAAAATCCAAGGTATTATTGTAAATAGTGTTTTTCAAGGCGCTCCTCCATAAGGCTTTTGCAGTCTTGTTCTGACCTTGTTTTTGATAACATTTATATAAATTCTTCAATGCAATAGTTGTGGTCATTTCCGGATGGCGACCTATATGTTCTATTAGATTGTGCAATTGTAAACTTTCTCCTTCTACACTTTTCGGGTTGCGGCAGACCAGATGAATGGATTCATTGTTTGAATGAATAACCAATTTATACCAGGCTTTTGCTTCGTATTCGTCTAAAAAATGGCAATTAGGAAATTCTTTCTTTAAAACTGGAATCATGTAAATAGCATTCAAAGGAAACCCCTTTTCAACTTCTAATTTCACGGATTCTAATCGACACAAATTCTTTACAAATAAAAACTCCTCTTTTGGATTTAAAAAGTCTGTATTTTCATTGAGATTGCCCTGAAAATTGTCAAGAAGCTCCTGAATTTTAAGCTTTCTTTTATGAATATTGGGGTGACTTGATTTCTTGTCATCATACTTTTCGTCAAATACCATCGGAGGTATGGAGTCCAAAAAGTAGGAAGAGGGAATTTTTAATGCAGGATCATTTAGGGTTTCAGGATCAAAAACATGGTTTGATTCTGGAACGTGACTCGATAATAAAACTCCCATTGCCTGCATGGAAGCAATCTTATTGTAATTTGAACTCGCTAATATTTTAAAACCCAATTCATCAGCCTCAAATTCCATGGGTTGGGAATAATTACTCAGTTTTCTAAGCCTTTTCCCCTTGTCTGCAAACTTCCATTTCCCCTTCCTTTTTCGAATGTCTTTCGTTTGATTGTAGCCGATTTCGACATGATTTTCTGTAAAATGAGAAATCTCGTGTGCAATGATAAATGCCAATTCAGCTTCCGTATTCAATTTGGAAATTAATCCTGTGGTCACAAATAAAATTCCCTGTCGGGTGCTAAACGCGTTGGCTTCATTTGATTTTAGGGTGTACACCCTCAATTTATTTCTTAATTCAACTTCATTTACCAATAGTGAATCGAGAATTTTTTCGAGATATCCTGTTACCGGATCATTGAATAAAACACTTCCGTTTGCGAGCATGCGATCAATCTCATAAATGGAAGTAATGATGAAATCTTTATCTTGTTTCTCATTCTTTTCTCTTGTTTTGTTCTTCTCAATTTCCTCTTGGTATTTGGAGTAAGATGATAGGGTAAATTCTTCCGGGATAGGCCCTTTTGGATAAAGACCATCGAAGTCATCAAAATTAGTTTGAGAAATTAAAGGATTGCAAAGGCAAACGAGTAAAAGTAAGACGTAAATTTTCATCCTGAGTGATAGATTACAGGATATAAAGATAGGTTTTTAAAAAGACAGAAGAAAGAGTTATCTGGGTCTACTTAAAATATCTGCCGTTGGTTTTTCTAAAGCTATTTCTGGTATTTGTTTTTTGGAAGGCACCTCTTTTTTCGGCAATTCAACCACATAATTCGGCATGGGAACTTTGTAGTTTGGAGCCAAGTTCAGAGGAGTTTCTTCACAATCGGCTTGCACCACTTGAGTTAGGTACACTTTCTCTTTGATCTTTTTATAGGCCGTTTTTTCTCTATAAACGGTATCAATTTTAGTTAAGTAAATCGTATCCTTACTTTCTACTTTTATGGTGTCGGAAGCAAATCGAACTTCTGGAAATTCAAAATCAACATCCCAAACCATGCTTCCCATGAATAAGCCAATTAATAAACTTGCAGCCATTCCTGTTATAAATAAAATTGGTGGCAGCGATTTTCTTCTAGGTGCTTGACTCATAATCATTCCACGCACCCCATCTGAGGGAGATTCAAGTGTTCTTAGGCTTTTAAATCTCGCATGAAGCTGATCGTACTCCTTTTTGCTCAGGTGATTCCCAACCAATATTTGTTGATCCGGATTTAGCTCCTCCCAACTATATTTTGTTGCCCATAATTCAATTTCTTCAAGCATAATTCTGGTTTTTATTTTGATACATTTCTTTCATTAACTTAATGGCCTTGGATAGTCTGGATTTTACCGTGCCTTCTGGTATTTGGACGATCTTTGCCACATCTCTAACTGAAAATTCTTCAATTATTCTTAACCAAAAAACCTCCCTCAAATGTTCAGGGAGTTGATCGTTTAGTTTTCTTATTTCTTCCGTTTTCTCGATTTCGGATAAGATTTTTTCGGGTGTTTCTTGATCAATTTCTTCGATTGGGTTTCCCTCTAAATCCAGCACTTTGGATCTAAAGTGTTTTCGCATCAAATTGGAGCCAATGGAATAAAACCAAGGTCTGAATTCATATTTAGGATCAAAACGCTCTGCTTTAAGCCAGAGACTGGAGAATAATTCTTGTAAAAGATCCTCCGATACTTCCCGGTTTCTTGTAGATCGAAGAAAATAAGTGAAAACTCTCTGATGATAACGATCATAAATGATCTCGAAGGCTTTGTGGTCTTGTTGCTTTGAGATTAGACTTACCAACTGCTCATCAGAGAGCTTATATTTATTCTTGAGAATAAACATTCACCTATTTCTGTATTATTTTCATGAAAACTCGAAAGCCCACTGCTGGATGAGGTGCAGCTTCAAATTTGCCTTTTGAATTTAATTCTGTGTATTCGGTTGCCCAGCCTCCGCCTTTGCTATAGTTTTTGTCTGAAATGACCTCACTAACATTTCCGTAGGTGCAATAAAGCCCATTGTTATTTTCTATGTAGGAGTCAACTTTTACCATGTGAAAACCACCATCATCATAATACTTACCTTTCTCTTTTCCATTCACTAAATAGCATTCATTTTCATTTTTGACAGAGCTTAATTCACCAGCCGACAATTGCCATTCTGCTTCAGTTGGAAGTAAAAATTCAACTTTTTGGTATTTGCGTTTTGGGTCATTGTTGTATTGCATAGTTAACCAATTACAGTAAGCTTGAGCCGATTCTTTTGAAATATTAACGACCGGGTAACCGTCATAAGCCGGATGCCATGCATACATGTTTTTCATGGGCTCATTAAATGCTTGTGGGTAATATTTCGTCCACAAAGTGCTATCTGGTCTGTGCTTTTTATAATTCTCCTGATCATTCTTCTTCAAATCTTCGAGAAAGAGTCGATATTCTGAATTGCTTTCCTCGTAACTTGAGGCAAAAAGATTGGTCTCGATCTCCTTATATTTTTTTAAATATTTTCTAGAGTTAACGTACAGACCATTAAATTCAATCGGTTTAGAACCAGTTTCTGATTCTATAAAGTCGCCAAATGAACTCAAGATATTAGGATCAGTTTCAATGGTTTTGATTAAATGTTCGCACCACTTGATTCGTGATTCATTTTCTGTCATCTGATAATGGACATACAATTTAATCAAACCTGTTAAGTAGGTTTTATTCATGTATTTGGCTTTTTCGTCCCAGATGTTCGAGAAAAATCTTTGATCGATATAGTCCAATTTATAGACCTGCTCAAAGTTCTTTATTAAAGCGGCTATCGAAGAAAATTTTTGTTCAGGATCATATCTAAAGGTTAATCCGGTTAGAAATAGATTGTCATCTCCAAAATCAGATCTGAAAAACTCTGGAGTGCCTACTGTAATGTGAACCGGTCTCCCAGTTTCTGCAATTTTTTTCATCAAATATCGAGTGTAGGCGTGTCCATTATCCCATTCAACATCATTTTCACGATAGAATTTCTGAAGGTTTGGTGTTTCTTCTTTTGGGAAGTATTCCCGCCAATATCTAGTTAAATAGGTACTATCCATCATCAAACTGGTGTTCAAAACATCCACGTCTGAGCGTTCATCTTTTGCACCTTGTAGGATCCAGGCCCCAAATGTATCATTGTCTCCATGTGTAAATAGAATCGCATTTTTTTCTAGTGAATGGAGCATGTTGTAAGCCCAATGGTAAAGATTCACATCTTCTTCATCAGAGTTCAATAATTTTTCAGAAAAGTAAACCATATTGGCTTTATCATTATTTGAAATGGCACGTACCAAAAGACCTTCCCAGATATCAGGGACATTTGGATTGGCCATATAAGCCGAATCGAGATAAGGACTGTTAAAACCATCCAATTTCTCCATCATATAATAATAAACAAAGGATTTAGGAACTGCTTTTTTTGCTTCTTCACTTATTTTTATGAGTTCCTCTCGACCACAATCTTTGCTGTAATTACATGCTCTGTAATAATTATACCAATTGTCTTCTACTGTCGGCTTTGCATCTACTTTCGCTTTCCAAAGCTTAATTTGTTCATTATACCAATCATTAGACTCCATTTTAATCGCGGGAGAAATAATTTTCTTTGCTGTTTGAGCGGTTAAGTTTACCGCAGAAAGGATGAGAAATAGAATTAAAATGTTTTTCATTGTTACTTCATTTAATGGATTAAAACAAATTCGAATTCTTAAGTAAGTATCCAGTCATAAACTTTTTGGTTCACGAATTCCAAAAAAAGACCAAAAAAAAAGGATAATCAATGATTACCCTTTCTATTTCTGTTTGATAAGTACTTTTATTCAGTAGCCTCTTTTTCAGCTTTTTCTTTTGCTTTAGCCTCTTTGTGAGCTTTTTGTTTTTCAATCGTTTTTTGGTTCATTTTTTTAAGTGCTTTTCCCATAAAAATTGCAACTAATCCGATTGCTACTGCGGCGAGTCCTGATACCATGATTTTTAATTTTATTTTTTTTCAAGATACAAAAAAAGGGATGACAAATTATCGCCACCCCTGCTTCTTCGCGCTAAGATTAATACTAATTCAAGTATAGTTTTTTTACTGTCAATCCTTTATCAGTTCGTATTTGGAATAAATATATTCCAGTCTTTAAATTATCAATGCTGATTGTTCCAGAAGTAACACTTCCCAATCCAAATATTTTTTGACCTTGCAAATTAAAAACGTCCAATGATTGTACAAATTCATATTGATCAATAACCAGATTCTTATTTAGCTGATCAATATAAACTCGACCTTCCAATACTTCTTGATCTACAGAAAGTTGCGTAGCGCAATCCTGAACTTTTTGATAAAGTGCCGTTTCATCCAATTGAGTAGAAATCCACTCGGTTTTTTTATCAGGACATATTTTATAAACCAAAGGATAGTAAGGAACTTGATAATCTGTAAATATCGTTCGATCTGGATCTTCGACATTGAAGATAGGGTAGGGCGTCCCATCAATCCAATTCCCTTGAGTCACCCAAGCTGGACCATTCCCGATAAAAGCATCCCAATGATTCCATTGATCGTATTCCAAGGCAAAAATCATGATTTCATCCGTTCCATCAGGACCGTACATATTGTACATGTTTTTCATGCGATTCGTATTATGGTAATTCCAACAAGTACCACAATGTGCGGCAAAAACTTCTACAAATACCGTTTTCCCAGCATTTAAATAATCATAAAGCGTATAGGAATTACTATCCACCACATCAATCAAAGTAAAATCCGGAGCAGTAGAACCATCAGGCAGCTGCGCATTCAATTCAATTCCAATAAGTAGTGCTAGTAAAAAGATAATTTTTTTCATTGCAGTTTTTTAGTTCTTGCTATTATTGTCGAACTGTTTATCAATACCTTACACGCAGAAAATTAAAATTCACCTTCACTTAAATTTTCAGCGAATAAAAAAGGTCGAGTTCCCCCGACCTGATTCTATATCTATATTCGACCTAGTATGAACCCAGTCAAATAATTTTTAATTCTTCATTCTTAATTTTTCATTAAAGTGACCCCGTCATTTTCTTAGGATCCACCCATTCATCATATTTTTCCTCTGGAACATATCCAAGTCGAACGGCTTCTTCTCTCAATGTAGTTCCATTTGCATGAGCTGTATTTGCGATTTCAGCAGCTTTGTAATAACCAATCTTTGTATTTAAAGCTGTCACCAACATCAATGATTTGTTCATCAACTCATCGATTCTTTCATTGTTTGGTTCGATTCCCTCTGCGCAATTATCGTTGAATGAAACACATGCATCACCGATCAATTCTGCCGACTGTAATAAATTGTAGGCCATCATTGGTTTAAATACGTTCAGTTCATAATGCCCTTGAGTTCCTCCAACTGTAATTGCAACATCATTACCCATAACCTGAGCACAAACCATAGTCATGGCCTCTGCTTGGGTAGGATTTACTTTTCCAGGCATGATCGAAGATCCTGGCTCATTCGCAGGAATAATCAATTCTCCGATTCCAGATCTTGGTCCAGAAGCCATCAATCGAATATCGTTGGCGATCTTGTTCAATGAAACAGCCAATTGTTTCAAAGCCCCATGTGTTTCCACAATTGCATCATGTGCGGCCAAAGCTTCAAATTTGTTTTCGGCAGTTACAAATGGCAAACCTGTGAATTCAGCAATATATTTAGCAACAACCACATCATATCCTTTAGGCGTATTGAGTCCTGTACCAACCGCGGTTCCACCCAAGGCCAACTCCGATAAATGCGCCAAAGTGTTTTTTAATGCTTTTAGTCCATGATCCAACTGCGAAACATAACCAGAGAATTCTTGACCTAAAGTCAATGGTGTTGCATCCATTAAGTGTGTTCTTCCAATTTTAACCACGTCCTTAAAAGCTTCTGATTTTGCTTTTAAAGTATCTCTAAGTTTCTCAACACTAGGGATCGTTTTTTCTACAACCATTTTATAACAAGCGATATGCATTCCAGTAGGAAAAGTATCGTTCGAAGATTGGGATTTGTTTACATCATCATTTGGCTGTAAAGTTTTTTCTCCTTCTCCAATTACATTTCCCGCGATTTGGTGACCTCTATTCGCGATAACCTCATTGCAATTCATGTTGGATTGTGTTCCAGAACCAGTCTGCCAAATAACTAATGGAAATTGATCGTCATGTTGCCCTGCTAAAATTTCATCGCAAGCTTTTCCAATTAAATCTCTTTTTTCTTCAGGAAGTACTCCTAATTCACAATTGGCATATGCCGCAGCCTTTTTTAAGTAGGCAAAACCATAGACAACTTCCAGAGGCATAGACGCTTCGGGTCCGATTTTAAAATTGTTTCTGGATCTTTCCGTTTGAGCTCCCCACAACTTGTCTGCAGGTACTTTTACCTCTCCCATGGTATCCTTTTCAATTCTGTACTCCATAATATTTTTATTATTTGATTATTTTATTATTTTTACACCTGATTTTCGAACAAATTTAAATAAAATAAGATGACAGGATTTGGTATCGCAATCTTTTTTTTCATACTCTTTATGGCATTCTGGGTATTGATTTTTCTAGCAACTGTAGCTATTCCTTACTGGGTAACTTTAGGTGCTTTTGATATGTTAAGACCAAAGAAAGTCTTAGAAGAAGATAAAGACGAAGAGTAGTCCTCTTTTCAAAATATTTTAAAGTTTAGCCTTGGCGTTTTCGTCAGGGCTTTTTTTATTGCACCTACTCAACTAATAAACAAAACAACAGATTAACTAAGAAACCTAACACACTGTTAACAAAAGTTAAAAGCCTGAACCACCGATTTACCTCCTTGTACGGACGAGTAATTATAAACCCAAAAAATTACTCAGATGAAGAAAATCATGTTATTATCGATCGCAGCCATTCTTTTCTCTTGTGGAGGAGCAGATATGGAAATGAGAGACGACAAATCGAATAAAGAAGTCGCAAATGCCGACTATGCAGAAGAGAATGTAGCTGGAGGCTATTCCGAAAATGAACCCATGGAAATGACCGCGGAAATGAAGAAAGTTAGTCCAACTTCAGCATTTTCTAAAAATAAAGACAACGAAGGGGGAGAAGATGATGTTTTGGAACAAAAACTAGAAGCTCCTAAAGAAAAAATTGATGCCCGAATCATTAAAACGGCCAATATGAAATTTCAGGTGGATGATGTGGATATGACAACAAACAAGATTCAATCGATTTTGAAAACAAAGGGTGCTTACATTTCAGATATGAATCAATCGAAAAACAGAAACCATTTCTATTCAGAAATTACCATTCGAGTACCCAATCTTTATTTTGATGATGTGCTAACGGAACTTTCACTTACTGGAGAAAAAGTGGACTATAAAAGAGTGACTTCTCAAGATGTAACTGAAGAATATGTAGACATTCAAACTCGATTGAAAACCAAAATCGAAGTCAAGAAACGCTATGAGGAAATTTTAAGATCCAAAGCAAAAACAGTTGCCGAAGTATTGGATACCGAGGAAAAATTGAGAAGAATTCAAGAAGAGATCGAAGCCAAAGAAGGAAGATTAAGATACCTCAAAAACCAAGTAAACTTCTCCACTATCTATTTAACTATTTACGAAGAAGGAGTAGATCTCGATGAGGTTGAGAGACAAAAGAAGTTTACAGATCGGGCATCAAACGGATTTGAAGCTGGTTGGAATGCAATTTTAGATGTATTAGTTCAATTGACTTACGCATGGCCGGGAATCCTAATTACTTTGATGATTTTGATCTGGAAGTGGAAGTGGATTATGTCTATCAGAAAAAAAATCAAAGAGAGTTTTAAAACGAACTCCTAAACAAATAACCCGCGAATTCATTCCCGGGTTATTCACCCAAGAAAAAAGTAGTTAACCCAATTCAAATTAACAATTCGCGAAGAATTTGGGTTGATAAAATCCCGTTTCCGATCTCAGTTGGGACGGGATTTTTAATGAGACACCCACAAAAACCAATATATTCCCTAAATCAACTTAGAACTTAGAACTTAGAACTTAGGACCCCACCTATTCAACCACCGGAAACCAAAACTCCGAATCTCCAAAAACAGTGTGAAAAGCAGGCTCGAAATCCGACTCATCTGCTTCATAGATATTCTCAACCCACTTCTGAGGGTTTAAATCAAATAGAGGAAACATGGAAGATTGAATTTGTATCATGATTCGATGTCCCTTTTTGAAAGTGTGAAAAACTTCAATCAAAGGAACTTCAACTTCGGTTTTGATCAGAGGCTCAAATGGCTCAGGCTTTTCAAAACTATTTCGATAGCGACCTCGAATATATCCAGCTCGAACTAAATGCTGATATCCATTCATTTTCACACCCTCTAAATCTTCTTTTTCAGGTTTTCGATCCATTGGAAATACATCGATAATTTTGACATACAAATCAGCATCCTGATGATCCGTAGCAAATTTTAATAAAGCCCGAATTTTACCTTTGATTTCAAGATCATTTTCCAAAACTTCAGAACTAAAAGTCAAAACATCTGGACGCTTAGAGCAATGCCTTTGGTCATCTGTCATCCACCTCTTGGGAGCCATGATCGCAAAATTATCATCCTGAATATATGGCACCGGTTTATTGGGGTCGGAATAATAAGTGAATGATAGTTTTTGATCCGAGGCTTTTGTGCCCAATTGACCATTCGAGTTCAAGTAATATTTTCGATAATTTTTAGATTGGAATGGATTTGCTTTAAAATTGACCCATTTCTTATTTCCTGTATCAAATACTCTGGCCTTAAAAGGAAGTTCTGAGCCTTTCCCTTTCAAATGGTATTCAAAGTATTTAAACTCGACATTCCGCTGGTAGTTTTTTGCAAGATCTTTTCCATAATAAATATCTCCCAAATAATACTGTTCATCTCTTCTTTGCGGATGGCCGTGTGACCAAGGACCGAGGCATAATTTCACATTTGAACTTTCTGCCGCTGAATCCATTCGGATGAAAGCATTCACAATCCCATATAAATTCTGCTCATCATTCCATCCGCCTACAATTAGGGTCTGGCATTTGGCATCTTTCAAATATTCGATCCAATTTCGTTTTTGTCGGTATTCATCGTAGTTCGGATGCGCCTTAATATTTTTCCAAAAGAAATTATTCGAATCTATGACTGCATCCAAGTTTTTAAGGGATTTCTTCTCAAGAAAATATGGATAATAGTCTTCACTAATTCCTTCCTCTAAATCATGAAAAAACTCCTTGTTGACCACATTATACCAAGGCTTAGTTGTAGGCCCTTCTTTCTGTATCCCGAATACATCCATTACGGGCGCATAATTCAATCCATAAAGTCCATAGCGGTTGAAGTCTTCAAAATAAAAATTGGTTACTGGTGCCATGCCTAAAACGCATTTCAAGTTGGGGTGACCAGAAACTGAACTTACAACAGCTGTATGACCCAAATAGGAATTTCCGATCTGACCAATATTCCCATTGAAGTACTTTTTTAAATTCTTTTTGATCCAATCGAAAGTGTCAAAGCTATCCGTGACCTCGTCAGTTGCTTTTTTGTCCCAATAATGATAAGGTGGTTTCGTGTTTTCGAATTTCCCTTCACTATTCCATCGACCTCTCATGTCTTGAATGATGAAAATATAACCTGAGGCTACCAGTTCTTGGTTGTAGTGAATCACTTTTGGCATTTCATCACCATAGGGTGCACAACTGTAGGGGGTTCTTTGAATAATGACAGGATATTTTTTGCTTTTATCCTTGGGCGAGTAGATGGTCGTATGCAATTTGATTCCATCTCGCATGGGGATCATCACTTCTTCTTTTTCGTAATCTTCATGAGATAATTCTTGGGCATGAATGTTCAAAGTGAACAAAGCCACGAATAAGACAGTCAAAATTTTCATTATAGAATAATTTAAAGCAGCCCGAATATAAGGATTAATTGAAAAAAAGAATGATAGAGGATGGACAATAGAAAATAGACGTTAAACAAATTTCTACTCTTGCTCGCCCCTCGCAACTCGGCACCGTCGCTTGCGACCCTTATCTCATCTTCGGCTTCTTCCCTTTCATCATCTGAGCCATTCTCATCTGATTTTTGGAGCCTGTTGCGGCCATTCTTTGGTTCAGCATTTTGATTTGTTCCGCAAGAATTCCGTTTTTATCCAATTTCTTAGCTTCAGCAAGTAAAGTTTTTGCCTCTCTTTTTCGACCAGTACCCATACACATGGCAGCTACATTCATTTTAGCAACTGCTGTATCCTGATCTGTTCGAAGCCCAATTGAAAGTGCTTTTCTGAAATGTTTTTCAGTTTCTCCCATACTCAATGCTTGTGCTCCAGAGAGTCCTCTCAGATAGTAATAATAAGCTCTTTGTGTTTTGATGAGGAAATTCGGATTCTTAATTCGATCCAATTTCTTTATTGCTTTTTCTGTATTCCCAGTTCGAATATGGTTTAAAGCTAAAATGATATTCTCATTTCTGAAATAACTCAAAACGAATACCGCCGAAACGAAAATCATTGTAATTCCCCATCCCCAAAATCCGGTATAAAAAAACCAGAAAGTAAAAAACAAGGAAGAAAGGGTTAATAAGGTTCTTAAAATAAATCCAATCATAATTTTAATCTATTGTAGCAATGCATTTTAATTCAATCGCAATCGGAGTAGGTAAGGAGTTGATTTCAACTGTCGTTCTACAAGGCTGATTATCTTTAAAATACTCAGCATAAACTTTATTGTACACTTTAAAATCTCTCTTCATGTGTACAAGGAAAACAGTCACATCAACTAAATTTTCCCAAGAGGAGCCAGCGTCTTCCAAAATGATTTTCACATTGTCAAATACACTTCGACATTGGGCTTCAAAATCAAATTCTTCAAAATTTCCATTGTGATCCAGTTTCAAACCAGGTACACCCGAATCATTCGAATCCGATCCAGCTACTCTTGGTCCAACACCTGATAAAAACAACAGATTACCTACTTTTCTGGCATGTGGATACAATCCAACAGGCTTCGGTGCATTTGAAGTACTAATTTTATCCGACATCCTTTAATTTTTGGGCAAATATAGGAGAATTTGAATGAATAATTAAAAATGAAAAATGAATAATTCCAAAATCATTTTGTCCATAGGCTCAGTAATCTAAAATCTAAATTTAGATCAACTATCTCCCTAGTTAATGAAGCAAAAAGCTGGACTACAAATTAATCCGCACTCCAAAGTCCATAAACGCAGTGATCTATTATCTTGGAGCGAAGCGGTCTAAAAATCCAAACAAATTAAATAATCTTCAAAACATCCTCAGGAGGTCTTCCGACAATAGCTTGGTTGCCGCTAATCAAAATAGGTCGTTCAATGAGTTTTGGGTTTTCGACCATTGCTTTGATCCATTCTGCTCTGGAAAGCTCTTTTCCTTTGAATTGTTCTTTAAAAATGGCCTCTCCTTTTCGCAGGATATCCTGAGGTTCTTTTCCAAGTTTATTTAAGATCTCTGATAGTTCCATTTCGGAAAGCTCATTTTTTAAGTATTCTCTCACTTCGAAATCGATGCCCTTTTCTTCCAATAATTCCTTAGCTTGTCTGCTTTTCGAGCATCTTGGGTTGTGAATTAGTTCCATTTTTTTTGATTTCCTGTTAACTTATCCTTCAAATTTACGTTATATATATGAAACATTTAACACAGACCTAACGTACTTAGAAGCAACTTAACGCAATAAAAAGCGTTTATTTATGACACAAGTTACAAGCAAATGACAAAGTATATTCACATACTTGCTTTACTACTGAGTTTAGTTTTTCTACCAAATATTTCTATTGGTCAGATAATTACATTGGGTGATGCGATACCATCGGCTTCGCAATGTGGTTGTTATCAACTGACAGACAGTTCAGGAGGCCAAATTGGTGGATTTTATGAGAATACAGCGATTGACGTAACTAGTCCATTCAATTTGAAATTTTCGGTAAATTTTGGAGATGACAACTTTGGTGGTGATGGGATGACATTTTCTCTTCAGGCTGGAGGAGGATATACTCTTGGAAATGGGCAGTGGGGATTAGGTATCGGTGGAGTGGCCAATGAGGTTCATGTCGAATTTGATACCCGATATTCGCATATTGAATGTGGGTGTGGTAATAATGATAATGGAGTGGACCATTTAGGTCTAATGAAAAATGGACATATTGCACATGATTTCACATCAGATAATTTATATCAGGCAGGACACCCATTAATTGGTGGCGTTTCCAATATCGAAGACGGATTAGATCACAAGGTAGAAATAGATTACGATGGTGTTAATACACTGAATGTCACAGTTGATGGGAATACTCAAACTTTTACAGTTGATCTTCAAACTGAATTGGGAACTTCAACTGCAAAATGGGGGTGGACAGGATCAACTCCTACTGCAGCTTCCATTTCAAATACACAAACGGTTTGTTTAGCTAACTGCAATGAAATTGATTATAGTTTGGTGAACTGTCAGAATACTGTAATGGATTTTACAGCATCTTCTTTTTCTTTCTTTCCAATTGTAAATTATGTCTGGTATTTCGATGGTGTTATGCATGGGTCGAATGCTCAAACAGTTCAGCATACATTTGCAACTCCAGGAACGCATACAGTTGTTGTTCAATCTGAAGATGCAACAGGTTGTGTTGGTTCCGATACTTTGGAGATTGGAGTAGGTTTTGAAATTATTTCTGGAGCAGATCAGGATACGGTATGTCCGGGAGAACAAGTTAATCTCACTTCGGAGGCAGTCTTTTTTGTTCCTCCTTCTTGTAATTATGTATTGATGATGGGTGATCAATTCTGTGATGGCTGGGCAGGGTCCGAAATTGAAGTTTTCGTAGATGGAAACCTATACGGAACGTATTCTCCACCAAACGTTGGTTGCGGTGGTGCTGGCTGGGAAGAGTTTGTTGATTTGGATTTACCTGACGGAGCCAATATCGATATCAATTTTAATTATGCCGGAGTTTTTGGTGCGGAAATTTATTACACTCTAACGGATCCTACGAATAATGTAATCATCGACGTTCCCCCAGGAACAGTCACAGGTGATATTACGGATAACTTCACCGTAGATTGTGGTATTACAGCCACAACTTATTCTTACCAATGGACAGATGTTTCCAATCCAGTTGTGAACCCGGGTGGTCCTGCAACAGCAGATTGGAGCAATGTAACTGTGGATTACCCATCGGGAGAATTTGAGATTGAGATTACGAATAACCAAACGGGTTGTGTTGTTACAGATACGGTAATGGTTATGACCTATGATACGGCTTCTGTTACCTTAACAGGTGATGCAACGATATGTGAGGGTGAATGTACAGATATTACTTTCACTTTTACAGGGGAAGCGCCTTATGATTTCTCTTATACTGGAGGAAATCAAACAGGGATTACACAGAACCCATTTACCTTACAAATTTGTCAAGGTGGAACAATTACACCAACTTCCATAACAGCGAATGGATGTCCAGGAAATGTTTATGGTTCAGCTACAATTAACGAGATTCCATTACCTAATGTCAATATTGGCGCTAGTGCAACGTATTGCTTAGGTGATAACATGGCCGACCTAGTAGCGACGTCTGTGAATGGTGGGTCTGTTTTCTGGTGGGATAATCAAGCGGATGTTGGAGATACAACTTTGGCTATTGGGAACGGAAATACATTTGACCCAAATACCCAAGGCTATACTTCCACGGTTACAATTTATGCACAAGAATTTTCTATACCCGATGGCTGTGGCGGAGCAGTAGATGAAGTTATTTTAACGATTTTACCAATTCCAGTTGCACCAAACGTTACAGGAACTACAGAATATTGTGAAGGTGATACCTACACGGCCTTAACGGTTACCCCAGCTCCAAGTGGAACGATCTTGTGGACAGACGGAACACAGCAGGTTGGAACTGGAACTTCCTTTACCCCTTCAAATTTAGTGGTTGGACCAAATGTATTTTATGCAAAAGAAGATAATGGTACGTGTACTGGGGATTCCACGATGGTAACGGTTACTTTAAAACCAACCCCAACGGCTCCAGCTGTTTCAGGAGATACGGCTTACTGTACGGGTGATGTTCCAACTGCATTAACGGCAACTCCAGGTTTTGGTGGAGTTATTACATGGAGTGATGGTACGGTCGGAAATACTTTAACGCCAACACTTACGGTGGGTCAAGTAACTTATTGTGCCAACGAAACATTGAATGGCTGTACAGGTCCTGATAGTTGTATTGTCGTGACAACGTTTGAAGATCCTTCAATTACGGTTGTACCTTCTGTGTCTATTTGTATTGGAGATTCAGTTCAAGTTTGTGCTGAAAACAATGGGATTTTCCCGCCGGATCAAATTCAATGGGATCATGGCCCGACAACTGAATGTATCTATTTAGGTCCACCTGCTGACGAGCAATATACGGTTTGTCTCACAAATCCAGCTTGTGGAACAGCTTGTGATACAATTAATGTTATTGTTTTTGATTTGCCAATCGTTACTGCAGGTGATGATCAAACAACAGGTTTAGGAGGAGAGGTTACGATGTGGGCAGATGGTGCAATTGATTATTCTTGGTCGCCAAGTGTGACTTGTCAATCATCAAATTGTAACTTGGTTTATACGGTACCTTCTCAAACCACAAATTATGTGGTAACCGGTACGGATGAGAATGGTTGTATGAATACAGATACGGTAACAATTACTGTTGATGGAGAGATGCAAGTTTATATTCCAAATATATTTTCGCCAGATGGAAACGGAAACAATGATCGAGTTTTTGTGATGGGACCTCGTTTATCCAATTTTGAATTTAAGATTTTTGATCGTTGGGGAAGAAAACTATTTGAAACAACGGATCAAAAAATTGGTTGGGATGGTACTTTTAATGGAAACCCAGTTCCTCAACAAGTTGTCACATATATCGTTAAAGGAACCGATGTCCTTGGAAGAACCGTTAAAAGGGGTGGGAACATCATGGTGTCTAGATAGTAATTTTCTAAAATGTCATCAAGAAAGACTTTAAGAATTCATCAATTTCACCGTTCATGACATCGTCTACCTGAGCGGTTTCATGTCCAGTTCTTACATCTTTCACAAGCTTATAGGGATGCATGACATAGTTTCGGATTTGTGATCCCCATTCAATCTTTTTCTTGCCAGCTTCGATCTCCTGCTGTTTTTCCATTTTTTTGCGGTATTCAATCTCATATAATTGGGATTTCAAAAGCTGCATAGCCTTTTCCTTATTTCCAAGTTGAGACCGGGATTCAGAGTTTTCAATAATGATTCCAGAAGGAGCATGACGCAGACGAACTGCCGTTTCTACTTTGTTTACATTTTGACCACCTTTACCACCAGATCTGAAGGTTTCCCATTCCAAATCAGCAGGGTTCACATGGATTTCGATACTATCGTCGACTAAAGGGTAAACATAAACACTTGCAAAGGAGGTATGCCTTTTTGCATTCGAGTCGAACGGAGAAATACGCACCAATCTATGCACACCATTTTCGCCTTTGAGGTAGCCAAAAGCACAGTCGCCATCAAATTCAAGGGTAACGGTTTTTACACCCGCCACATCTCCGGCTTGATAGTTGATTTCTTTTACTTTATAGCCATTTTTTTCTCCCCACATGATGTACATTCGCATCAACATGGATGCCCAATCACAAGACTCGGTTCCTCCAGCACCAGCCGTTATCTGCAATACCGCGTTTAACTGATCTTCTTCCGAGGACAGCATGTTTTTCAACTCTAAATCCTCTAATTCATTGAGCGTGTTTTCATACAAGCTATCAATTTCGGATTCATCAGCTTCACCCTCTGAGTGAAACTCAATCAGCACTTGAATGTCATCCAAATTGGTTTTCATCTTATCGTAAGAATCCACCCAGAATTTATTCCCCTTAATCACTTTGAGCAAAGACTCGGCTTTTTTTGGATCATCCCAGAATTCAGGATCTTGTGATTTCAACTCATCCTCTTTAATCTGAGCAATTTTTTCCTCGATCTTTAGATACGAATTCAATTCCTCAATTCTTTTCTCCAGCTCTTTTATCTGATCCTGATTTACCATAAAGGCAAAAATAATAATTCCATTAAAATTCCTGGCTGGAATAAAAATTTGTTAAATCGAAAATAATTTTTTAAATTAATAAAAACGCATGATTAGGTTTTGCAAAAATATTCTATGTTCAAAACCAACGAATAGAGCAAGGTTATCGTCTTAATATTAGACTTAGTCTAAGGATTTTGTCTGTTCGCAGAATAAAATACCTTGGATTATTTTGTAGTCTTAGTTTTTTTGTGAAATTTTGCTTATTAATATGTATAGTATGAAAATATACTTACTACTTTTTGGACTCGTTCTTACTTCCCTATTTAGTTCGGCACAGAGCGACATGGAGGTCACATTAATCCCAACTTGGACGAATCCTTTGTCTGGTTGTGATACGGGTGATCCAAATGACACCATGCGTGTTTTTATTCGGAACAATGGACCGCAACCTACAGCCTTTGGTCAGAAAACGTACATCAGTTTCTCTATTAATGGTGGACCCTTTGTTGTAGATTCCATTCCAGCCTCTATTGGTGTTCTTGGAATATGGCAGTTTACTTTTACCAACGTGTACCCTGATTTATCTGCTTGTGATGATACTTTCGATATTGTGACAACGGTTAGTTATTTTAATGATCCGGATAACTCTAACGATACTTTTGCTTATCAATTCATTAATTCTTGTACTATAACTCCTGGAGATATTACAGGGGGTACAACAGTTTGTCAGTCAGGTAATTCAGGAACACTCTATCATGGCAATTATTTGAATGGTTGGGTGCAAGATTGGGAATATTATAATGCTGTTTCTGGTGGATGGGCTTCGGCTACCAATCCATTATTGGATTCATTGAATTACTGGAATGTCCAGTATGAAACCTATTACCGGGTCATTCGAACAAGTGCTTATTGTCCCAATGATACTTCTACTATGGATACCATTTTTGTAGATTCCGTTTCGATAGCGGGAACTACTTCTGGAAGTAACACGGTTTGTACCGGAACGAATGCAGGATGGATTGCTTCTAATGGAGTTTTTGGAAATATTGATGATTGGGAATATAATGATGGTGGTGGCTGGATGTCGATGGGTGTAGCCGATTCAGTCCAATACAATAATCTCACCCAACAAACCATTTATCGATATTTTGTTACAAATGGAGTATGCCCACAAGATACATCGGATACCGCTGTTGTGGTTATTGATCAATTGACGATTCCTGGGACTTTGTTGCAGGATGATACTTTGTGCTCCGGTCCTAATTCGGATACTCTGTTTCTAAGTGGTAATAATGGAACAATTTTGGATTGGTTAATTGATAGCACAGGAACCTGGACCTCCTTGGGGGTTACCGATACTTTTTTGGTTATTTCAAATATGACTACTGATTCTGATTTTCAAGTAGTGATACAAAATGGGGTTTGTCCAGCTGATTCGTCAAATTCCATTACGATGGTTATTCAGAATGCACCTGTGATCACAATTTGCCCAGATACCACTATTGCAATTGGAGATTCGGCGCAGTTGTATGCCACAGGAGGAGCAGCTTGGGTCTGGTCGCCCGGTTTAACACTGGATGATTCCTTGTCGCAGACTCCATTGGCTGGACCAATTGTTCAAACAGATTATGTGTATTATGCCATGAGTACTAATGGTTGCATGAATTGGGATACGGTCACTGTCTTTTTGGTACCTCCAGTTCCGGATGAGGACTCCATTATCATAACCAATATGATAACAGCAAATGGCGATGGCATAAATGATACTTGGGCAATTACGGATGTCAATTCATTAGTCGGGACGCAGGTCAAAATATGGAATGTCTACGGTCAAGAAATTTATTCGAGCGACTCCTATCAAAATGATTGGGATGGAACCTACAATGGAAATCGATTGCCAAATGGAACTTATTATTATTGGGTTCGTTTAGGTGTATACGATAGTGAGAGGAAAGGGACGATAACGATAGTAGGGGATGAATAGATTTCTATTAACAATAGCATTAGTTTTTATATCAATTTTTGAATTGAATGCGCAACAAGTGCCATTCTATAATCACAATTTAAGAAACCCAGCTGTTTTTAACCCAGCTTATTATGGGTTCAAGAATACGGTAAATGCTTATATCGTAAGAAATCAAAGGTTTGCTGGTTTTGATGGAGGTGCTTACAATCATTACTTAACCGTTGATGGGAAAATGTTTTTGGATCAACTGGGCTTTGGTGTGGAATTGTATCAATACGCAAGTGGACTTCAGAAGCAATTGGGGGCCAAGCTTGGATTGAAATACAGCATCAGATTAGCCGAAAAACATCATTTAGCACTTGGAGCAACAGGGAGTATGTTGCACAATAATATCGATATGAGCCGTATTTTGGTCATGCAACAGGCCGATCCCTATATGGCCAATATGGGTGACAATAGACTCAGTGGTAGTCTGGATGTAGGGCTGCTTTATCATTGGGAACAAGGACTGAGAATTGGGATTTCTGTTCCTCAAGTAATTGGGAATAAGATCAATTATTCTGACCAGAATACAAGAGGGTTTTATCGTTTGGCAAGACACATAATGGCGAATGTGGCTTATGATGCCAAGTTTCTTAAAGATCAATCGTTAATACTAACTCCTGACTTCATGGTGAGATATATTCCAGGGGCGCCAATTCAATATGATGGGTCTATTATGTTGGAGTGGACAAAGTTGGGGTGGTTCTCGGCAACCTATAAATCCGATTATGCAATAAGTTTCAATCTTGGTTTTTCGATTTTGGATAGGGTTCAAATTGGTTATTCTTATGAGTATATCATTGGGTCTTTAAAGCAGCATTATTCCGCAATGAATCATGAGTTCATGCTGGGTTATACTTTCCAAAGAAAGAACAAAGAGGTAGTCGATTCAACTTGGTACTACGAAAATATTGAGCTGAAGAAAGAAATTGATAGAAAGAATAAACAAATTGAGATTTTGTTGACAGAGAAGATTTCGAATCTTGGTGACCCAAAAGAAGATACTACGCAATACGATGAAAAGTTAGAGAATTCTATTCGATCTGTAAGCGAAGATAAATTTGTTGAATTGGCAGGTGGAGATTCTCCAGCTGGATACTACGTTGTTGTTGGGGCTTTTTGGCAAAAGTCAGGAGCTGAAAATGTTCTAAATGAAACGAATAAAGATTTTCCCGATGGGAGAATTATTTTCAATGAAAGAAACGAATTGAACTACGTTATTTTGAAATACTCTACAGAAAAAGGTCCCTGTTTAGACATTCTCAAAAATGTTTGGGATTCAGGATATCCAAAAGCCTGGGTACTAGAGTACAAAAAATAATTTTTATTATGCAGGCAACCCATATTGATTATATGCGTTAAATGTGTAAAAGTATTAAAACAGTGATTATGACTACAACTAAATTCCTCCTAGTTTGTGTGGCTTTTCTGGCTATACCAAATTTATTCTCACAAGACTGGCAAAAATTTCACTCTGAACAAGGGTTTGACTTTTATATGAAGTACACGGATTGTGAGTTTAATAATGTCCAGCCTCAGTCTTGGGCAATTATCAAAATTGAAAATACGAACAGTTTCGATGCAGAGGTTTCATTTTATTATGAGCAGTATATGGATGGTAAATGCATAAACTGTGGAAATTATGATCAAGAAAATCTGAAAGTTGTAGGCATTCCAAAAGGCGCTTCCAAGGAAGGTAAGTGTAAGCCTGATTCAAGAAGAGGACCTTTGGATGTGTTTCACAAATTTAAACTTGTTGAAGCGAGGGAGTTGACCGATTTAAAGATTGCCAATTTCTCGTTTGAAAAGAAAAAAATTCAATAATTCACCTGATTCTAATTTGACACGAAATGAATAAACTATTTGCTTTACTGGTTGTCTCGCTTACCTTCTTCGGAAGCGCATTTGGGCAGACATATACGATGGTTGATAATTACAACCAAACTGTAACAGGCTGTTCGGGTACAGTTACAGATGGAGGTGGGAATTACAATAACAATGTAGAAGCCACTTTAACCATTTGTTCCGGTATTCCTGGTCAAGGAGTTATTTTGGATTTTACCCAATTTAACTTAGAGAATAATTATGACGATATTACTATATATGATGGAACGAATACTGGAGCACCTGTATTAGGGGTGTATACTGGTACAACTATGCCACCTCAAATTGTAAGCTCGCAAGAGTGTATAACAATTTATTTTGATACGGATGGTTCGGTTACAAGAGCTGGGTTCACAATCAATATTTCTTGTGGAGTAATCCCTTCTTGTTCGGACGGGATTCAAAACCAAGGGGAATCTGGGATTGATTGTGGAGGTTGTTTTTGTCCTTCATGTCCAACCAGCCCGGGGGCTGGTTCTTCAGCAACATTAACTGCAAGTGCGGATGTCTATAATTTACCTTGTGGTGGTGGTCCTGTAAACTTGTCTGCTTTGGGTGAGGATTTTGTGCCAGTATTGAATTCCGATTTCAATAACGGTACTCCTGGACCAGGTTGGCAAACAACACCTGGTGGAGCCCAATATGATAACCCTTGTGGACCGGGTCCAAATGGTTCCCATTTATGGTTTGGTTCAGGAACTGCTGCTCCTAGAGAATTAATTACGGCTCCGTTGGATTTGAGATGTGGAGGTGAAATTTGTTTTTATCTTAAAATGGAGCCAGAAGCTTCAGGAGATGTCTCGCCTTGTGAAGGGTCCGATGAATATGATGAAGGGGTGTCTGTACAATGGTCAAATGCAGATTGTTCGGGATGGAATGATTTTATGTATTTTGCTCCGGTCGGAGATTTAATTACGACTTACCCCGGAAATGGGGTGAATAGCCCTGGGGCAACTGGACAAACTCCATTTACCACTTGGCAACAGTATTGTTCGCAAGTACCTCCAGGAGCATGGACACCTTCTACTCAAATTAGATGGTATCAATGGGGGTCGTCAGGTACAGGTTTTGACCACTGGGGGCTAGATGAGGTAACAATTAATGCAGACGCATGTTTGCCTTATTTCTATGACTGGGAACATATTCCTGGTTTCCCAGATTCTCCGGATAACCTAGTGAACCCAACCGTAACGACAACATATACCGTTCACTATACAAATGGTGTGGATGACACGGTTACGACACAAGTGACAATTGTTGTTGATGGAGTGCAAACTCCTGGAGTAGCAATAACGGAAGAAGCTTGTATGGGAGATAACGACGCATCAGTTTCAATTACTGCAAACGGAGGAACACCAAATTATTCTGTTAATCTTGTAGGACCAGCTGGTTATGATCAAACACAGGCTTCTGCAGGACTCACAAGTTTTACGAATTTAGCTCCTGGTTTATATACAGTTACAATTACTGATAACGCGGGATGTACTTCGGATACTTCATTTACAATAAATCCTGGGCCAACATGTTGTACAACAACGGCAACTCCTGCGGATTTAAC
The DNA here is from genome assembly GCA_030427935.1 of Bacteroidia bacterium. Taxonomy (GTDB): domain Bacteria; phylum Bacteroidota; class Bacteroidia; order Flavobacteriales_D; family Crocinitomicaceae; genus JAGQYP01. Next base: position 4,612 of record JAUICI010000027.1, on the reverse strand, counting down.
GTGTAACCAAAATAATGCACCATGCGACGGACAAGGTACCGCTAACCCAACAGGAGTAGCGCCATTCTCTTATCAGTGGTATACTGGTAATAGTGTCGCAGCTGGCACACCTATTGCTGGACAAACAAACCAAACGGCGGCAGGATTGTGTCCTGGAACTTATACTGTAGAAATTACCGATAATAGTTCCTGTACAGCTGAAGCTACAATTACGATTACAGAACCAACCGAAGTTGAGATTTCTCTAGTTGGTACAGATCCTTTATGTAATGGTGCAACGAATGGAACCATAAATGCATCAGCTGTTGGCGGTGCAGGGGGGTATGTCTATTCTCAAGATGGAACTACTTTTGCTGGTACTTCTACTTTTAATGTTGGAGCAGGAACGTATACCATTTATGTCGAAGATGCAAATGGATGTCCTGATCAAGATAATATAACAATAAATGAACCACCTGTTATCTTACCTGCAATTGATGCAGTTAATAATTCTTCTTGTGGTCAAGCCGATGGTGGTTTCACAATTTCTGCAACTGGAGGTACGGCTCCTTACACATTTACAGAAGGAGGAACGACAAACGCTACAGGTGTATTTACAGCTTATGCAGCTGGAACATATACAGTAACTGTTGAAGATGATAATGGATGTACAGAAACTATAAACGTAACAGTTTCTGATGATGCTGGACCAACAGCTTCATTGGATAATTTCGTAGATGCCCTTTGCTTTGGTATTCCAGATGGATCGGCAACTGTTGTTTCAGCAGGCGGAACAGCTCCAATCACATATTCAATTGATGGTGGTGCTTTTGGAGCGACCAATACTTTTAATGGTCTATCTGCAGGTAGTCACACAGTTACAGTGGAAGATGATAATGGATGTCAGGATGCGGTTACTTTTACAATTTCACAACCTACACAGGTGTCTTTTACAGCTACTCCAGTAGACGTAAATTGTAATGGTGCTTGTGATGGTGAAATTCAGATTAATCCATCAGGTGGAACACCACCTTATGAATTCAGTGCTGACTTCGGTTTAACTTACACAACGAACAATCCAATTACGGGCCTATGTGCTGGAAATATTACTGTGGTTGTACGAGACGATAATGGATGTAATGTAAACCAAAACTATGTAATCAATGAGCCAGTGGCTTTGTCAGCTTCTTCAGTTGGAACAGATGCGAGTTGTAATGGTGCATCAGATGGAACTGTTGTAGTAACAGCACAGGATGGTACGGCACCATATCAATATTCAATTGATGGTGGAGCACTTCAAGCTTCAAATACATTTAACGGATTAGCTGCAGGGACATATCAAATTGATGTGGTGGATGACAATGGATGTATCCATACACACAATGTTACTGTTAATGAGCCAGCTCCGATGGATATCGCTTTAGATTTGAATAATAATTCTACTTGTTCACTTGCAAACGGTGAGATTAATGTTAGTGCAACTGGTGGAGATGGAAACTATACCTTCACAATTGATGGTGGTTCTCCAAATGCTACGGGAATCTTCCCTGGTCTCGCTGCTGGAACTTACACACTTGCTGTGACTGATGGAAATGGTTGTTCAGACAATATGAACGTAACCGTTGTTGATGAGCCAGATCCAGTACTAGATGCAACAGTAACCGATGTATCATGTAATGGTGCATCCGATGGGTCTGTTCTTGTAAATGTGATTTCAGGAGGTACAGCTCCATTCCAATATTCAGATGATAATGTGACTTTTGGAGCTTCAAATAACTTTACAGGTCTTCCTTCAGGAACTTATACTTTCTATGTTCAAGATGATAATGGATGTACAGATGATATTACCGTAAATATTACGGAACCAAATAACTCAACAGTTAACTTCACACCTGCAGATAACTCGTGTTTCAATGCCTGTGATGGTACTGTTACAGTAAACGTTGTGTCAGGTGGTGTTGCTCCTTATGAATACTCGTCAAATGGTGGTGTAACATGGCAACTAGGAAATACACTAACAGGTTTATGTGTGGGTGTTTACGATATTCAAGTAAGAGATGCGGGAGGTTGTCTATTGGTTAGTTCAAATGAGACTATCAACGAGCCTGCTGAGATTATCCCGAATCCTGTTTCTGTTGAAGCAACTTGTGGACTCAACAATGGAGAGGTTACCTTAGCTGCATCAGGTGGTGTAGGTGCTCCATATACTTATGATTTCCAAGTGACAGGTACATTCAATGGAACAACAAATTACACAGGTTTAGCTCCTGGAACATACAACTTTGAAGTACAAGATGCTTCAGGATGTATTGTGCCTGGTGTAATCAATGTTGGGTCTGCAGATGCGCCAACAATTGATAATACAACATTTGTTGGATTGGATTGTAATGGAGATACAGATGGAGAAATTACCGTTGAAGCGTCGGGTGGTGTTGGAACAATTGATTATAATATCAATGGTGGTCCTTTCGTTCCTGTAGGAGCTTCACCTGGTCCTGTGACGAATACTTATACAAACCTTGGAAACGGTACCTATACTGTAGGTGTTCAAGATGATAATGGATGTGTTGTATTTACAACGGTTAACATTTCAAATCCAAACGCCTTGAATTACAATACTGTTTTAACACATAATCCATGTAATGGTGATTTACTAGGTGAGATTAATGTTGTTGCTAACGGTGGAACCGGGACTATATATTACTCCTTAAATGGTGGAGCTCCAGTAACTACCAATACATTTACAGGATTAGCTGCTGGAACATACACAATGGATGTTACGGATGATAATGGATGTGTTATTTCTTCGAATGAAGACATTACAGAACCACCTCTTTTAGATATTACGAACGTGACTGGAACAGATGCACTTTGTTTTGGTTCTAGTGATGGAACAATCGATATTACAGCAGTTGGTGGAACAGCCCCTATTCTGTATTCAGTTGACAATGGAGTGTCATTCCAACCTGGAGGTTCTTTCACAGGCTTACCTGCAGGAACATATGATATCTTGGTTGAAGATGATAATGGATGTCAACATACAGATACTTATACAATCAATGAGCCTGTTGATTTAACATTTGCGGCTCCTACTACAAACTCAACTTGTTCGCAAAACAATGGAGTGATAACTGTAAATGCTGCTGATGGAACCGCTCCTTATGAATATAGTTATGATGGTGGTGCAACTTTCGGTCCAGCAAATACTTATACTGATTTCGCAGGATCTTATGATGTAGTCGTTAGGGATGATAATGGATGTCTTGAAACGGCAACAATTATTATCATCGATGAACCTGCCGCTACCATAGACAATATTGCAGAAGTAGATCCTTTGTGTTTTGGTTCTCTGGATGGTACTATTACAATAACTGCAACGGGTACTGCACCTCTTACTTATGGTATTAACGGTGGAGCCGCTCAGGCAGCAAATGTATTTATAGTGGGATCTGGGGCTTATACAATTGAAGTTTATGATGGAAATGGTTGTTTGACTACAGGAAACGCGACATTGACAGATCCTCCACAATTGACAATTTCAACTAACCAAGTTGATGTTTTGTGTAATGGTGATGCAACTGGATCAATTCAGATTGTAGCCGGTGGTGGTACTGGTGTATTAAATTATTCTATTGACAATGGAACAACTTTTAATACTCCGGCGAATAATTTCAACTTCATAAACATCACTGCTGGTAACTATACGGCTTATGTTGAAGATGCAAATGGATGTACAATTACATCTACAGTCACGATCAACGAACCAGCACCTTTGGTTGCGAATGCAATTACGCCAATTGATGATAGCTGTTTCAACGCTTGTGTTGGTATGATTGCTTTTGATGTTCAAGGTGGTGTAACACCATATTCATATTCTCAAGATGGATTGGTATTCACGTCTAATGATACCATCTTTGATTTGTGTGCAAATAACTATACCGCAACGGTTACAGATGATAATGGTTGTACAATCACTCAACCTATTGTTATCAATGAGCCAACGGAGGTTACTTTGGCTTTGGCAACATCTAATGAAACATGTGATGCTGTAAACGGTGTTATTACTGCAACTGGAAACGGTGGTACTGCACCACTGACCTACTTCCTTGATGGAGGTGCTGGTCAAGCGGCGAATGTCTTTAACGGTGTAGATAATGGAAACCATAATGTACTTGTAGAAGATGCATTTGGATGTTCGGCAACAGGTAACGTCAATGTAATTGCTGATCCGATTCCGTTGATTACAAGCGTTGCTTTAACTGACCCACTTTGTAACGGTTCTGCTGATGGAACAGCTACTGTTTCCATTTCTGGTGGAGTAGGAACGATATTGTACAGTGTAGATGGCGGGGCAACCCAAGCTAGTAATGTGTTCAACACTTTGTCAGCTGGCGCGCATACGGCTGAGATTATTGATGATAATGGATGTACTCATACATTCCCATTTAACTTGACTGATCCACCAGTTCTACAGATAGACAATATCACTACGGTAGATGTTGATTGTAACGGAAATACAACTGGTTCGTTTGAAGTATTTGCTTCAGGAGGTACTCCAGGATATACATATAGTTTTGACGGAGGTACTACATTCCAAGGTTCTAGCTCGAATAATTTCATTGGTGCTGGTTCT
>JAUICI010000026.1 GCA_030427935.1 Bacteroidia bacterium | reverse complement strand
GAATGATTATTTACCCAAACCTTTTGATTTGGAGGAATTATTGCTTCGTGTTCAAGTTTTACTTGGTCCAATTAAAGATTCGGATAATGATCCAGAAAAGTTTAAAATTGGTTCTTTTGAAGTAGATTTTAAAAACTTCACCACCGAAACCAATAAGGGAGAAGTAGGCTTAACGAAAAAGGAATGTGACCTATTAAAGTACATTGTTTCTCGACCTGATGAGGTGATTTCAAGAGATGAGATTCTGGATCATGTTTGGGGAGAAGAAAAGTATCCGACCTCCAGAACCATCGATAATTTCATCCTGAATTTCAGAAAGTATTACGAATCGGACCCGAAAAAACCGAAGTTCTTTCACTCTGTGAGAGGGGTGGGGTATAAGTTTACGCCGTAGGTTGATTTGAAAATTTGAAGATGTGTTGATTTGAGGATTTTATTGTGTATATCAATAACTAGTATTTCGCTCTTGTTATCCTGCGCTTCCGAAAAGAATTCTTTTCAACCTGGTAAAAATAAGCGGTGGAAGAAAGTAGGCACCTTACTTTGTACAAATAAGGAGGGCGATTTAGCCTTTTTGGCGCATAAAGGGATGGATCCAGATAAACATGAAGGTGTGAGAGAAGAGTATTTGACGCACTTTGGTTGGCAGGACACCACTCAACTCAAAAATGTGATCGATATTGAGTCCTTTGAAGATCTTGGAATGGACATGTATCGGGATAAAAACCATATTTATTTTCATTACGATATGTCGGATGGCGGCTATTTCCATATTTGGGCCAAAGATCCTGCTGATTTTCGGATGTATGGGAACTATATTTTGTATAAAGACTCGGTCTATTATCCAAGAAATGGCAAAACAATCGCCGATATTAAGACCTTCAAAACTTCGGAAGAGTTAGGGATTTTGGGGAAAGATAAGAAGCACTTCTTCATGCGAGGGGATACAGTTTCCTTAGAACAATTGAAGGAAGATCTTCCTCCTAAAACAATTCAAAAGTTGTTGGATCTCTAAACGTTGGTTCGGATTTGCAATCCGGACCGGTCGTAAACGAAAGAAAATGTAAAAAAAGAGCAGTTTGTCGCACTCGATAAAAGAGCACCAATCCTTATTTGTTTATCGTCATGTATGATGTTAAAGGTTCTTTATACGTTTTAGTCCCGATTGCTCCCGATAACTATCGGGACGGAACTAACGAGTGGGAATAATCAAAAAATCCCCCCTTCGACTACCAAATTCTCCATTTCATTTCGAATTTGAAGCTCAGGGACCGATGGCTCGCATGAGTTTGAGGACGCAATTCCTTGTAAGTAAGAACTGACGTCTGGATTTATGCGTCCAACTATTGTTCATTTTTAGATTTAAAAAATCGTGATATCAAGACACTAAAACCTCAACAAAATCCCTACTTTTGCCAGCTCAAAATTGAATATTATGTACAGATCACATACTTGTGGAGAATTAAGAAGCTCGAATATTGGTGAAAAAGTGACTCTATCTGGTTGGATTCAGACGATTAGAGACAAAGGAAATATTGCTTGGATTGATTTAAGAGATCGATACGGAATTACGCAATTGGTTGCCGAGCAAGGAACTGTAGATGATTCGATTTTTGAGCAGATCAAGACTTTCGGAAGAGAGTTTGTGATCCAGGTTGAAGGAGAAGTGATTGAAAGATATTCCAAGAATCCAGAAATGGAAACTGGAGATATTGAAGTGAGAATGGAAAAGATCACTTTACTGAATGCTTCTAAAGTTCCTCCATTCACAATTGAGGATGAAACCGACGGTGGAGAGGAGTTGAGAATGCAATATCGCTATCTTGATCTAAGAAGAAATCCAGTAAAGGATAAGCTGAAATTAAGACATAAAGTTTCACTAGAAACCAGAAAATATTTGGATTCCGTGGATTTCATGGAAGTAGAAACGCCTTATTTGATTAAGTCTACTCCAGAAGGTGCGAGGGATTTCGTTGTGCCTTCCAGAATGAACCCGGGTGAGTTTTATGCCTTACCACAATCTCCTCAAACTTTCAAACAGTTGTTAATGGTCTCGGGTTACGATAAGTACTATCAAATTGTGAAGTGTTTCAGAGACGAGGATTTGAGAGCCGACAGACAGCCAGAGTTTACACAAATAGACTGTGAAATGGCTTTTGTAGACCAGGAAGATATTCTAAATACTTTCGAAGGCCTGGTAAAACATTTATTCAGAGAAGTTAGAGGAATCGAATTTGAAGGCAATTTCCCAAGAATGGATTATGCCGAAGCCATGGAGAAATATGGTTCGGACAAGCCAGATTTGAGATTTGGAATGGAATTCGTGAACCTGAATTCAGGTGCTCAAGGTAAAGGATTTAATGTCTTTGATTCGGCTGAGATCGTTCTAGGAATTAATGCAAAAGGATGCGCAGAATACACAAGAAAGCAGTTAGATAAACTGACCGATTGGGTAAAGCGTCCTCAGATTGGAGCCAAAGGATTGGTCTATGTAAAATGCAATGAAGATGGTACTTTCAAGTCATCCGTTGATAAGTTTTATTCCCAAGAAGATTTAAAAGAATGGGCGGATTTAGCAGGAGCTGAAAAAGGAGATTTACTTTTAGTTCTTTCAGGAGATTTGGATGCAACAAGAAAGCAAATGAACGAATTGCGTTTGCACATGGGAGATGAATTAGGACTAAGAAATCCGAATGAGTTCAAACCAGTTTGGATCATGGACTTCCCACTATTGGAATGGGACGAAGAAACGGAAAGATATCACGCAATGCACCACCCATTCACTTCTCCAAAGAAAGAAGACTTGGATTTAATTGCGACAGACCCAGGAAAAGTGAGAGCGAACGCATACGACTTGGCCATGAATGGAGTTGAATTAGGTGGAGGTTCCATCAGAATTCACGATAAAGACTTACAAGCAAGAATGTTTGAACTACTTGGTTTCTCTGATGAAGAAGCGAAAGCACAGTTTGGATTCTTGATGGATGCTTTTCAGTATGGGGCTCCTCCTCATGGTGGTTTGGCATTCGGATTTGATCGATTGTGTGCAACGATGTCTGGAACAGATTCGATTAGAGATTTTATCGCATTTCCTAAAAATAATTCAGGAAGAGACGTGATGATTGATGCACCAGCACCATTGGATGGTCAGCAATTGGAAGAATTGTCCATTGCTTCTGTGGTGAAGGAAAGTTAATTTGAAAATTGGTTAATTTGAAAATTTGAAAATGATGGATTTTGTTTTCAGATTATTTTTTTAAAATGTCTAACATACCTTTAGTTCAAAACATTATTTCTGATAAATTTAAGTATCAGTCTTTTGCAGTGGGCTGTTTATTTGTGATTGCTTTATGTGGTTTTGCTGTAGTCAGTGCTACGAATTACTTTCATTCTAAATATTCTGATTTCCAAAGGATCCAATCCAGCGTTATTCAAGTATCAGAGTCTTATTATGCTTCTACGTCCGGACCTGGAGGTTCAATTCCAATAAAGGTCGAATGCTTGAGAATCCAAGTAAAAAATGGAGCCGTATTTTACTTGAAGAAATCAAATTTAGACTGGAAGAGGATTCAGCAGGACATTGAAAATAATTTAAACAATGAAATTGAGTTTTTTTACTTGCCTTATGCAGATAAAGGCACTGGCACCTTAAAGGCAATAAAGATCGGCGATAATTTTGTTCTCGATAAAATTGAAGATAAAAGCGACTCTATTTTTGGGATAGTGTTTTTCTCAATCTTTCTAATAGCCGCTGTCCTTGTGATGGTTTATTTTGTTCAGAAAAGACGTGAGTTCATCAGACAAAAATCAAGCTAATCTTAATCCTAATCTTCGAATCATCACATCTTCAAATTTTCAAATCAATTAAACATCACTCTCCGGAGCCAATCTCAAAACAATACCATCAATTTCTTCGGTAATTGGGATTTGACAACCTAACCTGGAATTGTCTTCAACGAAAAAGGCTTGGTCGAGCATGTCCAATTCATCATCAGATTGTTCGGCTAATTCTGTGTCACTTTCAAGGTAACATTGGCAAGAGGCACACATGGCCATTCCACCACAAGTTCCTTCTACAGGAAGTTCATAAGCTTTACAAAGCTCCATGATATTCATGTTCATGTCTGTTGGGGCGTCCAATTCGTGACTTACGCCTTCTCTATCGATGATGGTAACCTTGATATCTCCCATTCTGATTGAATTTCTTGCAAAAGAAATAAGAATCGATTAAAAATGATGAATTATTTCTTGGAATTTTTCTTGTGGAGATGGTAAATAATCCCGTCAGATAGCCCAATTTTTGGAACATAAACCCTTCCAGCATTCATTTCTTTCAAAACGCGATGATAGATTTCCATTGCAGGGACAATAACATCGGCCCGGTCTTCTTTTAATTGGAATTTTTCGATTCTTTTTGACAAACTCATTGGTTTTATTTCATCATGAAAATCCAATAGTTGATCTGTATAAATGGGTTGCATGTATTTCAATCCAAATAATTTATGGATCTTATTGATGTTTCCTCCAGTAGCAAAGACTTTAGCTTTTTTAGTTTGATGAAAATGTTCTTTGATATAAGAGTTAATTTCTTCCCAAATATTCTTTTTTACTTTCCCTTTTAAGAGACGGATTGTTCCCACTTTAAAAGATCTTGAATCCACTTTTTTTCCCCGGTTAAACATCGAAATTTCAGTTGAACCTCCACCAACATCAATCACAATGAAAGGGCTTCGATGGTCGAAATCCAATAATTCGAAAGAAGAAATGATTAGATCTCCTTCTTCTTTCCCATCAATGATTTCGATGTCAACGCCCGTCTGTTTTCGAATTCGCTTCTGAATTTCTTTCCCATTATCAGCCTCACGCATCGCAGAAGTTGCACAAGCTCTAAGCTCTTTTACATCGAAAACTTCCGAGATCAATTTAAAAGCTTGAATGGTTTTTAAAAACTCACCTTCCTTTTGAGAGGAAATTTTGCCATTTTCAAAGACATCGTATCCCAGTCTTAAAGGAATACGTGTATACGAGATCTTTTTTACGAGCTCATGTTTGTTTGAAGGGGAAATTTCTCCGATTAGAAGTCTTGCGGCGTTTGTTCCAATGTCTATCGCTCCGAATTTCAAGTTAGTCTTTTAGTTTTTGTTTGTAGTATTTGTATGTCTTCTCCTGAGAATTGAACTTCTCATTTTCATCTCGATAATACTTATTTTTTTGCAATTCATCAATGATTCTGGACTTGCAGTTGTCTTTTAATTGAAAATTAAGGAAATCTAGAATTTCTTTTTTGTTATCGGCATCTTTGATGGGAGCAGTAACCTCAATTCTCTTGTCTAGGTTCCTTGCCATCCAATCGGCTGATGAAATAAAAATCTTCTCATCACCCTTATTGGAGAATACCATTACCCTGGAGTGTTCGAGAAAACGTCCTACTATCGATATGACTCTGATGTTCTCAGATTGCTTTTTAATTCCAGGGACCAGACCACACATACCCCTTACAATCAAAGAGATTTTAACTCCAGCATTTGAGGCATCGTAGAGTTTTTTGATGAGGGTTGTATCAATCAGATTATTGAGCTTGATGATGATATAACTATCATGACCTGCTTTTGCGTTTACAATTTCTTTATTGATGAGATTCACAAAATTTCTTCTTGTATTGAAAGGCGAAACAAAGAGTTCTTTGTACATGGATCGATCCAAATTGTTTTCAAAGAGCACAAAGACTTTATTGACTTCACTTGCTATCGAAGGATCGGCCGTTAAAAGAGAATAGTCTTCATAAATTTTGGCCGTTTTTTCATGAAAATTCCCCGTTCCGACGTGGGCAATGTATTTGTCTTTCCGTTTGATTAAAATCAATTTCGAGTGCACCTTCAAACCAGAAACTCCAAAAATGACTTTGGCGCCGTAATCCCCAAAACATTGGCCCAATAAATATTGTTCTCCTCATCAAAACGCGCTTGTAATTCCACAATTACGGTAACCTCTTTATCATTTTTGATTGCATTAATCAAAGCATGGATAATCTTTGAGTTCGAAGCGACTCGATACAAATTAATCTTAATGGATTCTACTTTCGGATCGATAGCCGCCTCTCTTAGCATGTCGACGATATAGTCGAATTTCTGATAAGGATAATGGAGTAAAATATCTTTTTCCAAGATCTGTTTCATCACCGATTTCACACCAGTTAGAATCGGATGAGAAACGGGAGGTAAAGCTTTAAATGTATATTCTTTTTTATCAAAGGAAGGGAACTTCATGAAATCCTTGAAGTTGTGATATTTCCCTCCAGTAATGATTTCATTTTTCTCAATGTTCAATTTCTTAATCAAGAACTTTAGAAGATCCTCCGGCATTTGTTCATCATAGACAAAACGAACAGGATCCCCTTGTTTTCTTCCTTTGATCCCTTTTTTCATTTTTTCCACAATCGAAACAGATAAATCATCATCAAAATCTATTTCTGCATCTCTGGTGAATTTGAAAGTATAAGCTTCAATAACATCGTATTCGAAAATATGAAAGAGTCGCTCCAGATTGAGCCGAATGATGTCATCTATCAGGATTACTTTCTGTCCAAACTTGTCGTTGAGCACATAAAACCGATTCACTGTATCAGGAACTTCAATAAGTGCGTACAGTGGTTTTTTATCGGAATGCATTTTAACACCGAGATAGATCATACTATCTCTTAGTTTAGAAACAGCTCTTTTTTTGTCTAAAAGAATGGGGATAATTTTATCTTCAATTTTTTCGGCAAAGTATTCATTCAATTCCTTGATTTGATCTTCGTAGAGGTCATTTTCATTGATGTGCTGGATATTCTCTTTTCCAAGTTCTTTCAGGATTTTTTGGTAAGCCAACTCAAACTTCTTTTGTTGTTTTTTCACAACTTTCATCATGTCTTCTAGAAGTTCCTCGAAAGTGCCGTCATACCCTGAAACAGTCTTGCCTCCAATTACGATCATCCTTTTGATGGTCGCCACTCGAACTCGAAAAAACTCATCTAAATTGTTCGAGTAAATCCCCAAAAATCGGATTCTTTCAATAATTGGATTTTCACTATCGAAAGCTTCTTGTAAAACGCGATCATTAAATGAAAGCCAGCTTAATTCTCTGTTGACGAATTGCATGTTTGTTTATTGTATCATTAAATTACAACCTCTGATATCAGAATTGTCTAATCTACCCAAAATTTCAAATCCATTCTCCACTTTTCGACCTAGATCTGAAGTTTCAATAAAAGAGCAAGAGTGAATGTTTGCAAGGTCGATTACATTTACCCCACCAGCATTTTTACCAATGTCGAAAGGATCATAAGTGTCACGAAAAAGAACTTTCATCCAAGGAGGGCATTCAAAAATCCCTTTTCCTTTTGAATAGGCTTGAGAAAGTAATTCTGTCATCCCATATTCCGAATGAATTTTTTCCACATTGAAACTTTTTCCCAGTATTTCGTGGAGTTTATTTCGAGTAATTTCTTCTCTTTTTCCTTTCATTCCACCAGTTTCCATTACAATTACATTGGATAAATCCAACTCATAATTTTCAGCTAAATCTAAAAGAGCAAATGAAACACCAATTAACAGAATTTTCTCCTTTCTGGCTTGGGCTTGGTGTAAAGAATTTATTAAATCTTCCGTATTGTGGAGAAAAAAACCACTTAAGAGGGATTGGGATGTTTCTATTAAGTGATTGACCATATAAATCAGACTCGAACCTTCTCTTTCCAAATACGAAGGAAGTAAGGCGAGAATAGTCATTTCTTCAGGGTTTCCATAAAACCTTTTGAAGGCTGTTTCAAAGGAATCCTGGTAAACTTTTAAATCTTTTACATCATGTTTGGATTGATTTCCAGAGGTACCACTACTTGTGAATACTGCTTCAGCTTCTCCTTCAAAAGTTCTTACCTGATGGGTTTTAAAGAAAGAGATTGGAAGAAAAGGTATTTCTTGAATATGTTTAATTTCAGATTCTAATTTTCCAATTTGATTCAGGTATTTTTGGTAGATAGGATTCTTTCTTTTTTGAAAATCATAAACGCTCAGCGCAATTTTCTCAAATTCAGCTTCGTTTGTAATACGAAATAAATCTTGTAATTTTACGTCTGTAAGCATTTTACAAAAATTGGTGAATTTGAATTTAAGAAAAGTATATCCGGTTACAATATTAGCAATTCTACTTCTAATATTGTCTTCATGTTTTGATAATCCAAACTATCCGGATGAACCTGTTCTAACTTATACAAGTTTTACCATTGAAGGAGATTCAGCAGATTTATCTTTCGACTTCACGGATGGAAATGGAGATATTGGATTGAGTGAGAGTCAGGTTGATCCACCTTACAACCAAGGTTCTTATTATTACTACAATCTCTATGTTCAATATTGGGAAAAAGATGATGTTTTAGGTTGGGTTCCCGGTTATGATTCGAATGGAGACAGTATCATATTCAAATATCGGATTAAACCGATTCTAGAAGGGAATAAAGAGAAAGCTTTAAGAGGAAATATTTCAGTATCTATTGAACCTATTTTTTACAACCCAACATCTCCAAATTCCGATACAATCAGGTATCGTTTTCAGCTGATTGACCGTGCACTGAATAAAAGTGAGTGGGTGGAGTCAGACATGATTATCCGTTAAAAATTTCTTTTACGTTTCTCCTTATGGTTTCTGCAAGTTTATCTGTTGGAAGATCATTTTCATCCAAGCCAAATGGATCTTCAATTTCTTCGGCGATATATTCCAAACTCACAAATACATAAAAAATAATGATGGCTACAGGAACAGTCCAATACTCCATGGCAGGAATGAAACCAATTGGTGCAGTACTTACAAATACGAATATAAATTTCTTGAGGAATAAACTATAAGAATAAGGAATGGGTGTTTTCTTAATTCTTTCGCAACCACCCAAAACATCTGAAAATGATTTCAATTCCTTGTCCAGAGAAAGAAATTCTTCTTCAGAAATTTCACCGTTGTCTTTAAGCTTTTTAGCAAACTCATAGAGTTTTTGTGAAAGTGCATTGGGAATATGATTTTTCTTTTTTAGTTCCTCAATCAGGTTTTCCGTATTTTCAAATTCTTCCCAATCCATATTGTCCCTCAAATGCTCCTTTAAAGCAAAAGGGTAGTTATGAATCAAAGTAGCGACATAGTTTCTTTTTTCTTTTTCTGATTTCGGAATGAAGGTGGCAAATTTGGTCGCCATATTTCGCGTTTCGTTCACCAGACGTCCCCATAATTTTCTACCTTCCCACCACTTGTCGTACGCAGAATTGATTCTGAAAACCAGAAGTAAAGAAAAAGCAAGACCAAGAAAGGAGTGAAAGCTTCCAACTTTTTCTATTGCGGGGTGATTTTTAAAGTATTTTAATTCTAGAAAAGTAATCACTGCAGTAAAAAGCCCCATTAGAATTAATTCTTTCCAAAATTTCCTGACAGTCCCAGCCTTGTGGAAAGTCAAAATTACTCGGAACCAGCTTTTTGGATTGTATTCGATCATCTTAATGATTTGATAGCGACAAAAATAGAAAGTATTTTGAGAATTTGAGCTTCGTCTGAATCGCAGAACATTAAGGAATTATGGCTTGTTTTCTTAACTCAATCTTAACACAGACCCAAAAACAAGTTAGAGATAATCGTCTATTTTTGCCCAAAATAATTTTTGACTACATGAGAGTTTTAGCTCCATTTATTGCAGTTTTTCTAACATTATTCTCTACAGTTTCTTATTCAAGTGCAGATACGCTTCAACTAAAAGACGATTCTCACCAAAAAGGTGCTTCTGAAATTAGCGCTAAGGACATCTTGAAATATGGAAAAGACGTTTTTACATTCGTAAATGAAGAGGCTGGAGAACATGATGTTGAGTTGCAGTGGGGTATAAATCCAGCTTATGAAGGCAAAATTGATTTTGTTGTCATCAAATACACAACAAAATTGAAGTCAGAAATCAAAGGTCACAAATGGGAGTACTCAGATCCCATCCCAGTTGACCAAACAACCTATAAATTAGAGAAATTAAAAGACAACGAAAGCTATGTTTGGAAGATCGGATTTTCCAAAAAGGGGAATCTGATGGAAAACTTGGATAATGAGGAGGCGATGGTCTGGTCTGAAAAAGGCAAGTTCAAAACCGAACTTTCATGGGGTCTTATGAGAATTTTAATCATGATCGGATCCTTAGGGCTTTTCATTTATGGTATGAAAGTCATGTCGGAAGGATTGCAACAGGCAGCTGGTGGTCGACTCAGAGGCATGTTAGGTTCCATAACTTCAAACAGAGTAAAAGGAGTTTTAACAGGATTCGGTATAACCGCACTTGTGCAGTCGTCTTCTGTAACAACCGTAATGACCGTATCTTTTGTTAATGCTGGACTTCTTACTTTAACCCAATCGGCGGGTATCATGATGGGGGCCAATATTGGCACTACAATTACGGGATGGTTGATTAATCTGTTTGGATTTAAAATTAGTCTATCGGCTTATTCTTTCATGTTTATCGCTTTTGGAGCACCGCTTTTATTTTTCGGTAAGAGTAAATTGAAATCTTGGTCAGGAGTGATTATTGGATTTGCCCTTTTATTCATGGGGCTTGGAGCATTGAAAGAAGCTGTTCCTACTTTGGATCAAAATTCACCTCTAGTTCAGTTTTTCATAGAGTATCAAGGGATTCCAGTGGTTAGTACCTTGTTGTTTGTTGCTTTAGGAGCAATTGCAACGGTTGTTATTCAATCATCATCCGCTGCAATGGCCTTAACGATGACTATGGTAGCAGCCGATATCATTCCTTTTGAAGTTGCTTGCGCGATGATTTTGGGTGAAAATATTGGTACAACCATTACTGCAGAATTAGCTTCTACAATTGGTAATGTTCATGCCAAAAGATCAGCTAGAATTCATTCTTTGTTCAATATTATAGGGGTTACTTGGATGGTTATTGTTTATCCACTATTTATTAGTGCATTGATTTATTTTCAGAATGATGTTTTCAATATGGGCGATCCAGTGAATGACGTTGGGGCTAGAAATACTGGTTTAGCCATGTTTCATACGGCCTTTAACTTTATCAATGTTTTGTTACTGATTTGGTTTGTTCCGAGATTGGTTAAGATTGCTGAGAAATCTGTAAAATCAAAAGGAGGATCAGATGAAGAATTTAGGTTAGATTATATTGGAAGTCAGGGTATGGTTCCACCTGAATTGGCAATTCTTGAAGCCAAGAAAGAGGTTGCTAAGTTTGGTAAGATAACCGCAAGAATGAATGGTTTTACTAAAAAGCTCCTATTTGTTCAGGAACACAAGAAAAAGGATAAGCTATACTCTAAGCTTCAAAAATATGAGGAAATTACTGATCGAGTTGAAGTTGAAGTAGCGGATTTCCTAGGAAACGTCGCTGGGTCGGAAATGTCGGATACTGCATCGGCAAGAATGCATGCCATGAACAGTATTACCAATGACTTAGAACGAATTGGAGATATTTTTTATCAGATGTCTAAGCAAATGGAGCGAAAAGATGGTCTGAAAATGTGGTTTACTCCGGATCAAAGAAATAACTTAAATGAAATGCTAAATTTAATTGATGAAGCATTTGAGGTGATGAATGAAAATCTAGCCATGGATTATGGTCAGGTTACAATGGAGTCCGCTCTAGAGATTGAGGATAAGATTAATGGCATGAGAAACAAGCTTAGAAAATCTCATTATAAAAATATGGAAACAGATGCTTACAACAAGAAAGCGGGATTAATTTATAACGATCTTTTTTCTTCGTTAGAAAAAGTAGGGGATCATATCATCAATGTTTCCGAAGCCATCGTAGAGTCTCAAAAATCTTAATTCAAATAATTTTTTAAATTTGAGGTAGTTCAGGTACTGTCAAATTTAAAATTTACCCGAGTTGAAAAAGATCTTAGTTGTTGATGACGAAAAGGATATCCGTCAAATTCTTGTTTATAATCTAGAAAAGGAAGGCTATCAAGTTCTTGAAGCTGACCAAGGAGCAAAAGCGATACGAATCGCTAAATCAGAAAAACCTGATTTGATCATCCTTGATGTCATGATGCCTGAAATGGATGGGATTGAAGTTTGTCAAGAAATTAAATCGCAGCCGGAACTTCAAAACGTCATTATATGTTTTCTTACCGCAAGAAGTGAGGATTACAGTCAAATAGCAGGCTTGGAAGCCGGGGGAGATGATTATATCAGCAAGCCAGTTAAGCCAAAAGTATTGATCGCTCGTATTAAAGCCTTGTTTAGAAGGAATACTGGGACTGCTTCTCCGACAACAAGTGATGATGGTTTATATGTGGATATTGAAAAGTATCAAGTTGTATATGAAGGGAAATCGGTTAACCTTCCAAAAAAAGAATTTGAATTACTAGCCTTATTGCATTCAAAGCCCGGTAAAGTATTTGATCGTGGAACCATCTTAAGCAAAGTATGGGGAGATGATGTTGTGGTAAGTGATCGAACTATTGATGTCCATATAAGAAAGTTGAGAGAAAAGTTCGGTTCCAGACATTTCGTGACTATCAAAGGAGTGGGTTACAAGTTCGAGTCTTAGTTTGCTTAACTTTGTCTTAATACTTTAAGTCCTTGTTTTCCTAAGGCTTAAATGGGTAATTCAAATTTATAAATCCGTCTATATTTCTTCATTATTAATTGAAGTTTTTCTTTGTTAAGAAATCTGTGGCTGAATTTTAATGATATCGTAAAATATAGTTAACCTCTTAACTTTATTTAGCCTGTAGTTTTGCCCCAAACTTTAAAATTAAAATGAAAATGAAGAAGAAAATTACAGCTGCTAAAACAGTTAGAACAATGGCGGTTCTTTCATTAGCTGCAACTTTGGGGCTTGCATCATGTAAAAAAGAAGGATGTACTGACACAGCTGCAAACAACTATGATGAAAAAGCGAAAGATGATGATGGATCATGTACTTATGACTACATCACAGGAGAAATCACAACAAACACTACTTGGTCTGGAACTGTAGAGATCAAAGGTAGAGTTACTGTTGTTGATGGAGTTACTTTGACTATTCAACCAGGTACTGTTATTAAAGCTCATCCTGGAACTGGTGCTTCTGCAACTGTTCTTTTGGTAGCTAGAGGAGGTATGTTGATGGCGAATGGTACAGCTAATTCACCAATTATCTTTACAGCGCTTTCAGATAATATTACTTCAGCTGACGTAGCTGCAGGAAACTACGCTTCACCAAACCTTTCTCCAACAACTTCTGGACTTTGGGGTGGTGTAATCGTAAACGGTAAAGCAGAAGGTTCTTTCTCTGCTGGAACTGAAGAGCAAGTTGAAGGTATCCCAACTTCTGATCCAAATGGATTGTATGGTGGAACTGACAACAACGATAACTCAGGGTCGATTACTTATGTATCTATCAGACACTCAGGAATTGAGTTGGACGCTGGAAACGAAATCCAAGGTCTTACTTTAGGAGCTGTTGGTTCTGCTACTACAGTAAACAACATCGAGATTGTTGGAAACAATGATGACGGAATCGAGTTTTTCGGTGGTACAGTTGACGTAAACAACGTTGTAATTTGGAACGTATTGGATGACGGTTTAGATACTGATAAAGGTTACTCTGGAGACATCACTAACTTTTTCTTGATTGGATCTTTCGGAGGTTCTCCATTTGAATTAGATGGACCAGAAGGAACTCCATTGGCTACAGGAAACCACACTTTCATGAACGGTACTGTAAACCACACTTCAATTGTTGATCACTTATTAGATGTTGATGGTGGATCTAAGACTACTAACGTAGATCTTTCTAATATCTACTTCAATAGCATCGATAACTCAAACAACAGAGTTGCTGATTATGCTGATTGGACTGCAGGTATGGGTGGAACAATGTCTTCATTCCAGTACACTTTTGTAGATTCAGTGACAAACAACCTGAAAGAAGATACAATCTTCATGGATATGCCAAACAACATCACTACTTCAGTAGCTGCTGGTGCTAACACAGTTGGTGCTACTAACTCTGGATTCGGATGGACTTGGGCTAACGAAGCTGGTCAGCTTTAATAGACAATCAATTAATTAGAATATTAGAAAACTTGCAAGGAAGGATCCTTGCAAGTTTTCATTTTTTATAGAAGGTAAAATAGATAAAACACAGAAAATGAGAAGGTTAGTGTTTTTGTATATGATGGTGCTTGGAACGGCACTTTTTTCCCAAAATGGGACAATCAGAGGTAAGGTAATCGACGGAGTTACCGGAGAAACAATTATTGGAGCAAGTGTTTTAGTCGTTGGCAAGGATAAAGGAATGGCAACTGACTTGGACGGGAACTTCTCTATTCCTATTGCCCCAGGAACTTACGATTTAAAGATTAGTTCTTTGATGTATTCACCAGTTGAAATCAAAGGAGTGGTGGTTAAAGCTGGCGAAGTTTCTGAAATCCCAACAATCACAATGAAAGATGATTCTGAACTTGACGTAGTCGTTGTCGAGGAGAAGTTAGAGCGTTCAGGTGAGGTTGGACTACAATTAGAGAAAATGAATGCCATTACCGCAAAAGATGGTATTTCAAAAGACATGATGAGTCTTACGGGTGATGGCGACGCAGCTGCTGCTGCAAAAAGAGTTACGGGTGTATCTGTTGAAGGAGGTAAATATGTTTTCGTAAGAGGATTAGGAGATCGATATACCAAGACAACCCTAAATGGTTTGGAAATTCCAGGTTTGGATCCAGACCGAAATAGTTTGCAATTAGATATGTTTCCATCAGCCTTGATTGAAAATCTAATGGTGAGCAAAAACTTTACAGCTGCAAATCCAGGTGATTATACCGGAGGGCTAGTAAATATTGAAACAGTTGGTTTTCCAACTAAAAAATTCGCAAATATTTCTGCAAGTATTGGGTACAACCCAAGCATGCATTTCAATAATAATTTCTTGACTTATAAAGGGTCTGCAACAGATTATTTAGGCTTCGATGCTGGAGCAAGACAAATTCCTGATGCAGCACTTCTTCCAAACCCACCTTCACCTGCAATCGGTTCTTCTTCTGATCAGGTGAATACTTTTGTAAAGTCATTCAATCCTACTCTAGGTGCTGATCGTGCGATGAGTCCAATGGATTTTAGTATTTCTTATTCCATGGGAAATCAAATTGACATGGGAGAGAAGAAGGAAAAGAATAAAGGAAAAAAATTAGGTTATATTTTTTCTGCTAATTACAAAGTAGATTATAAATACTACAGTGAGGTAGAAAACTCGGAATATTTAAAGCCGATTGAGGATGATCTATATGAAATGGAATATGCCAATATTTCTAGAGGAGAAATCGGTCAAAGAAATGTTACACTTGGACTTCTTGGAGGATTGGCAATTAAATCAAAATTGTCGAAATTCAGATTGACCTTGATGCATCTTCAAAATTCTTCAACTACTGCTGGTAAATTTGATATCGACAATAACCCTCAGGCTGTTGGACAATCTGGTTATATCGCTTATTCTGATAACTTGGAGTACAACCAAAGAGGATTAACCAATTTATTGATCGCGGGTGAACATGTAAAAGATACAACTGGATGGAAGTTTGAATGGGGATTCTCTCCAACATTTTCTTTATCAAGAGATCCAGATATCAGAAAAACAGCATTTACCATTGGTTCAACTGTAGTTCAGTTTGCTCCAGGGGGTGGAGGACTTCCAGCAAGAATTTGGCGTAATTTGAACGAGATTAATGCTCCTGGAAGATTTGATGTTGCTAAGGATTATAAATTATTTAAAAGACCTGCGAAATTAAACTTTGGAGCAAGCTTCACATACAAAAGAAGAAGTTATGAAATCTTAAGATACAATATGCAGTTTTGGTATCCACAACAATGGACAAATGATCCAGAAACTGGACTTCCTAGTCAGCATGATGTGTTAGCAGACCCAAACATTTACCCAAATAATCCAAACGGAATCTACTATCAGTCGGGGAATACGAATCCAAACCCGAATGAGTATCAGTCGAGTGTTTATAATACGGGTGTCTATATTAATAATGAATTCCCTTTGGCAAAGAGCTTCAAGGCAATTCTTGGTCTTAGGGTTGAATATTTTGTTCAAACACATACTGGACGAGATCAAAAATGGGCAAGTGGTGATCAAACGAATGGAATTAACTTAGTGAATGAAATCGTATTGAACGATATTGATTTCTTCCCAGAAGTGAATTTGATCTACACTTTGAAATCAAAGAAAAATGAAAATGTAACAACGAATTTTAGAGGATCTTATTCGATGTCTATCGCGAGACCTTCATTTAAGGAGTTGTCTTATGCTCAGATTTTTGACCCAATTACAGGAAGAGCATTTAATGGTGGATTTTTTGAGTATCCAGATTGGGATGGGAACTTGAGATCAACTAGAATTCACAATGCCGATTTGAGATGGGAGACTTTCTTTAGTAGAGGACAAGTAATTACAGCGAGTATTTTCTACAAGAATTTCGATGCTCCAATCGAATTGGTTAGAATTCCACAACAAACATCGACGACTGAATATCAACCAAGAAATGTAGGTCAAGCCTGGTTAGCCGGATTTGAGTTTGAGTTCAGAAAGAATTTGGATTTCATCCACAAGTCTCTAGCGAATTTGAGCTTGATTGGTAACTTGACCATGGTGAAGTCGGAAGTTGAAATGACGGATGCTGAGTTCAACAATAGAAAACTTTATGAAAAGTGGGATGAAGGGCTAGCTCCTAGAAGAGAAATGGCCGGACAGTCTCCTTGGGTTGTGAACGCTGGTATTATGTATACCAACAAGAAAATCGGAAAAGAGAAAGAAAATCCGGTAGGATTGGATATTGGGGTATTCTATAATGTTAAGGGTCCAACTTTATACATCGTTGGTTCTGGAATCTTCCCAGATATTTATACCGATCCTTTTCACAGTTTGAATTTCAGTTTGAATGTTGCATTTGGAAAAGATCAGAGAACTTCGATCGATTTCAGTGCTGAGAATTTAATTGGAGATAATATTTTCCATTACTTCTCATCTTATAATGCCGCGGATCAAACATTCCAGAGAATGGAGCCAGGAAGAAAATTCACAATTGGATTTAAGTATAGATTTAATTAAAAATACCTTCTATAAAAAAAGAAAAAGGGGTGTGGAGTTGATCTGCATCCCTTTTTTATGTTAAGAAAAAACAAAGAAAAGCGGCTTTATTGTTAACGAACTCATAACGGCGGTTTAAAGCGGGTATAACCTGATGCGAATACCTTTGTTTAGCTTAAATTAAGACAAATCAGGACATGAACCCAGAATACAAATACAAAATCCTTGTTGTAGACGATGAGGAAGATATCAGAACCATACTAGATTTCAATTTAAAGAAAGAAGGCTATATCGTGAAAACCGTTGAAAATGGAGCGGAAGCGCTTAAGAAATTGAAAACATTTGTTCCTGATTTAATCATTTTGGATGTCATGATGCCGGAGATGGATGGTATCGAGGTTTGTAGGGAAATTCGACAGTCCAATGATTTTAAAAATGTAATTGTATCCTTTCTAACTGCAAGAACCGAAGATTATTCTCAAATAGCTGGTTTTGATGCGGGTGCGGATGCTTATATTGAAAAACCAATCCGCCCAAGATTACTTTTGAGTCGGGTTAAAGCCCTTCTCAGAAGAAAGGATATTAACCCTTCAAATAAGAAACAAAGTATACAAGTAGATCGTGAGAAATACATGGTCTTTCAAAATGATAAAGAGGTCGTTCTGCCTAAAAAAGAATTTGAATTGTTATCTTTACTTATATCCAGACCTGGAATTGTTTTTACAAGAGAGATGATTTTTGATGAGGTTTGGGGTAATGAAACTATTGTTGGAGATCGCACAATTGATGTCCATATCCGAAAGTTGAGAGAGAAAATAGGAGACAGTAGAATCAAAACCGTAAAAGGAGTAGGATATAAATTCGAGGAGGCTTAATGTTCAGTAGACCCATTCAGGTCATAACAGTTGGAAGTATTGTCGTAGCGCTCTTATCCGGAGCGCTCGTTTCATTTTTGCACTATTTTAAGGTGGAGATATCGCCAATGGTGATAATTGGAGTTTGTCTTATTGCTGGTATTCTAACCTTTTTTGTCTATCTCTTCCTCATTGAGAAATTCTTAAATAGCAAGATCAATTTGATTCATAAAATCATTAAGAAGGAGAAGATAACCAATACGAAATCGAAAAGAATTAAGCTTACTGATGATGTTTTGGAGGAGTTAACCAAAGAGACAAGAGTTTGGGCAACTGAAAGGAGAAAGGAAATCTTAAAGTTAAGGGAACAAGCAGAATTTAGAACCGAATTTCTTGGTAACCTGGCACATGAATTAAAGACACCCGTTTTTAGTATCCAAGGTTATATTTTGACTTTGTTAGAAGGAGGTTTGGAAGACGAAAATGTAAACCGAGAATTCCTATTGAGAGCTTCCAAAGGGGTAGACCGGATGACAGATATTCTGGAAGATTTGGATGAAATAACAAGGCTGGAATCGGATCGAACGAAGTTGAATCTGAAGAATTTTGATATCGTTGAACAAACTTTAGATGTAATGGAAGGTCTGCAAATGCGGGCTGAAGATAAAGACATCACTATCAAGTTTGCTAAGGAATATTCGCCAGTAATGGTTCATGCAGACAAGGGAAAAATATCCCAAGTCCTTACGAATTTAATTTCCAATTCTATCTCTTACGGAAATGAAGGCGGGGAGACGGAAATTCGAATCAATCGATTGGGAGAAACCATCCTGATCGAAATTGCTGATAATGGTCCAGGTATTGAAGAGCATGAGATTCCAAGGCTTTTTGAACGTTTTTATCGTGTTGATAAGTCGAGAGCCCGACATATTGGGGGATCTGGTCTAGGTCTGGCAATTGTTAAACACATTGTTGAATCACACGGTCACGAAATATCTGTGAGGTCAACCGTTGGGGTGGGCTCCACTTTTTCTTTTGAACTGGATAAAGCGAAAAAATAAATCAGCTTTAAACCTTTTCACTTTCTCATTGTCAAAGACTTAGAACTTTCGAAATTACTAAAATTTTTGTAAATTTCTTGAACACATGAATATACTACTCGCTATACTATTTCCTTTATTGGTTCAAAACCCCGTTGATTCACCGAAAATGGGCAACTACAAAATCTACATTTTTGTAGCTGAAACCTGCCCAATTTGCCAGTATTACACGAAAAAAATCAAAGAAATATCAAACACCTACGAGTCCGAAGTTGTATTGATTTTCCCCAATAAAATGTCAACTGATGAGTCGGTAAAGGCATACATGAAAAAATATCAGATTGATTTCAATTATATTTTAGACAAAGACCACAAATGGGTGAATAAATTCGATGCGATGATTACACCCGAGGTGTTTGTATACAATACCAAAGAAAAGAAAGTCTATTATCAGGGACGTATTGATGATAATTATGCGAGAGTTGGAAAAAGAAAATTGAAAATTCAGTCGGATGATCTGATAAACGCCCTTGAATCCATTAAAACAAATAAGAAAATTAAAACTGCCACTACTCAGTCAGTTGGTTGCTATATCTCAAAAATAAAATCATGAAAACTAAAATTATTCTACTCGTATTGTTGGTGATCGGAATTGTAAATATTTCGATGAATACCATTAAAAAGGCTAATGCCACCAAGCCTCCGGTAACTCCGACCTATTATGAAGATATTTCACCAATTATTTATAATCACTGTACAAGTTGTCACCGTGCTGGAGAAATTGGTCCGATGCCTTTAACCAATATTTCTGAAGTTACGGCCTATGGTGCCATGATTAAATATGTGACAGGGATCAAATATATGCCTCCATGGAAAGCGGATCCAGATTACAGACATTTTCTTGATGAAAATTATCTATCAGATGCGGAAATTCAAACGATAGCGGATTGGTATGATGGAGGAATGCCAGCTGGTGATCCTGCAAATGAAGCAACTATGCCCACTTTTCCAACGGGTTCTGTGCTAGGTACACCTGATTTGGTGGTTTCCATGGCTCAACCTTTTGCACATCAAGGAACGAATACAGATCAATACCAGGTTTTTATTTTGGATCCACAACTAACACAAACAAGAGAAGTTAAAGCGATAGAATTTAGACCGGATAATAAAACAATTTGTCACCACGCAGTTATTGCCATGGATACAACAAATCAAGCAGATGCATTTGATGCTGCTGATCCTGATTATGGTTATGAAATGTATGGAGGTTTTGGATTTGATCCGACTGAATTTGGATTTCAGATTTGGGCTCCAGGACAAACTCCTAGGTTTTTTCCTCCGGGAATGAGTAAGTTGATGTATCCCAATTCAAAATTATTGGTTCAAATGCATTATGCACCTTCGCCGGTAGTGGAATATGATTCGTCTCATGTCAATATCTTTTTTGCTCAAACATCCGCGCCTCGCTATGTAGAAACTGTGTGGATGAGTGCAGCAAATCTTGCTGTTCCTTTTCAGATTCCACCGGATCAAGTGGTTTCTTTTACTGGTTCATACACCGTTCCAATTGATGTGAGTCTGCTTTCAATCATGCCACATTCTCATTTACTTGGAAAGTCTTGGGAAGCCTATTCAATCGATACTCAAGGTGATACAACAAAATTGATCAAGATAGACGAGTGGGATTTTAATTATCAGTACCGATATGCTTTTGATCAGTTAGTGAAAATTACCGCAGGAAGTACGGTTTATGTAAAGGCTGAATACGACAATACGACCAATAACCCGATCAATCCAAATAATCCTCCGCAATGGGTGTATTGGGGAGATAATACTTCAGATGAAATGTTCTTTGCCTTCTTTGATTATGTTCCTTACCAAGCAGGGGATGAGAACTTATTGGATGTGGAAGAGCAAGAGTTTACTGAGCCTTTAACCAAAATCTATCCAATATACCCGAATCCAGTTTCGGATAATGTGAATTTTGGCTTTAGTGTTGCTGAAGGAGAGAAAATTAGTATCGGTATTTACGATTTAACAGGAAATCTAGTGGATGTTATTGAAAAGAATAAATTCTACCCGAAAGGAAGACATCTATTAGCTCACAATGTTTCGAATTTGGCTCAGGGAACTTATTTCTTTGGAATTCGATACAGAGGTCAGAATTTCATGGAAAAATTTGTGGTTAGTCGATAGAACTGATTTCATTTTCTGATTTGAAAGTAAACCTAGGATGATTTTTTAAATATTGGCTGAGGTATTCTTGCTCATATTGTTTTGGTGTAGGGATTAGAATGGCTTCTGTTTTGGTTTTTTCCAAATCCAATAGGGTCGTATAGCCTGCTTTGGCAATGACCTTTTCTGATTTACAAATATAATTTTGCATTTCTTTTCGGTTGAGTAATCCAAGAAATACGATAGATTCGAAATTCTTTGATTCGGATATCCAGCCTGCAACTGCAATTTTTTTGTCAAATGATGATAAATGGGCAATCAATTTTTCCATGAAATTGCTTTTATAAGGTTCAGGTCCTGATGCGATGACGAGATAATCAAATGCCTTTTCGGATTGTTTAGCGCTCAGGTCAGAAATATTTCCCAGAAAATGGGTGGGACTATCTAATTTAGCCTTTGAAAGGTCTCCACTATATCGATGGTCTTCGAAATCGGGTACCCAGACTTCATCAAACTTGTTGAGGTAAATTTGATTGAGTTTAGATCCTTGTTTTTCGAAAATGGGTGATTTGATGTTGAGCTGATGTGTTAGGATAATCGATTTTGCAGAAGAAACTCTAAAACCGAAACGATTATCAGAAATGATGACATCAAATTTTTCTTGATTTTGTTCTTTTTGTAAAAGTTGATTTTCTTGTTGAATAGCTTGGATCATTCGTGGTGAATTCAAGATCATTTCAACCAGAAAAGATTTCCCTTTAAAGTTTAGATTATAATCAGGGAAAATTTTGTACTCAAGTGGGATGGACTCTTTTTTTAAATAGTGGATTTGCTCTTCGTTTCCAAAAAATGTGATCCTGTTTTTCAGAGAGAGTTCCTTTAAAATGGAGATACTTCTTGTAAGATGACCCATTCCCCAATTCAGGACAGCATAGGCTATTTTTTTATTTTCAATTTTTGGAATCAACTATATTCTTTTCAAGTTCTTAAATTTGTCGATTATTTTTCAAGATGGCAAAAAGAAAGTTACAGCGCTTCGAGGAGATGAAAGGAATGGATCATGTGATTCAACCTTCCATGGATGATATCAAGAATGATGCGTTTCATTTAAAAGGGAAATGGCGCAAAGAGTTTTTTAAGAATGAAAACCCACTCATACTTGAATTAGGTTGTGGAAAAGGAGAGTATTCGGTTGGCATGGGTTTGAAGTACCCAGAGAGAAACTTTCTTGGAATCGATATCAAAGGTGCTCGAATTTGGAGAGGAGCCAAAGATGTGGAGGAAAACGAGATGCAGAATGTGGGATTTATTCGAACAAAGATTGACTTTATTAGCCATTTTTTTGATCAGAATGAGGTGGATGAAATTTGGTTAACGTTTTCAGATCCACAAAAAGAGAAACCAAGAAAAAGACTGACTGGGCCACTTTTCATTGAGCGCTACAG
Organism: Bacteroidia bacterium; assembly: GCA_030427935.1. Lineage (GTDB taxonomy): Bacteria > Bacteroidota > Bacteroidia > Flavobacteriales_D > Crocinitomicaceae > JAGQYP01. The sequence continues at coordinate 6,843 of JAUICI010000026.1, read as the reverse complement.
AAAATTTTTGAAGCCAGGAGGGGTTATCCATTTGAAAACAGATTCTGATCTTTTGTATGAATTCACCATGGACGAGATTGAAAAACAAGGCTACACTTTATTGGATCATTCGGAGGATGTTTATGGGTCTTATATTGATCAATTAGATGATGATTGGAAAGAAATCATGTCTATTCGAACCCATTATGAAAAGCTGTTTTCGGAGAAAGGTCATGTCATCAAGTATTGTCGATTTCAAATTAACTAATGAAGATTTCTGAAAAGAATAAAGACTTTTTTCAATCCGTTTTTGAGGTTGTAAAACTGATCCCAGAGGGACGAGTGACTTCTTACGGTGCTATCGCTAAATGTTTAGGAGCGCCTAGATCTTCTCGTATGGTTGGCTGGGCAATGAACGCTTCGCATTCCGCGAAAGAACCAATTCCTGCACATCGAGTTGTCAACAGAAACGGACTCTTGACAGGTAAAATGCATTTTTCAGATCCAAATGAAATGCAAACAAGGCTTGAAGCCGAAGGACATGAAATCAAAAACGATCAAATTCAATCATTTAGGGAAGTTTTTTGGGATCCCAATACGGAGTTGGAATTGTAGCCAAATAGCTCTGAAATCAATCAATTTGTGAGATTCGTAGAAATCATTTATTTTTATGCATTCAGAATAACGACAGTCCTCTGCTTTGAATAACATTTGAAACCTTTTTATTAGTCAATTCGTTTGAAAAGATGATTGATTGGCGTTTTTCGTTAATTGAGGAAATTTATTAGAAACCATGAAAACAACACTATTCAATTTGAGTGTATTTGCGCTTCTATGTTTTGGAGGCACAAATATTTATGCACAGGAGGCTACAGTAGCCTCAGGAGGGGAGGCCACAGGAACGGGTGGAACCGTGTCTTATTCGATAGGCCAAGTATCCTACATCACCAATACGGGGTCCAATGGAACAATTGGAGAAGGAGTTCAACAACCATTTGAAATTCAGACTTTGGATGTGAAAGAAAATTTCAAGCAGTTTGAATTGATTCTTTATCCAAATCCGACAAGAGAGAATTTAAATCTAAATACAGGAGAGCTTGATCTTAGTAATGTGGATTACAAGATCTATGATTCTAGAGGTCGAATTATAATGGAAAACTCGATCACGGAATCCGAAAGTACAATTTCATTAGGGGATATTCCTCCGGGGAATTACTTTCTTAATATCTATAAGGGAACTCAATCTATTAAATCATTTAAAGTCGTTAAAAACTAAATACCATGAAGAGGATTTACTTAGTCGCTATTGCGACCTTATTAGCAGGGAATTTACTTGCACAGGCACCAGAGCAGATGACTTATCAGGCTGTGGTAAGAGATGCATCCAACAGTTTGCTTGCCAATCAGCAATTAGGAATGCAGATTAGCATTTTACAAGGATCAGTAAACGGAACACCAGTTTACGTTGAAACAGCTACTCCAACCACAAATGGAAATGGATTGGTAACATTAGAAATCGGGACAGGAACAATAGTTTCAGGAGATTTCTCAACTATTGACTGGGGGAACGGTCCTTATTTCATTAAAACAGAAACAGATCCTACTGGAGGGTCAACCTATACAATTACAGGTACAAGTGCCTTATTGAGTGTTCCATACGCTTTGCATGCGAAAACAGCAGAGTCGATTACGGGGACTTATAATGAAACAGATCCAGTTTATGCGGCTTCATTAGCTGCTGGGATTACTGGAGCAGATACAACAGCATGGAACAATAAATTAGATGCTGAGGTCGATGGAGATCCGACCAATGAGATCGAATTGCCAGTTGGTGGTGCGAATGGGCAAGTTTTAGAAACGGATGGAGCCGGTAATTATACTTGGGTTGATCAAACAGTATTGAATGAAGCAGCAGTAGATTTATTTGTTTCGAACAACGGATATATTACTTCACCGAACGATGCCGATGCAGATCCAACGAATGAGATAGAATTGCCAATCGGAGGTGCAAATGGACAGGTGCTACAAACGAATGGTTCAGGTGTGTATACATGGGTAAACCAAACTGTAGATACTGATACACAATTGGACGAGGCAGCGGTTGATGCTTTTGTTTCTAACAATGGATACATTACATCCCCAAATGATGCCGACTCTGATCCAACCAATGAGATTGAACTACCACTAGGTGGATTAAATGGATATGTACTTCAAACAAATGGTTCAGGAGTTTATTCATGGACACCACAAACTGTTGATACAGATACACAGTTAGATGAGGCAGCTGTAGATGCATTTGTAGCTAATAATGGATATGTGACTTCAGCTAATGATGCGGATGCAGATCCAACAAATGAGATTGAATTACCAAATGGTGGAAATAATGGAGATATTCTTCAGACAGATGGATCAGGAAATTATACTTGGGTTGCACCAGCAGGTGGAGTTGAAGCAGATCCTGTTTATGGAGCTTCGCCAGCTGCAGGTATTACGAATGGAGATATCACAAACTGGAATAACAAATTAGATACAGAGTTGGATGGAGACCCAACCAATGAGATTGAATTACCTGTTGGTGGTTCTAACGGTCAAGTTTTACAAACGAATGGTTCTGGTACTTATACTTGGGTGAATCAAACAGTGGATACAGATACACAGTTAGATGAAGCGGCAGTAGATGCATTTGTAGCTAACAACGGATATGTGACTTCAGCGAATGACGCCGATGCGGATCCAACAAATGAGATTGAATTACCAAATGGTGGGAATAATGGAGATGTTCTTCAGACAGATGGTGCAGGAAACTACACTTGGGTGGCACCTTCTGCAGGGGCAGAAACAGATCCAGTTTATGGAGCTTCTCCGGCAGCGGGAATCACAAATATTACGAACTGGAACAACAAGCTTGATACGGAATTAGATGGAGATCCAACAAACGAGATTGAATTACCAAATGGAGGTAATAACGGAGATATGTTGGTTACTGATGGAGCAGGAAACTACTCTTGGACGGCACCACCTTTTGGTGGAGGATCCAGTGGAAATGACTTCTATTTAGGTCAAGATACCCTTGGGGGAATTGTATTCTATATTTATGAGGATGCAAGTGGAGTTCAACATGGACTTTTAGTTAGTAAAACAGAGCAGTTTAGCAATATGTGTTCAAATACAACAACAACACTAGCTCCGACAAATACTTCTTGGGATGGAGAAACGAATACAGGTCAGTTGACACCTCTAGGTTCTACTGGAGCAACTTTTGCGACTGGTTTAGGAGCTGGTTGGTATATGCCTGCTATAGATGAACTTGTATTACTTCACTCAAATAGAATGTTTGCGAACAAAGGTTTAGCAGCAGCTGGAGCAACTAAGTTGAGGTATAATGATGGGTCATTCAATGATTACTGGTCAAGTTCTCAAGGTTCTTCTACTGGTAATGCTCTTCGAATCAATTTCTTTAGTGGTCAGATATCACAATCTGCAAGAAATGGTTTTGCTTATACTAGAGCAGTTAAGAAGTTCTAGAAAACAATATTTATAAATAGAAAGGCTCCCTTTTTGGGAGCCTTTTTTGTTTTCTATAAGTATGAATTCTGTTTTTTTGACTAAAATCTAGGCCAACAATCCTTTCTTAGGAACCGAAAACAATTGGTTTTCCTGTAACCCTTCATCCTCAAAAATCATATTTGAAGCAATTGCTCCAGAAGTGTAAGCCGCTTCCATCAACATGCTTGGATTGTCCATTTTAACCCAGTCACCTGCTAGGAATAAGCCTGGAACTTCCGTTTTGATTTCTGGTCTTGAGTCTCGAAGACCCGTATGAAAAGCAGGGAAATCCTTTCTATGCTGGAAATAACTATGTTTGATCTCCAAACCTTTTAATTCGGGGAAATAGAAATAAAATTCTTCCATCAACTTAGCCTTAATCTCATCATCCGTTTTTAGATGATCTGGTAGTGCATAAGAATGCAATTCGAAAATCCCTCCATTATTCTTTTTCGACCAAGCAGTAGATTCTTTTTCCATTTTGTGGTAAAGTGTTACACTATCCAAAGCTTCAAAACGATCTGTGAACACGAAAAATGGCCAGTCCTTTTCTTCAAATTTATCGGTCCAAATGCGATAAACAGCATAACGATCTGAAGTTTGTAAGGACGCAATCTTTTGGGTGAATTCGTTGTATTTTGAGAACCCTTCAGAGTTTTGAATCAAGGGTTTGATGTGCTGTACATCGGTGCATAGCACACAATAATCAAAATGATCATTATTGACCACAAAACCCTCCTCCATTTTTTTGATTTCATTCACGGGCGTGTTTAGTTTAATTTGAGCTCCGTGATCAATCATGAATTTCGCGGCAGGATCCAAAAAGGTATATTGGAAGTCATCATCTAATACATCGTAAAGAAGTCCATGATCATTGCTCAAGAAATAGAAATGAAAACCTTTAATCAACTCTGCCATACTCATTTTGTCCGGCTCCGAGAAAAAAGCTCTAGCAAAGGTGTTGAAAACCAATCGCATTTTTTGAGGCATTGCCGTCTTTTTGGCGTACTGTTCAAAACTTAAATTATCGTATTTTCTGAACGATTTTTTCTCTGAATATTTCAATAGTTGTATGAAAGGCAAACTTCTCGGACTCACGAATGTTTTCCAGTTCATGACCCCTTCCTTTCTAAGATCCCACACATTCAGACCTGGAGTTTCATCCAAAGCTTTAAAGCCCATCTGGTCGCCATTTTGAAGTAAAATGATGTAGTCGTCAATTGGGATTAAATGCTTGAAACTATCTATTTTCTTGAGGAAATCTCGAAGGTTGTAATATTGTCTGAAAAAAGCGTGAAATCCGTGTTCTGCTCTTAGGGTTTCCCCATTGGATTCAAATTGCCAAGAGCCCACTTTCCCACCTAAGAACTTTTCTTTTTCAAATAGGGTCACTTTAAAACCTCTTTCAGCTAGGTTGCTAGCTGCAGATATTCCAGCAATTCCACCGCCTATAACGGCAACTTTCTTTCCGCTTTCAGAATTGAATGGTAATGATGAATCCGGAGCGTTTAATTCTACTTTATAGGACTGAAGTTTCTTTTTGATCTTCCTTTTGAGTTGATTTCTCATGTGTTTGTGTATTTCTTTTCCATAATTTGATGAATTCCAGACTAACTTCATCTGAAGGTGTGATCAAGAGATCATGTCGCGGTTTTTCATCTTTAATTTTCTTATTGCTCTCGAGAAAGGCGATGTCTTCTTGAACAATTTTGATCGATTTATTTAGCATGAACCATTTCGCAAAGAAAAAGAGAGGAAAGCCATTGAATATTTTTTTCCAAGCGGTAATTTGACACATTCTGACGGTGTTTTCATCTACTTGGTAGAAATGTTCGTAAATAACCAATCTTCTTTTCTTGAAATGGATGTCTAGTTTTGAGGAATTCGGAAACCAAAATCCAAATTTGGTCAAGATCTTCTTTTCAAATCCAAAATAAAATTTCTCGAAAATACTTCCTTCGTTGTGTCGATAATATTCACCAGTCATGTGATCTTCTTCAACCTTCAAGTTGAATGCAATTTCCTCCCCGTGAAGATTCCCCATGATCCCTTTAATTGAATTTCGGTGTACATGGTTGATATGATAGGCATCGATCAAACTCTCAGCGATCAGTTGCAGGTCTCCTTCTATATCGTGGTAATTGTAAACAAAAGGATATTCATCCAATTCATTCATTGGCGGTATTTTCGAAACGTCTGGTTTCTCTTCTCCGAACCATACCCAAACACAATTGTGTTTCAGATGTGCATGATAGGAATGGACTTTAACCGAGGAAGGAACAGGGTTTTCTTTTGGAAGTGAAGGTATACAATGACAGTCTCCATTACCTTTAAATTCCCAACCGTGATAGGCACATTTGATCTGTTCGCCTTTCACATATCCCAGAGATAGGTTTACATTTCGGTGACAGCATCGATCTTCTAAAACATGAATCTTGCCTGACTCTGATTGGAAGATGACCACTTCCTTTCCAAGTATTTTCTTACCCAGTGGATTTTGCTTCTTTAATTCAGGCAAAAGAGCTGCTAGATACCATTGATTTTCGATCATTTTCCTGCGTTTATTTTGAGATAAACAAACGGGAATCAAAAATGTTTAAGAAATCAGTAAAAAAATATAGTAAAAGGTTAAACAGAATTATTTTTCCCAAGTTGAGTATGTGGTCAACTTATTTCTTCTTCCCTTTTGGATTCAAGAACCAGATTCCAACTGTAATCCATAAAGTATTAGGGCGAGAATCTAGATTGTATGTCTGACCATTTAATTCCATGGTGGACTTATATTTTCCTATGCCCACTTGGTAGTTGACATCCACGTACATTCTCCAAAAATCCACTCCAAGTCCGAATTGCACACCAAAAGACCCTGCATTGAAATTGTTTTTTAGTTCATTCCAATGGTTTTCTCCTGCAAAGGAAGGGAATTTGAAAGTGTATAAAGGGCCAAGACCTGCATGCATGACTTTGAGGAAGTGAAAATTGACCATCAAAGGAATCGTAATGTCTGAAAATTTACCGTTCACTACATCATCTATTCCAGAATCTTTAATTTGCACTTGAGTTGCGCTATGTGAAAAAATGAATTCCGGTTGAATCGAAACAAATTTGATTCTAAAGCGAGTGGATAAACCCAAATTGAATCCCCAATAATTGTCTTTAATGGTTTCAATATTACTGAGATCAGAAAAAGAAGGCGAGTACATATTTGCGCCTGCTTTGAATCCAATATTAAACAATCTTTGGTTGTGTCCGACTCCGGAAACCAATAAACAAAGTAAAAAGATGAAGAGCGACTTTTTCATATTTAAAAAGCGAAGG
>JAUICI010000025.1 GCA_030427935.1 Bacteroidia bacterium | reverse complement strand
TAATCAAACGAAATAAAAATGGGAGAATTAGTAGAATTAAACCAAGGAGAGATCAAGATAAAATTTAGCGGACCAACATCAGGAAAATTGACATTTGCTGATTTAGGGTTAAAAGATGAAGATTTGGTTCTAGAAGGTGGACTTTTAAGAATGGTTTTCGATTTAGAAGGAATTGGAGAGCACCATTATTTTAAAATGCCAACAGTTGAGGTAGCATATGCTGAAGAAGTAGGAGAAACACATTGGGTATGTGATTTCAATGAAGAGACTATTTTGGATAAAATGGATCATCATGGACATTCAACTGTTTTGTTGATGGACAGAAAGAAAATCGAATCTTTGGAGCACAGACATGAGAACAAATTAATCGTTCATGCTGAATTTCCACAAGCAGTTCATTTGAAAGCGGCAGATTCTTATATCACGCTATTCAATTAAGATACTTTTTAAACAAAGATGAAGGGATTCCAGTGTGGAGTCCCTTTTTTTATTCAGTTCTGTTTATATTTATGCGAAACCAAATTAGAACCAGAGCAGGACATGAATAAGATTTCAATTCTACTAGCAAGCCTATTATTCTTACAAATTGGCATTTCGCAGGTATCCAGAAATGATATCAATCTGATCGACTATAAAGCCAATCCGGAAACCTATATGGATGTAAAAGCAAATGTTTTTGCAGATAGAGGAGCTTGGTTTGGATTTTCGTATCCAGAAAATAAAGAACATTATGGAGGTTTTGTTGGGCCCATGATCATGTCCATGGACAATGGCTTATGGTTAGGGAAAAATTCCTGTCAGTTATTTATTGAAGATCATACTTCAAAGAGAAATGTAGATTGGAATGGATTTGAGATGAAATCGACCGCTTTCAGATCACATTTGATTCAAATGTTCGAGAATCCGGAATTGGTGATTATTCAAACTTTAATGTTTACTTCCAAACGTTCAGCAATTTTATATACTCAGGTTCAGAATAAAACTGAAAAGGCAAAAACGCTCAAATTCAAATGGAAGATTCACACGGAACTACCCAATGTGCGAAAGATTCCACAGAGTTATGGCATGCTTTTTAAGTCGGCTACCAATAATTCTAGAATCATGATTTATGGTCTAGATAAGTTTCCTTATGTAAACCCGAGATCTCCTTGGCCAGTTCAATTAGACCCTGTGACAATAGAGCCTGGAGAGATGCACGAATTGCACATGGGTATTACCGTTATGCTAGGAGGAGATGATTTTAAGGACGAGGAAAAGATTCAGAAAACAGTAAAGGAAGCCTTTTTGGATTCATTGGAAGAATATCAGATCAGAAAGAATAAAATTTCGTCCAATTTAAGAGGGAAATTACATCCTTATTTTCAAGATTCCAGTTATGTAATTGCTTTGAATAAATCTGCCCTTACCCTTCAATCAAATTGGAGAGCCGCTGCAGATTTGCTTAAACATGATGGAATCATTCCAAGTTATTCGGATAAGGATTTTCATGGGTTTTGGGCTTGGGACAGCTGGAAGCACGCAGCAGCTTTAGTGCATATCGACACTGCATTAGCCAAGAATCAGCTAAGAGCGATGTACGACTACATGACAGATGAAGGATTTATACCAGACTGTATTTTCCGTGATACGACGCAAGAGAAACATAATTTCAGGAATACCAAACCGCCTCTGTCTGGATGGGCAGTTTGGGAGATTTATAAAGAAACTCAAGATCAAGATTTTCTTAGAGAGATGTACCCAAAAATTTTGAAGCAACACCAGTGGTGGTATGTTTACAGGGATTCTGACAAAGATGGATTGTGCGAATATGGCTCACAAGATGGCTCTTTAGAAGCAGCCAAGTGGGAGAGCGGGATGGATAATGCGGTTCGCTTTGATCAAACTAAAATGTTGAATCAAGGTGATTCTATTTTCACAATGGATCAGGAAAGTGTAGACCTCAATAGTTATTTATTACAAGAGAAATTGATTCTGGCTTATATGTCGATGGTTTTAAAAGATACCACAACAGCTAGAGCAATGAAAGGCCAAACCAAAGCTTTAATGGAGAAAATTCAATCGCAATTTTATGATGCCTCTAGTGGTTGGTTTTACGATACCAGTTTGGATGGCAAAACTTTTGTCAAATCTATGGGCTGTGAAGGTTGGATTCCTCTTTGGGCTAATATTGCATCTGAAGAACAAGCAGAGAAAGTAAAGGAGAACATGATGACGCCGGAGAAGTTCTTTGGATCGGTGCCTTTTCAAACCTTGAGTGCTTCTGATCCGAATTTCAAACCTGAAAATGGTTATTGGAGGGGTCCAGTTTGGTTGGATCAAGCTTATTTTGGAGTTCGAGCCTTGTACAATTATGGTTATAAAAAAGAGGCGCAAAAAGCCACCATGCGTTTGGTTCGTAATTCAGAAGGGATTATTGAAAAAGGCGAACCGATCCGAGAAAATTACCATCCCCAAACAGGTAAGGGAATGGATGCCAAGAATTTCAGTTGGTCGGCTGCACATATCATACTTCTCTTGATTGATAAATAATGAAAACAGATTTTCAATCGATCCGAATTTCGGAAGAGCAGGCTCAAAAAATAGCTCTTGAACTTTTTGGGAAAAAAGGAACAGTCCATGCACTTCCAGGCGAACTAGATTTTAATTTCAAAATTCAAACGGATGAAGAGGCATTCATTTTAAAAGTGAGTCGCCCAAATGAGGACGAAGATTACATTGATTTCCAATCCAAAATTTTAGTACATGTTTCGAAGTCTATTGATGAATCTCCTCGAGTAATTCTAGACAAAAAAGGAGAAGAAGTCAGCTATTTTATTGATGAAAATGATCGAAAACGATTGGTTCGCATGCTCAGTTGGACGGAAGGACGTCTTTGGTCATCTGTGAATCCAATTCGACCATGTTTGTTGGAAAGTTTAGGGGAAAAGGCGGGTCAGCTTACGAGTTCATTGCAAGGATTCGATCATCCAAGAGCGCATCGTATTTTGGAATGGGACCCAGCTCAGTCTTTATGGACCAAAGATTTTCTACACTTATTTGAAGGAGAAGAGAAGGAGATTGTCCAACATTTTCAAGAGCTTTTTGAGGACTTAGAAGAGGGTTATTTGAAGCTCAGAAAGCAAGTAGTACACAATGATGTAAACGACAATAATATCATTGTTTCAGGGGATTTAGTCAAGCCTAAAGTGAAGGCAATTATCGATTTTGGTGATGCGGTATATACACAATCGATTAATGATCTAGGAGTCGTTTTGGCCTATGGTATCATGGATAAAAATGATGCTCTTGAGTCCTCAAGAGACATTATCAAAGGCTATCATGGAAGTTTTCCCTTATTGGAAGAGGAATTGGACTATTTGTATTCAATTGTTTCAATGCAATTATTGATTACGGTTACGAAAGCAGCCATTAATAAGGTCAAAGAACCGGAAAATGAGTACTTACAAATCAGTGCACAACCAGCTTGGGAAGCCTTGAATAAATGGATTCAGGTTCACCCCAATTTGGCAAAATACCATTTTCGATCGGCTTGCGGATTTGAGGCGCATCCCAATCAAAGCCATTTCGAGAATTGGGTAAAAAAGAAAAATTGTAGACTTTCGGATTTATTTCCGGAAGTAAATTGCGATCAAGTTTATCCGATCGACATGTCTGTTTCCAGCACCTGGTTGGGTCACGAATTTGAATATTCAGATTTGGATTTAACGGAATTTAAAATTAATCAGCTGGCAAAAGAACAAGCAGATTGCATTATTGCTGGAGGATATGATGAAACCCGTGTATTTTATTCAACGGATGCCTATAAAAAAGAAGGAAATCAAGGTCCAAAATGGCGAACCATTCACTTAGGAGTCGATTATTGGCTGCCTGCTGAGACCAAGATCCATGCTTTATTTGATGGGGTAGTCCGAATTATCCATCATAATGATTACGACAAGGATTATGGTCCGACTTTAATTTTGGAACATCAAACGGATGATGGAATTCCATTTTTCACTTTATATGGACATTTGAGTTTAACTACGTTGAAATTATGGAAGCAAGGCGATCAGGTAAAGAAAGGTGAGCTCATCGCTTATTTAGGCAATCAATTAGAGAATGGAGGTTGGGCACCGCATTTACATTTTCAGATTTTATTGGATTTATTGGGAGAAACTGAAAATTATCCTGGAGTTGGCTTTCCAGATGAGCGTAAAATATGGAAGAGCATTTGTCCAAACCCTCATTTATTATTTGATCTTGATATTCAATCTCAACCATCCAAATCCACCCAAGAGATTTTGGGTTATCGAAAAGCACATTTAGGAAAGAGTTTGAGTGTTTCGTATGATCAGCCATTAAACATAGTTCGTGGAAGTGGTTTGTATTTGATTAATGATGAAGGGCAAAAATTCATGGATACTGTGAATAATGTGGCTCATGTCGGACACGAACACCCGAGGGTTGTGAAAGCCGCCCAGCACCAGACCGCTTTGTTGAATACGAATACCAGGTATTTACATCAAAATATCACTGATTTTGCAGGAGAATTACTGGCTACTTTTCCGAAAGAATTGTCGGTTGTACACTTTGTTAATTCGGGTTCAGAAGCCAATGAATTAGCCATGAGAATGGCCAAAACTTTCACGGGTCAGAAAGATTTGATCGCGGTTGAGATCGGCTATCATGGAAACACGCAAGCTTGTATCGATGTAAGTTCATATAAATTCGATGGTAAGGGAGGGGAAGGTTCTCCTGAGCATACGCATATTGTGCCATTACCGGATACTTTTAGAGGAATCTATCAAGGTGATGGAACAGGAGAAAAATATGCCCATCATGTCCAAGATCAAATTGAAAAGTTGAAGTCACTAGATCGAAAACCTGCGGCTTTTATTTGTGAATCGATTATCAGTTGCGGAGGGCAGATAGAATTACCAGAAAATTATCTAAAAAAGGCCTATGAATATGTCCGAAATGTGGGTGGACTTTGCATTGCTGATGAAGTGCAAGTTGGAATGGGAAGAGTTGGGAGTCAGTATTGGGGGTTTCAATTACATGGTGTGATTCCGGATATTTTGACCATAGGTAAACCAATTGGGAATGGTCACCCCTTAGCAGCGGTTGTTTGCACAGAAGAAGTAGCGGAAAAATTTGCGAATGGGATGGAGTACTTCAATACCTTTGGAGGCAACCCTGTATCCTGTGCAATTGGGAAAGAAGTGCTGGCTGTTATTCGAGAAGAGAATCTGCAAGAACAGGCACTTAAAGTTGGAGATTATCTCAAATCAGAATTGGTGAAGTTACAATATGAGCACCCAATAATTCAAGATATTCGGGGGCAAGGGTTGTTTTTGGGGTTTGAATTTGTGAATGAAGAAAAGAATCCATTACCTAAAAAAGCATCTTATTTTGCGAATCGCATGCGCGATTTTAATATACTCATGAGTACGGACGGAAAGGATCATAATGCGATCAAAATCAAACCACCGATGATTTTTGACAAGGAGAATTGTGATGAGCTCATTGGGAGGATGAAGCAAGTATTGTCTGAAGATTATATAAAAAAATAAAGCTTATGAAGAAGGTCTCATTTACAGAGAATATAGTTTACAATACTGATAAACCAGCGATTAAGGTTATACTGGAAACGGAAGTTTCTAAAGAGATTCGAATTGCAATGGATTCTGGGCAATTTATGAAAGAACATAAAGCACCGTTTCCAATTACAGTTCAGGTACTTGAGGGAGTGATTGAGTTTGGAGTACAAGATGAAAATGTTCTCATGAATTCCGGAGATTTGATTGCATTGGAATCAAATGTCTTACATGATCTAAAGGCTAAAGAAAGGTCGATAATTCGATTAACCCTTTCAAAAAATGATTCAGCTTCTCGGATAGAGAAAATAATCGTCTAGTCCCTCTGACTTTAGTTGGTTCGGATTTACAATCAGGACTTTACGTCAACTGAAAATTAGCAATGCAATTGATCTAAGCTTTTGATAGGAGCAATCATGAAGTTTGGAGGTGTTCGTCGAGTAGTAGTCCCGATTGCTCCCGATAGCTATCGGGACGGAACTAACGGGGAGGAACTAACCAGTTACTGCATCCTTCCTTTCAAAATTACGGTGTCCACATCATTTGTTCCGAAGGAATACGGAATAAAACCAATGGATGGAATTTCTTTTGTGATGATCAAATTGGCTAGTTTTCCTTTGGTAATCGTTCCCAATTCGTTTTCCAAATTCATGGCATAAGCACCATTGATTGTAGACGCATTTAGAGCGGCATTTGGTGAAATTTTCATTTTGATACAAGCTAAGCTCATTACCAATTGCATGTTACCGCAAGGTGAGGATCCCGGATTGTAATCGGTAGCTAAGGCAAAGCCTAGTTCATTTTCAATGAGTTTTTTTCCGGGTCCGTAAGGGATATCGATGAAAAGCGAACAAGCTGGAAGAATCGTTGGGATGGTTGATCCCATCTTTAAGGCTTCAATATCTTCATCAGTTAACACTTCTAGGTGATCCACCGATAATGCGCCATGATTGACACAGGCTTCAATTCCTCCGATTGAGGTAAATTGATTCACATGAATTTTTGGAATCAATCCAAATTCCCTTCCCGCTTCCATGATTTCGATGGTTTCTTCGACAGAGAAATAGTTGGATTCGCAAAAGACATCGATATAATCAGCTAAGTTTTCCTGAGCGATATTTGGAATCATTTCATTGATGATTAAATCCAAATAAGCTCTTTTATCGTTTTTGTATTCATTCGGATAAGCATGAGCACCTAAAAAAGTAGCTTTGATTGAAAGATCTGACTCTTCTTTGATTCGTTGAATAACTCGTAACATCTTCATTTCGGATTCAACTGACAATCCATATCCTGATTTAATCTCGAGTGCTCCGGTTCCTGTCGTAATCACTTCTTTAGCTCGAATCATGGACTGTTCGAACAATTCGTTTTCGCTTGCTTTTCGCAGTTTTTTGGCTGAGTTTAGGATACCGCCACCTTTAGCCGCAATTTCCTCGTAAGAAAGCCCATTGATCTTATCTACAAATTCTCCTTCTCTAGTTCCCGCATACACAATATGCGAGTGGGAGTCTACAAAACTTGGCAGCACATATTTATTTGTACAATCAAATTCCGCATCAAAATTACTTTCAGACAATGCACTCATGGAACCAAAATCAGCGATTGTTTCACCATCAATGATTAGAAAAGCATTCTCAATCGAATTGATCTGATTCATGGATTCACCTTTCAAAAACTCTGGAGTAGATTCTTCAGTTAGAAAAAGTTCTTTGATGTTTTTCAGTAATATCATTGAAAATGGTTTAATATTTTGTCTGCAAGTACATTGCTTAATTTAAAATAAGATTCGTGGGTCCATCCACCAACATGCGGACTCAAAATCACATTATCGGCTTTCACCAAATATTTGAAGTCTTCGGGTAAATCCCCATCAAACATATTCTCAAAAGAGGATTTTTCGTATTCCAAAACGTCCAAACACGCTCCTAGAATTTTCCCAGATTTAAGAGCTTGGACAAGTGCTTTAGTCTGCACATTTTTACCACGGGAAAGATTGATTAAATAAAAATTCTTTTTGAATTCATTGATGTGATTGGTATTAATCATGCCTCTTGTTTCATCCGTTTCAGGAACATGAAGGGACAAAATGTCTGCTTTCTCGGTGATTTCTTCGGGAGTAGCTTCTTTCACAAAATCATTTCCAAATCCGCTTTTATATTTGTCATAAGCCAAGATCTCACAATCGAATCCTTGAAGCTTTTTTGCGAAAGCCGATCCGTTATTTCCATAGCCAATAATGCCAATGGTTTTACCTTCAATTTCAATTCCTCGATTTCCTTCTCGATCCCAGATTCCCGACTTCACTTGAGCATTTCCCTGATTCAAATTATTGAATAAAGACAAAAGCATGCCCAAAGCGTGTTCTCCAACCGCATTTCGATTTCCCTCAGGCGCATTGAACAAGACAATATTTTTGGATTGACAATAATCTTCATCGATATTTTCCATTCCTGCACCTGAACGAGCAATAAATTTTAGATTATTGGCATGTTGCAAAAAGGATTCATCCATTCTGAACCGGGAGCGAATAACGATTCCATCGAAATCATTGATTAAATAAATCAGCTTATCCATGGGAGTATCTGAATAGTCGTAGCATTGCCATTCTTTAGCTTCTAAGCGTTCTTGTAAAACAGGATGTACCGTATCGAGAAAAGCGACTTTCATTTAATAGATCAATATTCCGATCACAAAGTAAATGAAAAGTCCCACAACATCATTGACTGTTGTGATAAAAGGTCCAGTTGCTAGGGCAGGATCAATTTTGAATTTATTCAGCATCAAAGGGGTTAAAGTTCCCATTATTCCAGACATCAAAACGACTGTTAGAAGTGCTAAACTTACTGTAAGACCTAATTTTTGATCTTCAGAAATCAAATAAGAAATACCAAATACCAAAATGGAACAGATGAGTCCGTTAATCAAACCAACAGCTGTTTCTTTGGCTATTTTCGGTAGAAATCCTTCAATTTTAATGGTGTTTTTTGCTAATCCTTGAACGACAATTGCGGACGACTGAACTCCTACATTTCCTCCCATCGCCGTGATTAAAGGGATGAAATAAGCTAAGGCTGGATTCAAAGCAATTTCACCTTCGTACTGACTAATCACCTGAGCTCCCAAAATACCTCCCAGCATCCCAATAACCAACCAAGGTAATCTGGATCGAGTTTGCTTAAAAATACTTGAGGTGGGTTCTACATTTTCGGAAATACCAGATGCCAATTGATAATCTCGATCGGCTTCCTCTTTGATGATATCGACAACGTCATCAATGGTAATTCGTCCGACCAACTTTCCCGATAGATCAACAACTGGTAAGGCTACCAAGTCATATTTTTCCATCATGTCGGCTACTTCGACGTTCGGTGTACTTACTTTGGCGTATTTGATATTACTATCAATCATTTTCTCAGATACCAAAGAATTAGGGGAAGTAAAAACGAGTTGCTTAAGAGGTAAAACTCCTACAAGCTTATCATCATCGTCCACTACATAAATGGAATAAACACTTTTAATTTCTTCCGCTTGTTTTCTCAGCTCAACGACAGTTTCACTTACTTTGGCATCCGCTTTCGCCTGAAAATACTCTTTCTGCATTAATCCACCAGCAGTATCTTCATCGTAGTTAAGAAGGTCGATAACTTCCTCAACAACCTCTTTATCAGTGATTTGCTGAATAACTTCCTCCTGATCTTCTACGGAGAGTTCTCCAATTAAGTCGGCCGCATCATCTGAGTCGAGTTGTTCGACTTGCTCGGCGATTTCCTTGTTGGAGAGTGATTTGATGAAACGATTTCGAACTTCATCTTCCAATTCCATTAAGGTTTCAGAAGCTCTTTCTTCGTCAAGCGTATCGTATATAAATTTGGCTTCTTCTAAACTAACCTGATCCAAAATATCGGCAATATCCGCCGGGTGAACGTCTTTTAGAAGTCGTTCTATTTGGCTAACGGAACTCGTAGAAATGGCATCTCGAATCTCGTCTAATAACTCTTTGGTTAATTTAAATTGCACGTCACCAAAATTTTACGCAAAAATAGGGTTTTTAGTTCGGAAAATTCAAAACTCAGGTGGAGATGATTCGGACAGATTCACATTCTTTCTTGTTTAATTGAAAAATATTTTTGTACATTTGAACAAATCATTAAAAAGTTCAAAAATTAATGTCGAAGAATAAGATCATAGAGAATTCGAAAGCCTTGTTTAAGCAATACGGTTATCAAAAAACCACGCTTACGGATATAGCAAAGTCTCTTGGCAAGGTAAAATCGGCAATTTATTATTACTTCAGTGGGAAAGAGGAAATCTTTGCAGAATTAGTTAGAAGCGAGGCCGAAACTTTTCTTTCAAATCTGGTTACTGAGGTGGAAAAATATTCAGATCCCGAGGAACAATTAGTAAAGTATGTGGATGTTCGGGTTGATTTGATGGAAGAAGTTGCCAAGCGTTATAGTTTTTTGAAAAAGGAATTTTTCGAACTCATGCCCATAGTGGATGAAAATCGGCAAGCTTGTGACCAAGAGGAAATCCAATTTCTTACAGGAATTTTTGAACGCATTAACGAAAAGGGAAATTACACTATTTCTACTCCAGAATTTAAAGCGAAACTTTTGATGAAAAATATCAAAGGTTTGGAAATTCAAATGTATGTGACGGACCAAGTTCAGGCACATAATGAAGACCGAGAAGCCTTTATCGAATTCATTCTATTCGGAATATATAAAAACAAATAAAAAATGAAATCAATCATTATTCTACTTACTACTACTTTTTCATTTGTTTTATTTGGTCAGCATGAAGTTGGCCATACTACGATTACGTTTAATGATGCTGGGAGAACTGGAGGATTTGGTTCTGGTGGAGGACCTGGAAGACAAATCCAAACGGAAGTTTATTATCCTGCAGATATGGCTGGGACGGATGTAGCTGCCACAAACGGTGAATTTCCTGTTATCGTTTTTGGTCATGGATTTTCCATGAGTTGGGATGCGTATGAAAATATATGGGAAGAATTGGTTCCCAGAGGTTTTATTCTGGCATTTCCTAGAACTGAAGGTGGATTTGCACCTTCTCATGATGAGTTTGGTTTGGATTTAGCTTTAGTGGAAACGCAAATGCAGAATGAAAATAGCAATGCCTCTTCGGTTTTATTTGAGCACATAACTTCAAACTCAATAATAATGGGGCATTCCATGGGAGGAGGGGCCACAATATTGGCTGCGGCTAACAATTCAAACATCAAAGCAATTATTTGCTTAGCGCCGGCAGAAACAACACCTTCTGCAATTACGGCAGCGGCAAATGTTTCAGTTCCAGCACTAATTTTTTCAGCAGATGGAGATGCGGTAACACCCGCAGCGGATCATCACACTCCCATATACAATGGCTTAGGGTCTTCATGCAAGTATTTTGTAAATATTTTAGGAGGGGCACATTGCTATTATGCAAACTCAAATTTTAGTTGTGATTTGGGAGAGACAGCTTCTGGAGGTACTATTACAATTAGCAGACAAGATCAACACACGATCATGTTTCGATATGTGATTCCATGGTTGAATTTGTATTTAAAATCGGATTGTGCAGAAAATCAAGTTTTTGAAAATGATATTATGAATGATGGGGATGTCACTTATCTATCGTCTTGCACTACTACTTTTCCAGCTATTGATGTGAATCTGACGGTCAACGGTCCTTTGTTGACCTCAGATCACATTGGAGGTATGTATCAGTGGGTAGATTGCAATTCGAATTACTCTGAAATAGTTGGAGAGCAAGCGCAATCCTTTCAAGCCTCTCAAAATGGCAATTATGCCGTAATTATTGAAGATGGTCCTTGTAAGGATACTTCTAATTGTGTTCAAGTGACGAATTTGTCTTTGGATCAATTGAATAAAAAGACTGATTTTTTAGTGTACCCCAACCCGTCCAAGGGGGATATCACACTAGAAACGATGACAGCCGGGATCATTCAAATCGTTTCTTTAGATGGAAAATTAATTTTTGAGAAAGACAATCATGCTGGTCAGACGAAATTGAATCTCGACCTCGACGAAGGCATTTATATATTAAGATATTTATCCGATGGCGAACATCAGATAGAACGATTATTCATATCACATAAACAGTAAGCGAAAAGGGTGGAAAGAGTTCCACCTTTTTTGTTTTTAAAACTCAAATTCGTAGTAGATCAGATCTTTCATTGGTGGGTTTGGTAGGTACATGAGTGATTCTTCAATTCCAATCCATTTCGAATCCGGACCAAATACAATCGGATTATAACCGATGAAAAAAGCCGTATTCTGATTGGGATCGAAATAAGCTTTATTGACTTCCTCTACATATGCTGGAATCCGATCTTCTATTGATTTATATCTTGTGATGATCTTTCCTTTGGAATAAAACATCAACTGCCATTGCTGCATGGGATCATAACTAAATACATGGTAGATCTCTTTCTCTTGCATGTCTTTCGCCGTAGCCACAAAAGCAGACTTGTCGCCAATTCGATAATGTTTAAATGAATGCATGGATTTGATTCCAAGTAAAAGAAGTAAGAATGAAGGGAATAAATACCATTTCTTCAGAGGAATATATTGAAGGGTATTGGCAAGCAATAAAATTCCGAATAGCGAAACAGGGAGTAGGTACCGAAAGCTTTCCCTTTTCAAAAAAGGAAACAAAGCAAAATAGAATCCCAATCCTAGGATTAGAGCCAGGGTTATTCCATCAATCTTTTTGTTTTGGACCATTTTAAAAACGAGAAAAAGTGGTGAAAATAGTAAAATGATGAGCGTAAGTGCAGCGAAATAAAAGCTCGTATTGGAAGACTCTAATTTTAATTCATAGGTATACCAACCGGATAAATGAATCAAACTTTGCTTTGGAAGCTGACTCAAATTTGACCACTCAAAGTTTTCAAAATCGAGTATTTCAGGTGACCAATAGTTGGAGCTATTCCACTTTATTGCAAGGAAGATAAACATGGATGCAAGTGCTCCGGCTGACCAATAAGTCCAGTTTTTGACAGAGGAATTTCGAATGCAATAGACTAGGATGAGTGGGATTAATCCAGCTAGAAAAAGAGGTTGAGCTTGAAATATAATTATCGGAATGATTCCAACTAGTGTTTTTTGAACAGTTGAAAGCTCAGACTTTTTCGTGAATAGATAAATTAAAATAGAGCAAAGAACAAAAGCTGTTAGATAACCTCCGCGGGCTTTCATTGCCCATACAGCAAAAGCTGGATTTAAGATGAAAAATAGAATCAGCATCCAACTGACTAGTTGGTATTTGGAATCATCATAGGATTTAAAAGTTCTAAAAAGATAATAGACTCCAACAACGAAAAGCAAAAGCATGCCCAATTTGACAGCGATGTCCGTCATTCCAAAAACCCCATAAAAAGGAGAAATAAAAAGCATTTCGATAAAAGAAAAACCATAGGACTGTCCGTAAAAAAAGAAAGGAATTCCATCCCCACTCAGGAATTGATTTGTCATGAGTCCGACAATCGCTTCATCTCCATCTAGAATTAAATTCTCAGATAAAAGCTGAGGCAACCTACTCAAGAAAGTCAGGATGAGAAGAAGAATAAATGTATATCGATTGATAAACTTTGTCAAACTACTTTTTATAGATTACGCCAAATTTTCCTACCTCTTCAGGTTCAGGTTCCGGAATATTTTCATCATTGATCATTTCCCGCAAATCAATTTCAATTCCACGACAAAGCGTTCGCATTGGGGTGTCTGCTGCTCTACCTTCAAAAGGGACTTCTGTTATAATTCCTGTTTTATCCAAAATGGCGAAAACAAAGGAGATTGCGGTTGAAACCGGAATCACTTCCCATCCCATTATGGGAGTAAGAGCAAAGGGAAGTAGAATGGTAAATAGTCTTAGGAATAATCTTGTGAAGTAATTGTAATAGTATGGAAATACGGTGTTTTTAATTCTTTCCGACTTCCCTTGGTCATCATATAATTTCGATAGTGTACCCATCATTTCAAACTGGCGAAACATCTCAATCCATCCTTTATCAAGAGCGTATTTTATCCGCATTCCTTGTTGCAAAACCAATTGAGCAGGGATATTACTTTTATCTTTTAGTCGACCTTTATCTTCTTCTTTGATCCAATCTTTTAATTCTTGGCAATATTCTTCTTTTCTCAAATGAGAGGCCAGCGCATAAATCCATCCGATATGACGGTAAACCATTTCCTTTTGCCAGGCTTTCAATTCTGCTTCATCATTTTTATCTGGATTTGGACTAGAATAGCTTAAAACCTGCATAACGAAAGTACGGCTATCATTTCCTATTGCGCCCCAAATTTTTCTAGCTTCCCACCAACGGTCGTAGGCAGAACTATTTCGAAAACCTAAGAAAATAGCTACAGCTCCACCCAAGATACTAACCGGTATTACGGGCAGTTTTGCTTCTTTAATATCAAACTGATGATACAATAAGTACGCAAGTGTAGAAATACCCAAAAAGAAAAAGATCCATTTTCTATTGTAAAACAGAACGCCATAAAAGCTTTTCAGAGGGTTATTTGAAAATCGAATAATCATAATTATCGTTTGGTTTCTTGTAAAAATACAAATTGGTTTGAAGTCAGCTGGTTTTAAGGTGAATTCTTTACTTTTGTTGGGATGGCCAATTATTACCAAATACTCGAAATTTCCGAGCAAGCAAGTGCAGATGAAATCAAAAAGGCCTATCGGAGACTAGCCAAAATCTATCATCCAGATCTGAATTCAAATGAGGGAGCACAGGAGAAATTCATTGAAATAGAAGAAGCCTATACTTGTTTGTCTAATTCCAGTTCTCGAAGAATCTACGATCGGCTTTTAAGTGATCTTCGCTCGGGTAGAACTGGTTCAGCGAATACAAGTCAGCGCCGGGAACAGCAGTATCAGAAAAGAAGGAGTCGTGCTAGGGCCAATGCACGTTACCATTCTAAAATGTCCTATGCACAGTATCGGAGAGATGAAAAGTATCGGATTTCGCCTTTGGGCAGATTGCTCAAGTTTTTTTTAAATGTTTCAACGGCCATTTTATTGATTTTCCCATTAGTGGGCTTAGTGGACCTCTTGTGGGCAGCGGGTATTAATCCTGACCATGGCCTATTCGGGATTAGTGTTTTTCTGATTTTTTCAGCATATATCATTTCAGTGGTAGCCCTTTCCGTATTTTACGATAATAAAATCAGAAAGTGGATTTTGAAGAATAAGAAGAAGTAGATGCCAAACTATTATCAAATACTGGACGTATCGGAGACTGCAAGTCAGGATGAAATCAAAAAAGCCTATCGCATTCAGGCTAAGAAATTTCATCCCGATTTAAACCCTGATGAGCATGCACACGATCAGTTTATTCAGATAGAGGAGGCTTATTCCTGCTTGTCTAAACCGCATTCGAGAAGAGTGTATGATAGTCTTTTGCAAAATCGAGTGCGGAATTATCGTGTAAATCAGAGGTATGAAAACGAATTAAAACAGAAAAGAGCAAAAGCAAGAGCTCGAGCGGCCGCACATGCAAGAATGAGTTATGAGCAATATCAAAAAGATGAGTTGTTCCGACATTCTGTACAGGGAGCTGTTATCAAAACCATTTTCACAGTGTTCACGGGTATCTTGCTGGCTTATTTGTTTTATATCGCTCCGTATTGGATTTATGGACCTGAACAAGAAGATTGGGACATGGGAAATGGCGCCAAGTTTATTTATCTCTTCTCATCAATTTTGGTAGTTCCCACGATTGTCTTCATTTCCTTTTTCTATGACAAATTTGTTGAAAATGTTATCATTGGAAAGCCGAAAGGACGAGCTAAAAAATCATAGTGAAAAGTGGATCAAATAATGGGTGCCTTCTTTTTCTGAAAAGGGAATTTTTTCGATTGACCCTACAATTTGTTGTGAAATGTCCTTGACTAGTTGCAAACCGAGTTTTTCGCTAGAGTTTTCGAAAATAGTGTTTGAAAAGCCGATTCCGTTATCACTAAAACTGAGGAGTGCACTTTTCTTTTTTGTCTTTTCAAGTTTGACGCAAATTTCTTTATCCGTCTTGTTTTGGAATCCGTGTTTGATTGAATTATTTATAAGTTCATTCAGCATGAGACCCAAAGATACCGACTTAGAAAAGGAAGCAAGAATAGAATCCATTTCAATTTTTAAATTGACGTCCTTTTTGTTTAAATGCATATAGACAATGTCTTCCGTCAGTTCTTTCAGGTAATGACTAATGTCAAAATGTTCGTGATTCTTATAAGAGTTTAACTTCTCATGAATCAAAGACATGGTTTGGATTCGGTTTTTACATTCCCACAAAATCTCGGTCGGATCAGAAGCGTCAATAAACTGACTATGAATACTGATTAAACTGCTAATTAATTGCAGGTTGTTTTTTACGCGAAGGTTGACCTCTTTTAATAGAAGGTCTTTTTCACGATTGGCTTTTTTTAATGTGTCTTGTTTAAATTTAATCTCTTCATGAAGAGTTAATAAACCGAATGCGATACTTTGATCCTCAGTGTTTTCCATGTTCATAATGGATTTCTCACTGATTGAGCATTCTCCTTTTGATATTTCTACTAAGTGTTCAATTATTTTGTTGGCTTCCATCTCGAAAATGAGTTTAATGCGCTGCTTAGTTTTCTGTGTGCACTGTAGGAAGGGAAGTCAAACCGGATAAAATAAAATTTAATACCTATATACATAATGTGGTTGCTTCCGGTATAAACAGCCACATGATTGAATCTTTTGTTGACCTTTTTGGTTCTTTTTTCGATTAATTGGACTATTTCTGGACTAGGTCTTTTAGCTAAACTCAAATCGATGATATAAAACTGTTGGTCTTTGTTTTCTTTCAATATTTTTTCTAGATCATCAAACTGACGATTCGTAACATCCAAATCATATTTTGAGCCTTCTTTCCAGAGGATGAGTTCATCGTTCAAGCGAAGTGCTTCATTTTCATCTACTTGTTGGATTTTTTCAACTATTTCGTCGGTAATCTCCATGAAGTGGGCGAGTAATTAGTGTTTTTTGAATAAAAAATTCAGTGCTGAAAATACATATTTTTTTTCGAATATAACGGTTTTTTAATCATCTATTTTTGATCATTTTCATAATGCTCTGGCACATACATTACTTGTCCAAAATTTTTAGAAATCATTTCTGTTTCGATGAGTGCTCCACTTCTGAATTTGGCAATTTTATTTCTCCAGATTTCATTGCTTCGGTAAAAGTTTCCATTCTTTTTAAGGAATTGATGATTTCTTTCTTTGACATGATAGGCAAAATCCAATTCTTCATTGATTCGGATTTCACCTTCCAGTAATTTATCGGTTAGCCAGAGATTAATTTGGAAGGTCCATTTTGTATTGTTGGTCAACTGGAAATCCAGGTAATTATAAAAAACAGCAGCACCGCTTGCCCATGGTAAAACGCGACCATCATCTGGAAAAGGATCCACGCTATGATGATGTCTTTCGGTGATTGTTAAGGGTGAGTGCAGAGCCAGCCAATGCAGCAGATTTGAACTCTGACAAATACCTCCTCCAATTCCGGGTCTTGGTTTGCCAAATGAGAGTTCCATACCTTCCTTGAATCCTTTTCTTCTTGTTGGGCGACCAACGGTTTTACAAAAAGAAAATGTTTCCCCGGGTTTAATTATTGTTCCATTGATTTTCTCTACAACGATTTTCAAATTATCGATTTTATTGTATTGCAATTGCATGTCCGAATCCCCTAATTTTTTAAGGAGTTTAGACTGATGCTTTTTGCATCGAAAGGGAAGCTTATTTGTCGATTTTGTAGAAGTATATTTCTTCGAGTCGAGATACCATTTTAAGGTTCTCCGGATTCTTTTTTCCCAAACCGAAATAAAGTAGAGCAGGGGATGTCTTTGAGATAATAATTTTCGATTTTGCTTTTCCATAAGGTAGTGCGTCTTGAATTATAATGACAAGACTAGGAAAAGAAACAATCTAATTGGGAACAACGAGAGTCTAATTAAGAATTGAATTATTATTCGTTCAAGATAAATCAATATTTGTGGATAGGTAAGTTCAGAATTAGAGTTTATGAATCGACGCTACCCTATTTTTTCTCTTCTATTTTCTGAGGTTTCTGATCTGAATTTACAACGATGAGGAACATTTCCTTTCCGAATTTCACTGCCCCAACTTTTGCTTTAAAGGGCTTGTCATCCAATTGGAATGCTACTTCACCATTGTAGATGGTCATTTTATCGTCTGATTTATCGGGTTTTAATGCATAACTCAAGATGTCAATCTTTTCAAACTGACGCATGCCTCGGATGTAAATTTTCGTTTGCACTTGCCATTGGGCAAATAAACCACTTAGCTTGGCTTTGTTTTCTTCATTTTGCTCAGACTCCGGTAATTTGGAGTAGAAGGTTTCAAAATCAACTAATAAGGCTTTTAGTCGCATTTCATTTTGAACAGAGAGCACAATATTCTCCATCAAATCTCTTTGCAAAAGATAATCCGTTTCAAAGATACCGCTGGTTTCGATTTTACATCTACTGATGACATTTAAGATATGGTTTTTAATAGAAGGATCTTTTGTCGCCCCACCAATTTTGAACAAATAGTATTGATTTTTATGGAATAATATACCCGTATAAATATTGAAAAATTTATCTTCACCCAATTTAGCAAGCGATTCATTCCAATAGAATTTGTTTCCATTTAATTCATAAGTCGTATCGAAGTCAGTCGCCATTTGCTGTGCATTTGCGATCAGATCGGCATGTTCTTTTTGCCAAATATCAGATGGGGGAGTTTTCTCAAAATCCAAGCGTGCTTCTAACTGAAGAATTTTTCTTTTTCCTCCTGATTTTTCAAGCGACTCGTTAAGTGCGATAAATATTTTTTGCTGATCACTCCCAACTATTTGCATGCTTGAATCTAGACAAATACTTAAATCAATGAATTTATACTTCACTGAATCCTTGCAAGTTTGACCAAGGGATAAACTCGAAATCATTAAAAAGGCGACAAAAAATACTTGTTTCATAAAATGAATCTTTGGATTGCAAATATACCACGTTCAATTAAAACTTGGGGTTGGTGGGTTTGTTCTACTTGCCGAATTTCTTTTTGTGCAGTTTTTCAAGGTGTTTCAGAAAAGTTTTCGGTGAGGATTTTTTAGATTCTCCCACGGGGCACCAAAAAGGGATTCGATCTTGAAAATTAATGTTTATAAAGTCATAAAAGGAGAACTTTTGGTCACCACATTTCAAATCATATCTAAACACTTTTATGTCTTGATTTTCGAAAGATTGCATGGCGATTTGAATGATTCTAGGATCATTTGGAAACTTTTGAAGTTTGGATTTATTGAATTCGTTTAAATGTTTTATTAAAGAAGTATTTGTATTGATACTTAAAGGTGTAATGATGGAATAATAGATTAAATAATTTTCAAAGAAGTACAGTATAATTTGATCTGATTCAATTGTTGAATAATAAGCAGCGATTCCATTGGCTAATTTTTGTCCAAATAATCCACGTATTCTTTTTCTGTAAAATGGAGGCTGAAAATAATTGATTTCACAAGAATCTAATTGAATTGAGTACAAAGTATCTTCCAAATTGATTTGCTGCATGGGAAAAGTAGAGGTCAGATTAGATCTTTTTTGAGCAAAAGAAAATCCATTGTTAGTAATTTCTTCAAGCCATTGTTGACTAAAAGAGTTGGATGCGATTAGGAATAAAAAGATAAGTGAAGTTGTTTTCATTTTAAGTTCTCGGTACAAATGTTCTAAATTCGGATTCGCCTTTTTTCACATAAATTATGGAATAAAATACACATACTTTTTTTTTGAGTCCCCATTCAAAAGCGAAAACAAAATACTCTTGGTATTCGGTCCAACAGCAAAATTCGTTTTTAGGATGTCCAAAAGATTTACGAATAAACTGATAGGCTTCTAAAGCAGTATTGATAGGTTTTGCTGAAATTTTGGTTTCTGAGGGCAAATAATTTAAGTCTTCGGTTACAATATTGATTAAGAAACAGCGCGTTTGATCATTCTCTGAGCCATTTTGGTAGTCTTCACAAGAGGATTTTTTTAGTTTTTTGAAATCTTTTTCGATGGTAGACTGACCAAAACTTAAAGAGAAAAGAACAAAAAGAAGAAATGAAAATAGCGCCTTCATGACCTTAAGATAGGAATTTCAAGGCACAAAAAAAGGGCGCTTCTCAACGCCCCCTTAATTTTCATAGCAACTTAATTTCTTAAGCAGCTTTTTTCAAAGCTTTCTTTGCCTTGTTTACTTTTTTAGAAGCTTTGTTTACCGCAAGCTTTCTTACTTTAGCAGCTTTCATCGCTTTCTTAACATCTTTTTTCTTTGCTTTCTTTTTCTTGAAAGCTTTTACGATTGATGCAACTACTGCTTTTGCCTTCTTAGCAGATTTCTTTTTTGCTTTAAGGTTTTTAGCAGCCTTTTTCACATCTTTTTTTAGCTTTTTCTTCTTTGCCATATTTTTTGATTTTCGCTCAAAACTCGAGCATATTATCTAAAAGTTACGCCAAAGTAAACCAAATGTTATGGAAAACACAAATGCAATATCCTAAACAATCGAAAAACAGCATATTAAATGTTAAGAGAGTGTTAACTGAGGAGTTAAATATTTGTTGGATTTTCTTTTTGATGTTCCTGTATGAATTCACAATTTCGGCTTCAAAAGAAAGCTTTCTTGGATTTCTTCGACTTAGTCACACAGAACGAATTCGTATCTTCACATAGCGAAAGCAAATAGCGGATGTCAGATATTAAACAAAAAGAAGAGAAACAACCCGGAGTTTTTACATGGGCGATGAAATACGGTGTGGGAGCGGCTTTGGCTGGTATTTTGTGTTGTGTAGCCCCGGCGATTCTGTTTATGTTTGGTTTAATGGGGGGCGTTTATGCCATTTCTTTTGCCAATTTCTTTTATGCTGAAGATGGTTCAACAGGAATTGGAGCTTGGGTTCTTAGAGGAATTGCAGTTTTAATTGGTTTATTTGGTATCTGGCGCTATCGCAAGAAGCAAAATCAGTGTTCGATTGATCCTAAAAGGAAGCGTAAAAATTTGATTATGGTTTCCCTAATTATTGTCTTACTTGGGGTGGGATTATTTTTCACTTTGGATCGTTTGTCTGCCTGGTATTTTGACGAATACATTGTGCCGGCGCAGCAAGAAGAATACAAAGAAATGGATGAAAAGAACAAGTAGGATCAGGATTCTTAACTTTTCAATTTCTCATAAATTTCGCATCCTTCAACGTGAGCTCCTGGTAAATAGCCTGTGCTCATCAAA
This sequence comes from Bacteroidia bacterium, assembly GCA_030427935.1. Classification (GTDB taxonomy): domain Bacteria; phylum Bacteroidota; class Bacteroidia; order Flavobacteriales_D; family Crocinitomicaceae; genus JAGQYP01. Next base: position 8,604 of record JAUICI010000025.1, on the reverse strand, counting down.
AACTCATTGGTGATTTCACCGCCTGTAAATTTGAAGGTTTTCTTAAACAGTTTTACCCATTCATCCTTCGTTTTAGGATGATGATAATCCAACCATTTTTTGAATGAGCCATGTTCTTTTTGAAGAATTTGAATCTGCTTTGCATTGTGAATGGCGGCGTTTACTTTCAATTTATTTCGAATGATTCCAGCATCTGAAAGCAAGCGTTCTCGGTCTTTTTCAGCATAATTGGCAATTGTATGAATACTAAAATTCGAATAGGCTTTCCTAAAGTTTTCTTGTTTTTTCAGGATGGTTTCCCAACTCAATCCGGCTTGATTGATTTCTAGAATGAGTCGTCCAAATAACTCATCATCCGAATCAATAGGAAATCCATATTGGGTATCGTGATAAATTGAATGCACATTGTCTTTCGGCAATCTACTTACATAATCGCAATAGGATGTGGGTTTTGGGTTATCCATGTTTAACTAGTCTGATTTTTTCGAATGTCCTCTACAACCTTTTTGAGCTCCTCTGCTTTCTGGGTTCCAATCACCATCTTTTTACCTGATTTAAATTCAAGTGAAAGACCTTTGCTACCCTTCATGTTGTAAACAGTTCCATAAGATGTCCACCAGCGAATTCCCCAGCCACCAACAAATCCATAATTGATCACTTCCGCTTTTTCTACCTCAGACCAAAGGAGGTGTTTATTGACAAAAGGGACAAATCGAAGGTGTATTTCCTGAGAACTAATAGCCGTTTTCAAACGCATCATGAGAAACAAGAGGATAAACAAAACTGTTGCCCCAAAATAGATCAGCAAACCTGTATCCGACATGGGTTTATTTCCAAATTGAACCCCTTGGAATATTTGCAGGTAAATACCGATTCCAGGTATGATCAAAAGTGCGATAATAATCAGCCAAATCCACCATTGGGTAAATTTTTGACTCTCTGTAAAAACTGCTTTTGGTTTCATGTTTTCTTCTGTGTTAAGATCACCCCAAATCCATCAGGGTCTTCTAGTTCAACTCCATTTCTTTGCCAATAAGGATTTTCCGATTCACGAATTTTAAGATTTAACTCCATGGCTTTTTGCCATTTTTGATCGATTTCTTCTTGATTTTCAAAGTAAAAAACCAGTAAATCGTCTGCATTTGGTTGGTGGGTTGCAAAGGCCTTCGAAGTAGTAAATTCTAAATGCCAGTCAAGTCCTTCCTTTCCGAAAAAAAGACCATCGTAACCTTCGTGATCATGAAACTCACCAATGAGTTCCAATTCTAAAAAATCATGGTAGAATTTTTTGATTTCGTTTAAGTCATTTGTATGTCTGGCGTATCTGAAAATCATGAGTTTAAATTAATCAATATAATTCAAGTGCAGCTAACAAAATCTTTTTTATCAACTCCATTTCAATATCTTTTTCCGGATCGATGGAAAGACTTTTCATCAATTTTCGATCTCCTGAATCCAATTCCGGGAAATGGAGTTCTTTTCCTTTTACAAAGAGAATATAAGGGAACTTTTCACTTTTCTTTTTAAATAAATAGCAAAGTGGTTTACCCTTGATCACAAAGCATGGAACGCCATATTTGATGCATTCAGAAATCTCTTCATCCATGGATAAAATGATGTCTCGAACAGCCAATAAACAGCTTTGAAGGGGTTCCTCCAAAGAAAGATAATAATTGAGTTGATTGCTTTCTTTCATGCGGATCTCAATCAAATAGTTGTTTTGATTCTTTCAAATGATTGATCAATAAAGGCAAAACGTGGTTCCATTTTTTGTCTTGATCCATGATGGTAAGTCTTAAAATAATGCAGATTCTACGAATAACTTCGGCATTGGCTAATGAAGAGAGTTCAGCAGATGCTTCAGCCACTTCACTTGAGCTTTGACTCAATTCAGCTTTGAAAAGTGAACCAATTTCTTTGGGATCAAATGGATGAAGTGAACAGATTTGCTTGCAATTTTTTAAGGCAAAGTAGGCCATGGCAATCGGACGATTAATGAATTTGGCCGAGTCGAAATCGAGAAAGCTCAGGACCTTGGTTTGGTTGACTAAAATATTATGTGGATGAAGATCGAGGTGACACAAATCTTGTTTGGAGTATTTTTTCAGAATGTCCTTTGTTTTCTGATGTTCCTCTAGAATCAGCGTCCAATTTTCAATTAGAATTTGAGCGTGTTTGGGTTCAAATTGATCCTTAAAAGCTTCCGTCTTATTTCGGATTTGATCAATGATCTCGATATCATAATCAATTGAAGGAATCTTGGAGGTTTCAATACTTTGCTGAAATTCGCTTAGAGCCAATTGCAGTTTATTCGCTTCAGCAACTAATGAGGGAATTAGCTCTTTATTCCCATTAAAAAAGATGCCCTCGGTATAAGTTTGAGCTGTCCAATAATGCTCTTGAAATTCAAGGATATCAGCTTCATTTTTGAACTGAACAAGTGGGGGACTGGGCACTCCTTTTTGATTCAGAAAATCCAATAATTCATTGTGAAATTGAATGCTTTCTAACTCGGCTTCTTTGGGCCATTTTTTAAGCACTACAGACTTTGAAAGATCGGTGGGCTTTAACCAGAAATTACTTGAATTAATTTCGAGTCCTCCTACTTGAAAAACCTTAAAATCAAGATTTTCAAAATCGGACAAGTGCATTTTTGCTAATTCACTTAACTGATTTGAAACTTCCGGCTTGCAAGCCGACCAAACCGGCTCGATGACAGAAAAAAGATCTTTCTCAAATGGTTTCACTAGAAATATCCTTTGGTTAGACCACCGTCTACATCGATGCTTGTTCCTGTCACATAACTTCCTTGATCTGAAGCTAAAAATGCAGCCACGTTTGCAATCTCTTCTGGTTCTGCAAAGCGGTTGATTGGAATCATTTTTTGACTGCTTTCCATCAATTCCTCAAATGTTTTATCGGAATTGGCGGCGCTGTTTTCCAACAAACTAATGAGTCGATCCGTTGCCACACCTCCTGGACAAATGGTATTGATGGTGATGTTTTTTGGTGCTACATCTGTTGCAATCGCCTTGGTTAATGCCGAAACACCAGCTCTAAAAGCGGCCGACATGGCCATGGCTGGACTCGGTTCTTTGGCAACCGTTGAGGTAATATTGACGATTCTTCCCCAATTATTTTCTTCCATTTTTGGAAGTGCGGCTCTCGTAAATCGAATGAAACTCATTAAGCATAATTGGTAGGATGTGTCCCAAGCTTCATCATCCAAATCTTGGATTTTACCGGGTTTTGGTCCGCCCGCATTATTAATCAAAATATTGGGATGTGCACCCCATTTTTCCACACAAGCATCGATGGCATTTTGCGGTGCATTTTTATCGGTAACATCACCAACACAAAAGGAAGATTCGCCTCCAGAAGCATTGATTTTGTCTGATTCGATTTTTAGTTGGTCTCCATTTCGGGCAATCATCATGACCTTCACCCCATCCGAAGCTAATTTTTGTGCAATGGCCAATCCCATTCCTTTACTTGATCCGCAAACTAGTGCAATTTTATTCATTCTCTTTATAGTTTTATTTCTTTTGTAAAATGCCCTACTTTCTTATTGTAAACGATTAAATCCTCAATCAATTCACCCAAATCTGAATCTATTTCAGCAGCAAAAGGGACAATGTATTCTTGAATTTCTTTTAGATAGCGCTCTCGAACTTCGTCATTTGGATTCAATCCTAACATGTAGAGATTATCCAATTTGTCTACAACCTTAACTGTTTTCAGATAAGGATTTAAGTCCGCTATTCCCTTGTAATATGCTTTTAAATATTCCGGATCTTTTTGCTGATCGCGGTCTACTTTTAATGTTATTAGTCCGTCTAAAATTTCTTTTCCAAAATGCTTTTCGATGCGTTCTTCTTCCACATCAGAAATTTCCAAAACATTGTGAATGAGACAAATGACGCCAACTTGTTCACTATTCGAATTGGTAAATTTGAGACCTAAAATGCAAGTTCTCAGACAATGTGCGATGTATTGTTCTTCGGTTAAACCCACATGATCAATATGAATTGACTTTAAAAAATCCAGGGCATCTCGCATGGAAGACTCATGAGCCCTAATCGCTTCATTCCATTGTTGAATCTCTCGATCAATATCATTTGTGTTTAGCACATGCAAGCGGTCATTCAATTCGGCTTCAATCGATTTAAGAAAATCAGTTTTTTTCATGGAATGGGTTCTTTTAAAAGCGATTTAAAAAGATGTTTTTGAAAAATTTTTCAGACTGGAAATTTAGTGTTTTTCAGGCGAGATATCAAGTAGGGAAATTATTCCTTATTCCCTTTAAAATTCTCGATTTCTTCATCGATTTGTTTCTGAATGCGATTTCCAGCTTCGCGTTGTGATTTGGCGGAACCATCATAGAATATGACTTCCATTTCACCGATAAAATAGCGCCCCATAGCAATAGGATCCAATTTCTTTTTCACTTGTTTTTGATAGTGAATTTTAAATGAAAGGTCGCGCATGAAATAACTGTCTTTATGGTCTAGAGAACGTGAATTCCGGTGATTGTTTTGAAGGAGTTTGACATGATCCTTTCTAAGAATTATACGTCCAAAATTAGTCGGATGAGCGGAGATGTCGTTCCCTTTTTCTGCAATGCGATCGGCGATTTCAAGGTAGTTTTTAAAATCCTGAGAAAGCTTAAAACTATCTTTCGGTGCGGCATGCCAATCGAAAGGTTTTTCGAAGATTTGACATTCTTTTTTCAATTTCTTTTCCAGTTTCTTATTGGCGCAATAAAAATCATAGATCTTTAATTCTTTTTGTTGCAACTGATATTCCACTCTTAAAAAAATGGAAATGTCTCTGCGAACTTCAAGAATGATAAAATTATAGGATTGTTCGATCACAGATTTCCATTCTTGTTTTGTTGTATCTTGAATTTGCATTCGAATACTTTCTGAAAAATTCCAAAAAGGCTTAAGTTTTGCGAGTGCTTTTTCAGTAGAAACCGATTGGGAAAGCCCGGACAAACAGAAAACTGAAAGTGCTATGATTAAGAAGTTTTTCATTTCATTTTTGTGGCAGCGATCGCATAAACCATTGGAATTTTATTATCTAGATGCTTAATTCGGTATTTTTTCACATCGATTTGCTCTGTTTTATTGAAACAATCATAAGGTGAATAATCGAATTCGTTTAAAGCATCTATCTGAAGTCCATTTTGAATCAAACTATTCACCACATCACTCATGGGGTGATTCCAGGTTACATAATTTAGATTTAGGTCTGCCTCTCGATCTGCATAGGTGCCATTTTCTTCTTCGATAATCGCTTCATCGTTGAAATAATTGTAGCCGATCTTCTCAAAATCATCATCAAACATCCATACCACCGGATGAAATTCCACAAAGACCAATTGCCCATTTTCTTTGAGGTATTTTGATATGATTTGTGCCCACTTATTCATGTCGGGAAGCCAACCGATAACGCCATAACTCGTGAATACGATGTCGAATTTTTGATCCAAATGATTGGGGAGATCAAAGATATCACAGCATATGAATTGGGTATCCATACCTGTTTCTTTTGCCAAATCTTGAGCACTTTGAATGGCTTTGTCCGAAAGGTCGACTCCGGTCACTTTTGCGCCCATGCGGCTGAGGGAAATACTGTCTTGGCCAAAATGACATTGCAAGTGCAAAATGGATTTTCCCTCCACATTTCCGAGCATGTCTAGCTCGATTGAATTCAATGAAGTATCGCCTTTTAAAAAACCGGGAAGGTCGTAAAACTCAGATTTCAAATGAGCTTCCGTTCGATTGTTCCAGGATTGACGATTGATTTCGATGTAGTTTTCTTCTTTACTCATTTTATTTTTTTTCTAAGGTAAATTTCTGGTGACCCATTCCTTCAAATTCTTGTTTCCAGACCATTTTCCCTTTTTCGAATAAAACGATCTCGTATTTTTCCTTGAAAGTTTCCTCGCAAGAAGTACAAGTCATACTAAAAACCTTATGATCATCTGAAATAAAATAATCTCCTTTATCGACGAGATTTGTATCGGCATATTGGATCATGAATTTCTTATCCGAATTGAAAGTAAAAGTTCTTGAAATGGATATTTGTCTTACTTCCTCAATTAAGTCTGGATTGATTTGGAGGTTGGTTTCATAGTTGATCACTTTCCAGTCACCGATTAGTTCATCTGTATTTTTTTGACCAAAAGAGATGATTGAGGAGGAGATGGAAATCAGCAAAAGTAAAATTAGATGTTTCATAATTAATTGTTTCTACAAATGTCAGAAAACTTTCTAATATGTTTTGTTTTTTTTTGGTGCTAGGTGCTAGGTGCTAGGTGCTAGGTGTCAGACTATGTTCTCGAATTACCGCAGTGTGGAAATTGATTGCGAAGCATTGAGAATTAGTTTGAGTCTATTGTCTATTGTCTGCCTTCTATTTCAGAATCCAGACTTTTTTTTAAACGCAGAGAGCGCCAAGGTTTCGCAGAGGTCGCGGGAGAGTTTTTGGAATCTAGATTCTGGCGTCTAATATCCACTAAAGATACGGCGTTTTATCCCTTCCTTCTTTTGGTGATTGATCTATTGTTCCTGCTCCTTTCATCCAGGTTGCTAGTAGGACTAGGATACTGTATCCTCCAAGTGGAAATAAGCTGAATAAATAGTCTCTGGAATCGGCAAATTCGGATAAGCTTAGTGTGAGTAGATTTAATACAAAAACTAGGAGAATTGCTATCCATACTTGTTTTTTGAGTTTTCTTATAATCTCTGATTTTTCTTTAATTCGAGCTTCATATTTTTCCCTTTGGCTTTTGAATTTAGATAGCTTCAGCTTTTCTTTTTGAATATCCTGCATAATGGAGCTGTATCTTCCCGCATAAGCCACAAAAATGATTGAATACAGTATAATAAATAGGATGATCATGTTTTTTTCAGTTGCCAGATTTAAAGTAAATGAGGATATTAATCTTCAGTAATATCGAATTGAGTTTTTGGTCTGATTAACATCAATACAGCAACAAAAATAGCGATGAATACCCAATGCGAATATTTTGGTAGCTTGTACATCGCTTGAATTACTCCAAATGTTCCCCCGAATACAAGAATTGCAATTAACTTTTGTGTGACTAATTTTTTGCCTAAATAGTATTTTATTTTGTAGGATTTAATTTCTTTTTGGTCTTTTAGAATGGTGCAAAATATCAATCTTTTTCGAACTTGAGCTTCAATTTTAACTAGATATTTTTGACCAGAATCATCCACAAAATCAACGTCATTTTGAGATTTTAAATTTCTCTGATCTGATTTAAGTTCACCGTTTAAATAGACTTTTTCTTTTCCATTCCAGTTCGAACACCATATTTGAATGACATTTTCACCATCTTGATGAATCATCCAGATTCCGTTTTTTAAATCTGCTTGTGTTTGGCTAGGTATCATTGATCAAACAATTTATAGGTGCTAAGAATGAGGTAAAGATGGGGAAAATATTTCTTATTTGACGTTAGATGTCAGATTCCAGATGTTAGATTATATTTTCGAATTGCCGAAGTGTAGACATTGATTACGAAGCATGGAGAAATAGTTTGAGTCTGATGTCTGATGTCTGATGTCTGTTGTCTAGAGTCTATTATCTAAATCCCCGATCATTCTTAAACTTCCACTAAAATGGAGCTTCCTTTAGATTGATCACCATTGGTCCATTGCCATTTTTCGTGCAGACGAATGCGACCATCTTTCAATAGTTCGGGAGTAGAAATGCATTTGCCTGTCATTAGCTTACCTTTTGCATTCACTTGATGATAGACCATTTCGATTTTCCCTTCTTCATCAACAAGACCAATTAGATGTCCGGATTTAATTTTGGAGCCAGAGTAAGTGCAGGTAAGCATGTTACCGTTTTGTTGGTATTCGAATATTAGGTCGTCGGTCACCTCTCCATTTTTCGAATTGAAAAGGGGTTTGAATTTTTTATTGTTGTAGTTGATGCTCATCTTGAATATTTGCCAATTAGTTTCTTTTCCTTTTAATCGGAATCCAGATTTCTTCCTCTGAATCTGGAGAGTTATTGACGTACTTCTCTCCAAGAATTTCAAAATGTGGTCGATCATCAACCTCATAATCCGAGTTCGGAATCCATTCTGAAAAAATATACTGAAAAATAGAAGGATCAGTGCTGGAGCCTTTGTAATCGAAAACGGCATACAAGCCTTCCTCCAATTCAAAACTTTCCATTCCCTCAGGAATCGGATCAAAATTATCTACCTCGACAGCAGCCCACTTCATAAATTCTTTTGAAGGGTTGAAATTGATATAATAATCATATGGGTAGACCTGCATTGAGATTTTATCTTTAGAGGTACGATTTTGTATTTCTTTGATTCGCGGTGCAAAGCTACCCCAAACTTGTCCGGTTTTATTTTCGGTCAGACTCATGCGTACTTTGTAGCCAATGAGCTTTTTGGGTTTTAAGAATTCTATTCTGGGCTTCATGTAAATCAAAATTAGGAAAATCTAGAAATGTTTGGGGATTTTAGATATCAGACTTTAAATGTCAGACTATGTTCTCGAATTACCGAAGTGTGGAAATTGATTGCAAAGCATGGAGAAATAGTTTGAG
>JAUICI010000226.1 GCA_030427935.1 Bacteroidia bacterium | reverse complement strand
TGTTTCATAACCCGACAAAGCCAATCCCGTTGGCCAAGCGGCCATTCCAGCTACTATGAACATGGCTCTGGTCGTTCCAAAAATTTCTCTTCCAATCGGTGCTTTCTTTTTTCGTTCACCCTGAATACGAGCTCCACTTCTTTCTGAATACCAATAAACAATGGCTCCAAAACTCAAAAGCGGAATGATGATCACCGCAAATATCCAAGCATAAGTTTGATAGTACAAGGCAGGGTCGGGATGGAAAATTCCAGATAGGGCAACGGCCACCACAATGGCCCAATCAATTCCTGCCGCCACCTTACCGGAGAAGATACTTTTTTTCATGTGCAATAATTAAGTTCATTAACTAAACGCAATTTATGGATTTTTAGGAAGGCTCGTGTTAAGCGGAGGTTGTTTTTTGATGGAATGACTCTAAAACCTTATTAATAGAATCCTTTTACTCAGAATCTAAAGTATTCCTGAGGATTAAAACAAGTTAAATCGATCTGAATTTTTTTCGTTATACTTGTTTCAAAATATTACTTACTATTAAACAAATTATTATGAAAAAAGTACTTGCACTATTAGTATTTGGAGGATTATTCATGACGACTTCATGTAAAAAAGATTACGGATGTTACTGCGGAAATCAGACCAATGGTTGGACAAGATTAGAGACTTATGAAAGTTCAACAAAAGATGATGCTGAAACAAACTGTGAAGCATACCAAACAAACTACCAGATGGTAGACCCAACTGGAGATTGTTATACTGCAGCGATTAACTAGAACAGAAAAAATAATAGTGAACAAGCCGAATCAGAGAACTTCTGGTTCGGCTTTTTTGGTTAAATGGACCATGTCAAGCTCTTCGATATTTTGGCTTTATAAGGAGAAGTCGAGATTCGTAAGTGCACATTGGTATTTACATCCAATCCCATTTTTGAACAAACAAACCCTTCGACTAGACTTCAGCTGATTATTTCGCTCCGCTGCACAATCGCTCAGTCTTGCTCAGGGACCGAGTTTAGATTAGACATATAGTTGGCCGCAATACCATTCCGAAAATCTTGACTACTCGTTGTGCGGCCAACCCTACCACTTCCCAACCCACGGTCACTGACCGCGTGTCGCCTTAGCTTTAGCGGTGGCACAGCAGATTCGAGCGCAACGAAGTGAAACCGAGACTAGTCGAAGTGTTGGGTGTTTTTTAACTGATCAAATTCAAACAATTCCCAAGTTTTGTATTTTTGAGATAATCTAAATGACCTAATTCTATGAAATCAACAATTCTATTTTTAATCCTAATTATAGTTTTTAGTTGTAATAACGAACCAAAATACTCCGAAAAAGAAAAGGAGGTTTTAGAAATTGGTAAAAATGTAATTAAGGAAACATATGGTGAAGATGTTTTACTATCCAAAGAACCATATACCATCGATAAGAAAGATAGTATGTGGGTGGTGAAAGGAAGTTTACCCGATGGTTGGGTTGGGGGTGTGCCATATGTGTTTATTGATACGACTACATTAGAAGTAGTAGATATTTACCATACCAAATAATGAGAGTTGTAACAATTCCCAAGTTTTATATTTTTATACGTTAAAGAAACTTAACTGATAATCTTGAATCCCAATGAGTGGAAATAACGATACTGCCAACCAGAAATTGATTATTTGGAACAAAGCTGGGTTAATCCCAACCATTTTTGTAGTTCTATTGCTAAGTATGTCGGCATATTACTCATATGAAAATTCTGACCGATTCTTCTTTTTGATTATGGTGCTTGTAATAATTCTGTTCTTTCTAATATTCGTTTGGAAAGTCACAACAATTAGCAGTGAGGGTGTTGAAATACTTCGTATCTATGGAAAGAAAAAATATGTTTACAATGAAATTGAATTGGTGCTTTCGCTGAACTATGCTTCAAAGGGCTCAGGACCAGAGTTATACTTATACAGAAAATCAAAAGAAAAAAGGAAACTGGTAATCAGGTCATTTATCCCACCAAAGAAGATAGATTTTTATATTGATACTCTTAAGAAGATTGAGAATTGCAATTTAAGAATTGATAGACCAAGTAGATAGTTTTGTATTTTTGATTGTATACAAATAACCTAAGCCCATGCAAATTCTTCCTTTATGCTAATTTTCTTATTAATTATAGCGTTCACGATTCTACTTTTCTATTATTTATTTATTGTTGTTCCAAAGTTTTCAAGCAAGCAAAATGAGAAATTAGAGAGCTATACAAGAAAGTTCCCGCCTTTATCAGAATTCAATTGTGAGTTAAGAGAAAATGATTCGAACGTAATAGATATTACTGGTGTAGAATGTAAAGTTTTATTGTATCAAAACATGCTCATTATAAGTCCCGTTGAAAAAGAAGAATTCCCTCCAATTCAATGGTCTTCAAAATGGAAGAGCAAAGGTTTGAAATTAAGAAATAGAGGGAAATTCGATTCCATTACCATTGAGAAAGAAGGTGGTTCACATACTGTTATAATTAAAGGAAAAGTCCTTCGAATCGGACCTTTTCTTGATTTTACACCAACCAATTATTTATTGAGTGATACTCATTTATCAGATGAGCAGAAACAGACTATTTTAAATCTAAATGACCTAATTCTCTTAAACCATCCACCTCTCCACCATTAAACCCCTCTACCATTCAACCCAACTAAGCAACAACCCAACTAAACAACCAAATAACCTAACAACACCCCTCCGGCCCACAACCACAACCCGATTCCGGCTGCGGATTCTTAATCTTGTTGATCACATCTACAAAAACTTCTGGATCTTGAGCCCCTTGGACCAAATACTGGCTTTCGATAACGAAGGAAGGAACCGAAGTAATTCCTAATTCTCTAAAGCCTTCTTCGGCTTGTACGATGGGTAATAAATCGTTTTCTTGGATGGAATCGAGGTTGTCCAATAAGGCGGATGACAAACCTGTTTGCTCCCCTATTTTCTTTAATTCGGTAATGGAATTGATGTCTTTTCCTTCTTCAAAATAGGCCTTGAATAAGGCTTTGATCATCTCGGTTTGCTTGTCTTCGACTTTTGCTAGGGCCACTAAATAATGTGATCTCAAGGTATTGCTGATCTTTTCGATTTTGTCGAATTGGAAGTTGATTCCAGTCGCATTTCCTTTTTCTTCAACGGCTTTTTTAGCTTCATTGGAGCGATTGCCTAGGATTTTTTCTAAGTATTCTTTGTACTCTAATCCCGTATCGGGCATTCCAGGATTCAACTGAAATGGATGCCATTCGATTTCGAATTCATATTTCCCTTTCAGCGATTCCAATCCCTTTTCCAAATTGCTGATTCCCACATAACACCACGGACAAACCGTGTCCGATACAATATCAATCTTAATCTTCTCCACTATTTCAACTTAATTTTCGTTCCTTTCATTTCGCCTACACTCACGCCCACATAATTCAAAATCGTTGGCGCTACATCGGTAATTACCGTTTTCTCTTTTCGGACTCCTGTTGGAATTCCATTGCCATAAAAAATCAGAGGCACATGGGTATCGTATTGCCAAACGCTACCGTGGCTCGTTCCTTTATATTCCTCTGCTTTTTTATCGATGGGTAAATAGCCATGCTTGGTCAGGAAAATTAACTCTCCGGAGCGATCGTTCACTCCCCTTTTTACCATGCCCGCTTTGTAATCCTTTTGTTCGTTTTTGATTAATTCATCTCGTTCAAAAACGACTTCAATGCCTTGGTATTTCTCCAAAAAGACCTTCACCAAATTCATGGCCGTTTTGATATCAATTTTTCTTGCTTTTAAGGCTTTCTGATTGAAATAAATATTGTTATTCTTAATCTCTGAAATCAGACCTTTGGCTTGAAAACGTTCCAATAGAATCGTTTCTAATTTCTTTTTCAATAAGGGAATTTCAACATAACCTCCTTGCTTACCTTGATCGACCAAATAGGATGGATTCGCCACTACTCCATGATCTGCGGTTAAGAAAATCACGTATTCATCCTTTCCAACAAATTTGTCTAAAAACATGAATAAATTGGCAATCGACTGATCCAATCGGTAATAAATATCTTCAATCTCTACGGAATAAGGTCCAAACATGTGCCCAGCAATATCGGTACTGGAAATACTAATATTGATAAAATCCGTTTGATCGTCTTTTCCTAGTTCTTCTGCAACGATGGCTTCCATTCCGAAATTCAATAAAAACTGGTTTGCCCAAGGCGTAAATGAAAACAATTCAAAAATGCTTTTCTCTTTAGATAAGGCTTTCATGCTATACGGAAAAACAGGTTTTCCCATGTTTAAAGCAACCTCAAAATGGTTGTCGTCGGATCTACTTTTTTTGTAAGTATCGATCGGATATAAAGTTCTCCAAACCGAGTCTTTATAAGATTGTACAATATTCTGTCGATTGAATTTATCTGCCCAGTCAGGCAAAGTTTTCGAATAATGTGTGGAAGAAATAAAGTATCCATTCGTATAATCATACCAATACACCCCATTTGATTTTGATCCTGCAGGCAAAATGGCTCCTCTAT
>JAUICI010000225.1 GCA_030427935.1 Bacteroidia bacterium | reverse complement strand
GCTGAAAAATAACAGTCGGCATCTTGGTCCCGATAGCTATCGGGACTCGATGTCCTAGAGTTTTCCCGAACCCAATTATAGAAGGTAACAATTTGTCTTTATAAAGCAAGCAAAAGGGTTTGGGAGTTTCCCCCGTTGGTTTTCCTTCGGGGGATTTTTTTATGGAGGTGGATTGTGGAGGGGTTGAATGGTGGAGAGGTAGTGGATAATTCTTGTTTGCTTTGATTTTTTTAAAAAATATTTTCGTTTGGGGTCTCCTAATTTTAAAGGGGTTCAAGTATTCTTCAACTAGAGTAAAATAAATTTTTTACCGAGATGAATGCAACCAAAAAATCAATCTCAAAGTCTTGGTTATGTATTATTTACTAAATCTATCTTTATATGAAAAAGTTACTCTCTTTATTCGTACTAACTGCATCTTTTGCACTAAATGTTCATAGTCAATCAGTCACCGGAACAATAACTCAACAACCCTGTAATAATGATGGGGTATTTGAAGCTACAGCAACCGGGTTTAATTTGCCAATCACCTACACCTATTATTTTGGGGGAGATATCATCGCCCAGCATACAAACATCAATTCTTTTACTGATCAGATTACGAATTTACCAATGAATCCAGGAAATGTTCAAGTCTTTGCTGACGATGGAACCAATCAAGCCTGGAGTAACTGGGAATCAGTCAACCCTCAATTTTACTTTTATTCGAATATAACAAGTGCTTTATGTCCGAGTACCATGGGAAACTTAGAAGCCATATACTTTAGTGGAACTACTGGTCCTTTCTCTTACAATTGGGAACATCAGCAGACACAAACGTCGTATCCCGGAAACAACATCTCTGCTCCAGTTGGAAATTATATTTTAACAATAACAGATCAAACAACAGGGTGCGTCTCTTCCACAGATTCGATTGTAATTCCACAAATTTCCGATATCGATGCAAACTTGAGTTCAACTGCTGCGAATTGCACAGATGGAACGGCAACTGCAAATCCAACAGGAGGAACGCCACCTTATACCTACCAATGGATGAACGGGGCAACTAGTCAAACCATCTCTAATTTATCATATTCATCGGTTAGTGTTGTTGTAACTGACGTAAATGGCTGCCAATCTATTCCATCATATATTACAATTACACAAGCAATTAACATAATAGTAAATACTTCAGTTACTCAAGCCACTTGTTTAAACTCTGATGGAAGTGTAATCGCTTTCGCATCAGGAGGAACTGCTCCTTATACTTATCAATGGAATGATGGTCAGACCGGTAATACCGCAATCAATTTAAGTGCTGGTAACATCAAAGTTATTGCTACAGATGCCAATGGATGCGTCTCTTATAATATAAATACTTGGGTTACTTCTAGCACACCTATAACATCAACGGTTTCGACTAATCCAAGTAGTTGTACGGTTGCTAATGGATCGGCAACTGTGACGCCAACTGGAGGCACCACTCCTTACACCGTGGAATGGAATACTTTTCCAACTACAACAGGGACTACCCTTTCGAATATGGCTGCAGGTAGTTATGGTTTTACAATAACCGATGCGGTTGGATGCGTTCGAACAGGAACAGCAGTTATCCAGCCAGAAAGTTCTATATACTTTGATTTATATGGAGATGTCATAACATGTCCAAATACTACTGGTGATATTACTTCCTTTGTTTCAGGAACTAATCCCCCATTCACTTATTCATGGAGTACTGGCGCAACAACGGATGAAATCATCGGAGTTCCATTAGGTTCCTATTCATGCACTGTAACAGATGCTTTAGGATGTACAAAATCAAAATTTGCTTCTGTTTCTTCTCAAAGCGACATGAATATAGGTATAACGGTAACCAACGTTTCTTGTATTTTTAATTCGGATGGAGAAGCGACTGCTACTGTTACTGGAGGAACTGCACCTTATACCTATTCTTTCACAAATGGAAGTACAACTTCAAATGCGACTGGTTTAGCGATGGGCGGTTATTCTGTAACTGTTACAGATGCCAATGGCTGTTCAAAAACCCAATATTTTACAATTGGAAATGACAACACAAACGCCTCTTGTTATTGTACAATTTCAGGAACTGTTTATGAAGATGACAATTCAAATTGTGTGATCGATGGCGGAGAAGATGGAATTCAAAATGTCATGGTTCACTGTTCTGGTCAAGGTTATGCCTTTACGGATCAAAATGGATATTATAGTTTTCAAGTACCTTCAGGAAGTTATACGATTACAGAACAAGCACATCAAAATTATAGTTTAAGTTCTTGTCAAAATGCAAGTACAACAGTAAATGTCACTGCAACTGCAGGATGCGTTTCAACTGTA
The DNA here is from genome assembly GCA_030427935.1 of Bacteroidia bacterium. Lineage (GTDB taxonomy): Bacteria > Bacteroidota > Bacteroidia > Flavobacteriales_D > Crocinitomicaceae > JAGQYP01. Next base: position 2,198 of record JAUICI010000225.1, on the reverse strand, counting down.
AATATTTCAAATCAAATTGTTCCTATAAGTGACTTAAAAATCACGACTGTAAACTCTGGAATCCCCCCTGTACCGGGAAATCCTTATCAGCAAAAAGTAATTATTGAAAATATAGGAACAACCACTGAAACAGATATTCAGTTAGGATATAGTCATGATGGTCAGTTAACTTACCAAAACTCGTCTTCCACCCTACTCATTCAAGATGGTGGACCGTTGAATTATGGTATTCACTCCGGATTTCCAACATTGGACCCGAATACTTCAGAAGTTATTTTAATCAATTATGATACACCAACCAATATTCCTGCAGGAACTGAAGTTGAGTTCTTTGATTCAGTTGCGAATATGGCACCAATTGATGTGAACTGGTTATTGGATGAAACTCCATGGAATAATGTGAATCAGTATAGTACGACAACAATTGCCTCATACGACCCGAATTACAAAGAAGTGAGTCCAAAAGGAATCGATGCTCCTGGGTATATTTCAAGTGATGTGGAAGAGTTTCATTATACGATTCACTTCCAAAATGAAGGAACATACTATGCTCAAAACATTTACATTACGGATCAATTAGATGATGATTTTGACTGGACTACGCTTCAGCCTGGCTATTCTGACTATTCTTATACTACAACAGTGAGTGAGACAGGCTTGGTGACCTTTACTTTTGCAGATATTCATCTACCTTGGAAAAGTCAGTTTGGAGATGCTTTGAGTTCTGGATTGGTTAATTTCAGCATAAAGAAGAAGCCGAACTTACCACAAGGTACGGAGTTCACTAATTATGCGGACATTTACTTCGATTATAATGCACCAATTACAACAAATACAACTCTAAATACGATTAATGATTCCATATTTTTGAGCACAGATGAAGTGAATCAAAATATTGAAGAAATCGAGGAATTAACCCTGGATGTATATCCTGTTCCAGCTAGAGATTTCATTACAATCCGGGTTAATAATTTGATTAAAAATGAGCATGCAAATCTCAACATTTATGATTTGATGGGGAAAATGATTCAGTCGGAAAAAGTTTCTTTAAGCAAGGGAGCGAATATGATCACTCAGAACATTTCAAGATTGGAAAAAGGGACATATTTAACTCAAGTACAGTTTGAAGATGGCTCTTTCTTGGTCAAGAAGATTATTGTTCAATAAAAAAGCAAGATCAATATAAGGAAAGACTGCTCTTTGGGGTGGTCTTTTTTTATGGTAAATGGTCGAGGGGTTGAATGGTGGAGAGGTTTAGAATATTATTGAAATCAACCTATCAACCAGAAAAAACAATTTGAAAATTAGAAGGAATCCAGCATAAACTGAAATACCGAGCAGATTCTGCCTGTTTTTTAAACATATCCAATCCTTAGTGAATCTTAGATGTTTAATTAAAATCCAAATCGAAGTAAAACTTCAAAGGCTTGCAATTATGATGGTTATTGGATTAAAAAACAGACCTCCAATGCTTTCCAAAGGACCAAAGCCCATAATTGTATTACTAAAATTGAACCAAGCATAAATAATGTATCCAAAAAAAATGAAGTGATAAACTAACAAAAAATAAGTCCAGATTTTCAAAAGGTAGAGGTAAGCATTTTTCATCTTTAATTTTTCATTCTTAATTGATGCTTAATTAAACTTAATCGATTTAATCGGTCTGATTTTCGTCACGATATAGCTTGGTAGCATCAAGGAAACTACGCAAATGATGATGGTGACCAAATTGATGATGAGGATATGGACGATGTCTAAATTAATTGGTGCGCGATCTAAATAATAGATTTCAGGATTCAATGGAATAATGGAGGTATACAACTGAATCAAGCACAAAGAAATTCCAATGATATTTCCCCAGATCAGTCCTTTGATAATCAAGTAGGTTGCATTGTACATGAAGCTCTTTCGGATACTCCAGTTTGTGGCCCCCATGGCTTTTAGTAATCCGATCATATTGGTGTTTTCCAGAATCAAAACCAATAAAGCCGAACCCATATTAATAATGGCAATAATCAGCATCAGCGATACGATGATGATGACCAAAGTGTCTAAAAAATCCAACCAAGAGAATATATCTGGATGCATTTCTTTAATGGTGACCGCTTTGAGTCGACTTGCTTTATTCACATCGTCTCCAAGTTTGATGTCTTTCGAAATGATTTCATCCATTTTTTCTAGATCTTCCCAGGAATCGA
>JAUICI010000024.1 GCA_030427935.1 Bacteroidia bacterium | reverse complement strand
TCAAAATAAATTGTAGGAGCTTGAAATCGACACTTCTCAAGTTTTTCTAAATCAAAACTCCTATAATCCAATTTCTGATTTCCTTCCATTTTCCATACAACTGAACGATGACAATCCGATGAAATCTCAATTCGATGATTCCAATCTGCTCTTAGTTTTAACACCGTCATCATCGTATCTTTTGACCATCGATCGTAGATCAAGGAATCATTCGAAAATATTTTAATCCTCTTGTTCACAAGAAAAGTAGAATTAGCAAATTGTCCAGCTTTTTCAAAGACATCAAAACTGAAAGTAAACATCTCAAAATCCTCAATAACTTCATCTCCTTTTTGAGACCATGCAATTGTTTGAATCATCGAAAGAAAAAGTAGAATTAGTATTTTCATAAAAGCAAAACGAAAAAAAATTATCCTTATTCTCAATTAGAATCAAATTCTACATTCTTAATTCTTCATTTTTCATCCTTAATTTATTTTCTCACCAACTCTACCCTCCCCCGAGCTCTTTGACGCGCACCAAATTCGCCTTCATGAAGAATCAGAAACATCAATTCAATGATTTTTTTACTCTTTGGTTTTTTAAACGTGAAAGTAAGTTCCAACTGCACAGGCTCTCCCAAATCCACCAAGACAAACTTTTGATTACTACTGTCTTTTTCGGAGATCAATTTCCCGGAATACATTTCAACAGATTTATCATTTGCGTGTTGAAGAATCCTGCAAGTCACCACACTATCTTTCGCTATCTGCACCTCTAAAGAGGCATTTTCATGCATATGTTTGTGCACTTTTCCAGTAGCAAAACCAGATTCATAAATAACAACATCCTTCTTTTGCCCAAAAGCAATAGAGCTGAATAAAAGGAAAAAGGCGATTATATATTTCATGTTTTCATTTTAATCCGACCTAGTTCGACATCTTTCTTGATGGCTTCTTCTTCTCTTTGATCTCGATAGTTCTTATACCTCTCATAATCCATTTTTCGATATATGATACGCCCGCGAATATTTATGATCAATCGATTGCTGTTGTCCTGAAAATCATCCACATCGAAAAATAATACTTCCTTAAAACTGAAAAGAGAAGAATTACTCACATCTAAAGAAAAGAAACAATCCAATCTGCGCTCTTCAATTTCGTTTGTATCTCTTGGCTCTAGAATAAAATAATGAACTCGGTCAGGTGAATAAATCCCATCATACCCATGCTGAGATCTTCGTCCTGAAAACAGCAATACACTTGTATCCTGACCAATAAGTTCAACCATAAAATAATTCGAACCTACGGCTTCTGAAAAAAGTATCAAGGCATTGTTAATCTTTGTTTCGACAACGGGATCTCCAAACTCATCCAATTCTTGAACCAAAAGGACATTCCCTTCCTCGTTTTGTCTGCAGGAAGTCAGAAAAACTAAAAGGATAAATGGATAGAGGTTGAATTTCATTTAGTTTTCGGGTAGGTTTTTCACTAATTTAATGAAATCCTTCATTTTTGAACAACTATTCGATTTAGTGGATAAGGAAACTATTTTCTGACCACCATCCGACAAATCCGCTACAGCATAGTATAAGTCAAGCTTCGACAATCCTGGATTACAGCCACAATACAAATAGTATTTGATTTTTTCTATTTCTATCTCTTCCGATAAATTTTTCTTATCCAAATTTGTTCCAACCTGCAAGTATTTAATTTGAAACTCAAGCACTTTGCGCATATCACTAGCTTTTCTGCTTACTGAATCTTTTGGAATAATTCCGATTACCAGTGAATCTGAACCATTGGAATAATAAAAAACTCCCAATCCAAACTCATTCGTATTGGATTCAGTCAACTTCCATTTTTCCTTCTGTGCAAGGGCTTGTGTTCCAGAAAAAATAATGATAAAAAGGCAAATTATAGTTTTCATAAGTATTTATTATTGGAGCGAGTTAGAGTGTGAGAGCGAAAAAAAACAATTCTTCTCCCGATAGCTATCTGGACTTAATTTTTCATTATTAATTTTTCATTTTTCATTTCGACGATAGTCGATATCCCCCTCCCCTCATAATACTCCTTCGTCGCCTGCTTCGCTTCATCCATTGAATACATAAAAATCCCTTCTTCATGCATTTTACGAAGGATTCTTTTTTCCGTAACCGACAATCTCCCCTCAATCATCATCCCAAAAAGAATGAGCTGAGAAAAACCTTGTTTGGTTAATTTGCTTCCGTTTTTAATTCTTTCTAAAAAGCTTTCATCGTGTACATGATTGGGATCAACTTTGATGTCAAATTCGGCCAGAGTAAACTTGGAAAGCAAATAATGATTGTCGTGAAAAGCTCTTTTCATGATGGCGAGATAATCCAATACATGGTAAATTTCATCTCGAAACTCCTTATTGTCTTTTTGAGTCTCAACCAAATGATTCAGTAAAATCTGAATATTCGGTGGAGCTAATACACGGGATTTCGCTTCTTGATAGACTCTATTTGCCGCCCAAGCATTCCAAAAGGCATAAATCGGAATTCCTAATAAATCTACAAACAAGCGCAAAGCATATCTTCCGAGCAGTCGCCGAACCAGTAACTTCATCAAGGCATTGGTTAAAGTCGCTTTAATTAAATTGAAAACCGTAATCAAAAAGATATAGTACTTCGGCATTCCGTAATAAGGATTGATTCCCAACTCTGACTGATTCTTAGGTTTCTTTTCCAAACCAACAGAAACCAATTGATCCACTCTTTCTTCAAATTGCTTGTCTACCGGATTTGGATAACCACAAGCATAAGAAACTTCACGAACGGTTCGAATATTATTGTAAGTCAGAAAAGCGATTTCAATAACAACCAAAATCAAACTAAAGATTAAAAACCAAGCTGGAATCACGTAATATTCATCCCAAACAGGAATTTTGACCATCATGTCCGGAAACAACCAAGGCCAAGCATGATAAGGCACATAACAAGCAACTACGCCAAGAGCTCCTGCTAGAGCTGCAAAACCCAATGAATGTCTTCGTATTTTTTTAAGATCTTCTTGCTCTTCTGGACTTAATATGTGCGTTTGCCCATCCCGATTTTGATAATCGTGGTCACTGATGCGCTCATAAGCGTATTTTTCGAGCTTGGATCGTTTTTTTTCTTTCACTTTAGTTACCTGATCTGGTGAAAACCCATTTATCTTCCGTACTCAAATTATCATCATATCCATAACCTTCCACATCAAAATGCTTGATTTGTTCGGGATCCTCAATTCGGTTTTCAATGATGTAACGGGTCATTAAGCCTCTTGCTTTCTTGGCAAAAACGGCAATCATTTTATACTGATCCCCTTTCAATTCTTTGAATTCAGGTGTAATGATTCTTTGCTTGAAGGTTTTCTTATCTATGGATTTGAAATATTCATTGGAAGCTAAATTGATCAAAACTTCGTCCTCTTCCATATCATTCAATAAAGTCTCTGCTATTTTAGATCCCCAATACTGATACAAATTCTCTTTTCTCTTCACCTTCAATTTGGTTCCCATCTCCAATCGATAAGCTTTAATCAAATCCAAAGGCTTCAAGATCCCATACAAACCAGAAAGAATTCTCAATCGATCTTGCGACCATTCCAAATCTTCAGCCGAAAGCTCTCTAGCTCTCAATCCGCGGTATACTTCACCTGTAAAAACCATGCAGGCTTGTTTTTCATCTGGATACGAAAATTCCTTATCCCAATCTTGAAATCTTTCATAATTCAACTCGCCTAAATTGGAACTGATCGACATCAAAGTCGATAATTTTTTCGGACTGTATTTTTTTAAAACATTCGCAATAATCTCAGCATCCTCCAGTAGCTCAGGCTGGGTATATTTCCCTGTTGGGGAGTCAAAGTCAAAATCGAGTGATTTTGCCGGTGATAGAACAATTTTCATACTATATTTGTTAGAAGTTCAAAGTTATAAGAATTTAAACAATTTATCATGAAAATAGTTGCACTAGCATTAACCCTTTTATTTGGATTTAGTATGAAACACGGAGACCACAAAACGGTACATAGTTTTGAAGTAAACAAACTAGATGGTTCTAAAATGGACCTTTCTCAGTTTAAAGGAAAACCTATTTTGATTGTCAACACGGCCTCAAAATGTGGTTACACCAAACAATATGAAAACCTGCAGTCATTGCACAAGAAATACGGAGATAAACTGGTCATCATCGGTTTCCCAGCAAACAACTTCATGGGTCAAGAACCAGGAACGAACAAAGAAATTGCTGCTTTTTGCTCGGCAAACTACGGAGTAACCTTCGATATGGCGGCTAAAGTTTCCGTAAAAGGAAAAGACCAGCACCCATTCTTCACTTGGTTAACGAAACAAGAAAATCCAGATTTTACAGGAGACATCAAATGGAATTTTGAGAAATTTTTGATTGACAAGGATGGTCACGTAGTAAGAAGATGGCGTTCTGGAGTTTCTCCTGAGGACAAAGAAATCACTGGTGCGATTGACAAGCTTTTGAAATAGCACTAATCAAAATATTTTTAGAAAGTCCGAGTTATTTGCTCGGACTTTTTTTTATTGTCTAGAAATGGCTACCGCGCGAATCCTTCGCGTGGTAAAACAACAGCCGAAGTCCAAATCAAAAATTAACTAACTTAGTCTCTCAATTCAAACCACTAAATCAAATGAGTCGTAACTACAAATTTCACGACCCTACTGCTCCGTATTTTGTAAGTTTTGCTGTTGTTGAATGGCAAGATGTCTTCACTAGAAATGAATACAAGCAAATTTTACTCGATAGCCTAATTTTTTGTCAAAAGAACAAAGGAATGGAGATTTATGCATGGTGCATTATGACCAATCATGTTCATTTGATATTCCGATCCACAACAGATTATCCTCCTCAAAATTTACTTGGTGATTTCAAACGATTTACTTCAAAGAAAGTCCTTGAGGCAATTCAAAATAATCCAAGAGAAAGTAGAAAAGAAGTCCTACTAAATTGTTTTCGGGAAAACGGAAAGAAAACGAGTAATTGTTCGAAATTCCAATTCTGGAGACATGACAATAAACCAATTCAACTATGGAGCAGTAAAGTTGTTTTTCAAAAAATTAGATATATTCACATGAATCCAGTAGAGGCTGGTTTTACTTTTCGACCTGAAGATTATCCTTATAGCAGTGCTTTAGATTATTCAGGCGAGAAAGGGTTACTTGATGGGGTGGTCGTTGTAAAATGATTTGCCACGCGAAGGATTCGCGCGGCATCGGAGGAGGAGAAGTTGGCAGCGGAGAGCGGTACGGTTGTTGATATGAACTATATTTAACAGACCTCAAGTACTTGAAAAATGAATCTTAAAATTTTAATAGTAACATATTTTTGTTTTTGTTTATTCCACTGGAGTTATTGTCAAGAGGCAGATAAAAGCTTTATTTCTGATGGTAGTGTATTCTGCACAATAATTGAATCAGATAGAATAACGGAATTTACTTTTGGGATTGTTGAAAGTATAGATGAAAAAAAAATCTCACTCCTTGCACAAGGTAAAATCACAATCAACAATGAAATCAAAGCAAAGGTATTAGTGGACTCAAGTTTTAACTTGCCTTTTAATGAAGTTGTTAAAATCGACTCAATCCTTAGCACTAAGTTATTCTATCTAAATTATGCGGAAAAATTATGGTCTTATTCGGACTCTGTATATCAAAATGGTAAATACGACATACTTTCGAATTATGTGATTCTTAAATATCTGCTTTCTGAAATAGACTCCAATTCTTTTAGTGAAAGAATTGAAATATTATCTCATCATAAAGAAAATCCTGATTTTTTTGCCAGCAAAGCAGAATTATATCAAAAGCTAAGTAAATGTGGCAAAGCTTTTCTCTACTCACAACTATATTTCTTAAGGGCAGAAAAGACTCACGATGATTGGAATAGTACAGTCGAGATAATAAATGCATCTATTATTGGGTGTAAATTTAATGGAACTCTTCTTCCGCTAATCGATGAGAACTATTCTTTAAAGACTCTGCTCTCACAAATTAGAGCAAAGTTATTATTTTCGAAGGACGAATATGTATTCCGTTTCTGACCCCGAGCTACCGCGCGAATCACGTGGTAAAACAACAGTCGAAGACAAAATAAAAAATTAACTAACCTCTAGAAATCAACTCCTCCGCACTCGTATCCATAACCACTTCTTCTCCATCTTCAAATTGGTCCATGGCTCCATGCATATTGACAATGGCTGGAATTCCATATTCTCGGGCTACCACGGCTCCATGACTCAAAGGCGAACCGATCTCAGTGATAATTCCTCCGATAATGGCAAAATAAGGCGACCAACCAATATCCGTGTATTCACAAACCATGATATCACCCTTTTCCAATTTGTCCGCCTCACTTAGATTGCGGACGATTCGAATTTTGCCTCTTACTTTTCCCTGACTTACGACCGTTCCTTTGTTATTGCCTTCTACATTGGCAGATTCTGTCGGATAAGGATGACCAAAATAAACTTCTTGGAAATTCATTTCAGCATACAGTGGATCCAAAGCTCTTCTATTTTTGATGATGGCTGCATAATCTTGCTTTCCACCTTCAATCATTTCTTTAATCTCGTCATGAGTTAGATAGAAAATATCCTCAACTTCAGCTAAAGCTCCTTGCTTATGCAGAAGTAAAGCCAAATCGATATAGGCAAACTTCAACTTTTGCTGAAAACGAATGGCGGCAGATTTACTTTCCTCACGCATTTTAACGGCTTCTCGAACTGATGTTGCTAATTTTTTGATAATCATCTTTTTGAGTCGATTCGTTTTCTCCAAAGATTTCAAACAAGCTTTCATGTCGAATTCTTCTGTTTTGGACTCAAAATCGCCTGCTTTGGCAATGTTTCGAATTACGGGAATCAATTTAATGGGCTCTTGCGACCAATCCTTTTCCTTCATTTCTGCCTCGCGAACACAGCGGTGACCATGATCTTTCAGGAATTTCAAATAAGCATCTTTAAGTCCACCCTGATCCATCAAAATGGCATTCAATAATGCCTCATCTCCCAGTTCATCATATCCTGTAATCTCTTCTGAAACCAATTTGGATAGATTTTTCAATTGCTTGATTGAATCCGCTCCGACAATTCCTTCAATATTAACCAAGAATTTTGCCGCTTGGGTATTACTTTCAGGTGTGGGTTTTGGTCCGCCCGAAATCACACTAATCAAAGCCGAATATTGAGAACCCGATTTTGCTGAAGTACAGTAATGATAGCTATATGCGAGATTTAATTTGGGTAGATGCGCATCAATCCATCGAATCAACTCCTTGGCATCTTCGGTCTTTGGATTCTGAACGGAATGAGCCATTTCTTCAAGGTCTGCTAGTCGTTTCTTGGCTTTCCCTAAATACTTAAACTGCTTTAGCTGATTACGAAATTGAACGAAAAACCCTCTTTTCTTCCATGGACTTTCTCTCTCGATGGAACGACCCAAAATACTGTAGTCGATATACTCGTTTTTCGGCAATAGCATGGAATCCGCAATCCGATACAAGCCCGAAAGCGAGATAAAACCGTGATTGTAGAAGTATTTGATATACAGATAATCTTCAATGATTTCCTTCTGAACACCACATTGCATGTAGAAATCCTGGATACCATACTCAATCGCTCTACCAAAAGTAGAAATCGATAAAGGCGTCAGATAGCCAGGCATCATTTCTCCGATATTGGCTCGAGTCATTACCTCTTCCTCAAAATGCACTTTTGAGTCAAGCTCTCCTGGATGTTGATCCACAAGCGTTGTAATCGGTCTTACCTGAAGCCAATACAATTGATTCTTCTGATCAATAGCAAACTCAACGTCAACCTCATAACCTAAGGCTTTCTTCAACTTTAAAAGACCTTCTTTAATTTCTTTCAAGATCTCTTTGGAAACAAGTTTAGATTCAGGCAGTGTTTCTTGAAAAGCACTTACTTCGATGGTTTCAGGATTTACTTTTCCGTCGACCAATTTATCTCCCAAACCTTCCACAAGATTGACTAGTTGCACATCTCGTCTCTGGCTAACCGGATTCGAAGAAAAGGCTACTCCCGCATATTTGACGTCCACCATATCTTGAATGATTACAGCAATTTCATGCGCATCTTGGCTTTCAGTCAAGTTACCATATTCTTGCACTCGAATATTATTGGCGGAATCGATGCAGGCTTTTACTTTCTCCACGATAGAAGCTTGTCCCGAAACATTCAAAAAAGTCTCGAATTGTCCTGCAAATGAATGCTCTTCTCCATCTTCTTTCATTCCAGAAGACCGCACTGCTTTTGGATGTCCATTATTGGAAGCTAAATACTTTTCCGGCTCTTCAAAAAAGGCTTTCTGACCTTCTGGAGTGATAATCAAGAAATCTGGGACTCGAAATCCCAGCTTACTTAGTTCTGCAAGTCCTTTTCCCTTTCCACCAATTTTTAAATCCGATTGAATCTCATCGCTTCTATAAATCATAATGCTTGGGGTTAAATCCAAATTCGGTTACCAATTTTGTTTTGACACCGTTCAAACTTCCGAAGGAAACACCTTCATTAATTCGGTATTCATTGTCCATATTGTAGGGGACGAAGGCTCTTCTTTCGGTTTGTAAATGGTATTCTTTTCCGTTGGAATATTTCAATTTCAAGTCCAATTTCTCCGGAAACAATGGATCACTAGCAAAACCTTCAATTTCAGGGAATTCTCTCAAATAATGAATCTGAACGCCTTCGGTTATAAATCCGGCACTAAGCTGACCCATATAATCATATTTCACCATGGACATATTGAAACAATTGCCATCTTCCAACATGCCACAAACCCAAACATGACGCTTCCATCCACCCCATTTTCGAATTCCCCAACTGTGGTCGCGAAGTGAGTCCCACTTGACTTCTTTCACCGCACCATCGATGGTCACTTTCCCTGTAATTTCTCCACCTTGCTCAAAATGTTGCTTTTGAGAATCTTTTAATTTCTCAAAGAATTTTTTAGACCATTTCGCTTGAGCGATCGATTTAGCGGTACTTTCCACAATCATGGCATTTGCAAAGTCGATTACCGGTGATTTCGCATTGAATTCAAGGTCAAAATCAACTTCTTTTACTCCATTTTCGCCTTCCATCTTTCCGGAAAATGAAATCTTCCACTTTTTTCCTTTTTCGATGCAATCAAACCTTAAATTCCCTAATTGAAAACCTTCTCCTTCATCTCCTGGATGTGTTTTTAAACGAAGTAAACCAGTGTCCGGAAAGAAAACTTCAAACCAGTATTCATTACCTCTTGTCGTCCGAAAACTTTGTCTGGAAAAGAAATAAGAACCATCCTCTCCTATCCCATTAAAATAGCTGGAATCATTGAATAATTCTTCGTTCGGATTTTTATGCTTGCTCTCAATTTCATCAAGCGTAGCCAATTTCACTTCTCTTTTTAGAAGTCTTTTTTTGATGATTCGGTATTTTAAATTTTCAAACATTAGGCTAAATATTTTTCTTTTAATTCATGGATTTCAGAATTGGTAAAATTCAATTTACCTTCGAAATAACCTGCTATGGAGTCGTATTCTCGATCGATATGATCAAATACATTTTCTAGGATTTCTTGCTGACAAACAAATAATTGCTGAACCGGTGCAAACTCTTCATCTGAAACTTCGCGATTGAATCTTTTGGTGAAATTTTCCTTAATCATTTTAATTTGATAGGCATTTTCTCTTTCCCTTAATTCATTGGATTTCAAATAATCAAGATAAATCTGTTCTCGTTTCACATCCATTAAATCTAAAAACAAAGCCGAAACCAATCCTGTTCGATCTTTTCCATGAGAACAATGATAAACAACAGAAGCATCCGTTTCAAGAAATTGCCGGAAAACTAAAGCAATTTCCTTTTCGAATTTTGAAATCATGTCGATATAAATCTTTGCCAAAAGTCCTTCTTCAATCAATTGAAATTCGCCTTTCTCAAATATGGGAATCAACATTTTGGTGATGTTTCCTGAGTTTAAAGGAATATTGCAGTATTCGGTGTTTTCCGGATAATTGCCTTGTTCTAGAAGAGCGGTTTCTTCATTTGTTCTTAGGTCGATCACTTTTCCGATTCCAAGTCTTTTGAAGGTTTCAAGATCTTCCCCTTCCAACTTAGATAAGAAACCAGACCTAAAAAGTACTTCGGATTTCAATTTTCTTCCTGAGGTGGTTTCCAATCCTCCGATATCTCTGAAATTCGGATAGGACTTTAATAAATTGTTCATAATCTAACAGATTTCAATTTGCCGACGAAAAATAGTATTTTCACGCATTCTATTTTGTGGAAAAACCAAATTAAATTTCAATTACAGTAATGAAGTATCTCATATTGAACCTTCTAATCGGATTTTTGTTTTCTCAAACTTTATTCTCTCAAAACAAAGACAGTCTATTCATTAAAACGGCTCACAATGAAGCCTTAGAAAACGGTCATTCTTATGAAGATCTGAGATCCCTTTGTAAAGACATCGGAGCTCGAATCACAGGTTCAGCAGAAGCAGCAATGGCTGTACAATGGGGAAAAAAGAAAATGGAAGACTATGGTTTCGACAATGTCTATCTACAAGAAATCAGAGTGCCACATTGGGAAAGAGGGACGAAAGAAGCAGGTTGGATTGAAAACGGAAATGGAGAAGTTTACAAACTGCATATTCTAGCTTTAGGCGGATCCAAAAGCACAAACGGACTTTTATCCGGAGACGTCGTTGAATTCATGACTTTGGAAGACTTAAAAAAGGCAAGTGAAGCGGATGTAAAAGATAAAATTGTATTTATCAATCAGCCTATGGATCAGAAGCATATCCGCACCTTTAATGCATATGGTGGATGTTGGCCAGTTCGTGGACACGGAGCAGCTGAAGCGGGAAAACTAGGCGCAAAAGGTGTTGTAATTCGTTCCTTAGCAATTCCAACAGACAATCATCCGCACACTGGAAGCATGCAATACGAAGAGGGTGTTGATTCAATTCCAGCAGCAGCTATTTCTACAATAGATTCAGATAAATTGCATGAATGGCTAAAAAAGGGAAAAGTGACCCTGAAGTTTGAAATGGATTGCAAGTTTTACGGAATGGTAAAATCGCATAATGTTGTTGGTGAGATCAAAGGAACAGAAAAACCAAATGAGATCATCACCATTGGTGGTCACCTGGATTCATGGGATGTAGGTGAAGGTGCGCATGACGATGGAGCTGGAATCATTCACTGTTTGGAAGCGGGGAGATTATTGAAGAAAATGGGTTATGTACCTCGTCACACTATCCGCGTAGTGATGTTCATGAATGAAGAAAATGGAAATTTTGGAGGAAAATCCTACGCAGCTCTTGCCAAAAAGAAAGGTGAAGTTCATGTTGCCGCAATCGAAAGTGATCGAGGTGGTTTTTCACCAAGAGGTTTCGATTTACAATCGGAAGACAAGAAAGCCTTCAAAAAATTCAAAGAAATCACAAAGGTCTTAATCCCTTATGAATTAAATAGATTCGTGAAAGGTTATGGAGGTGTGGATATTGGTCCGCTTAGAGGTGTTTTCCCAGGGATTCCACTATTCGGAATGTCGATTGACTCTCAAAGATACTTCGACGTCCATCATGCTGAAACCGACGTTTTCGAAAATGTCAACAAAAGAGAATTAGCCTTAGGTTGCGCTGCGATGACTTCCTTTTTGTATTTGATTGATCAGTATTTTTTGGATTAGGAAAAAGATAGGCGGGAGTTTTAATGTGGTTCGACTCTAATCTTCCTTGCTTAAATTTTCAGAAGTGGTATCCTTGAATTGATACCCTTCCTTTATTGCACCCTTGTATACTGGGACTTTTGAGGGTAAAATAAAATCATTGATAATCAAAATTAATCGCTGCTTATCACCCTTTACGATCAGTTCTTTTTCTTTGGATTTTGTTTTACCAAAAATGGCATAATATTTTTCATTGTGAACCCCTTCTACCCCTCCTGCATGCAATCCTTGTTGTACCCTAAAACTAACTCTTTCAAGCTTAAGAACCATCTTAGAGTAAGTTCTAAACGGAATAAAAACCGTATTGTAAGGCAAATAAAGAAAGCGGGTCTGATGGTAGTATCCATTATTTCTTGAATAATCTAAAATCACCCTTTCTGTAGAAAATTGCATCACTAACCAAATCACAGGAAGAAAATACGTGATCAATTTTTCATGAACAGCCCAATACCCCAAACTGTAAATCCAATAAATCCATATGAATAATGCTAAATAACCTAAACCAACAGCTGTCGTGGGAAAAGAAGTTCCATGCTTAAATATTATTTTCTTCTTTACTCCCATTTCAACTTTTTCTTGGACTGATGGTATTGATTTCCGGAATCTTCAAATTCACTTTTTCTAATTTCAAGATAAAATAAATGACCTTTATTGTTTACTGTGCAAACCTCGTAATTCTCGTTCGAATATTCAGAGAAATCCATTTTTAAGAAGGTTTGTAATTGCGTTTCATCACGGAATCTCAAAGTAATGCCTCGATAAAGATCTTCTGCCAGGACTTTCTCTTTGCTGAAATGAAATTCGAAAGTAACATGATCCAACTGGCCAAATTTCGTTTTTTTAAGTTTTTCGCGATTTAATCTGATGAAATAGGTGCTATCCGTAAAGTTTTTCGTCTCAAAACATTGACGCAAAGTTTCATAATCTTCTGGTTTGGCGAACAACCAATTCAAATCAACTTTGCCGAGCTTATTATATTCTTCCTTGCCTATTTTTTCTATAATTCTGGATCTCATGATAAAATTATAGCCAGCATTATGACTAATCTCTCCTTCCCCGATAAAACAGCCTTTACTATAGACTCTTATTCCATGTCTGTAGTAGGAATAAAAATGACAAGTATTATAAGTCAAATTTCCACTAAACTTTAATCCTAAAGTATCCGACTCCAAAGCCTCATAAATTCCATCACAGAAATATTTAAACTCAATTTTGGGTCGACCATTAACCGTATCACACCTTCCTTCTTTCTCGCAATATTCCAGAAAATAATCGTAACAGCCTTTGTCTTGAGACCAGGAGGCAATGGAGATGAAAAGGAAAGCTAAAAGGTAAATTCTCATTATTTTTTTGGGTAAAAATCATCCGATTCACGGATATAATAGAATAACGCATCCATCTCCTTATTTGTTATGGAATCTTTGTATAAATGATTGTGATGATCCGGTCTAGAAGCCGAAACTGCAATTGCAAACTCATCACCAGCTGCAACCATTGAATCACTATTCATGACCCAATTTTTAAAGAAAACTTCAGGATCTCCAGGGAATTTATCAATATTCGAATTCATGAAATCATTGCAACTTTGCGTATGCGGTTTTGAATGACAAGGTGTGCAATACTGAGAAAAAGTCGCCATTCCCCCTGCGAACATTCTGGCATCCCTCTTTTCGGGTATTTCTTTTTTTTGTGAATCATCTTCACTAGTCACTTTCTTCCCCGAACAAGAAAAAGTAAAAACCAACAGTACTATTAAAACGATAAAAGGCAATTTTGGCATAACTGAAAGATACAAAATAGAGACAACACTTGAAGCTTAAATACACCAATTAATTTTTACTTTTACCTTTTTACTTTTTACCTTTAAGGAATGTCCCATTCTTTAACAGATACAGATCGACTCAAAATCAAGATACAATGGATTACCCTACTTGTTTCTCTTGGTTTGTTGATTTTTAAATTCATTGCCTATTTTGTCACCAATTCCAATTCTATTTTGTCTGATGCCATGGAGTCGATCATCAATGTGACAGCTTCAGGATTCGCTTTGTACTCGATTTATTATGCTTCTAGACCTTCAGATTTTAATCACCCTTACGGACATGGGAAAATTGAATTTGTGACTTCAGGAATTGAAGGTGGATTGATTCTCATTACTGGTGTTTTTCTAATCTACAAAGGTGTTTACAATATCATTTTTCCTCAGGAAATTCAGGAATTGGGCTTTGGTTTGGTCGTGGTTGGAATTGGCGCGGTGGTCAATCTAATTCTTGGAATCATGCTGAAATCAGCCGGAAATAAACATCGATCCCCGGTTCTTGAATCGGAAGGCAAACATATTTTGAGTGATTCCTATTCTTCCTTTGGATTATTATTGGGAATTGGACTCATTTTGATTACGGATATTCAATGGCTCGATAATGCGGTTACAGTCACTTTTGGTATCATCATCGGTGTCATAGGAATAGGAATCATCCGCAAATCACTAAAAGGGGTCCTCGACGAAGCCGACTTCGGAATTTTGAATGATATGGTGGACTTGCTGGAAGAAAATCGAAAAGAGGAATGGATCGATATTCATAACCTGAGACTGATCAAGTATGGAAGCAATTTTCATTTTGATATTCACCTTACTATTCCCTACTACTACACAATGAAACAAGGAGAAGAAATCATGCGTGATTTGGAAACTTTGATCAAAGAAAAATACGGGGAAAACGTAGAAAATTTCATCCACATTGAGGCTTGTTTGCCAAATTCTTGCGAACTTTGTAGTCTATCCAACTGTTCCAAAAGGAGCAAACCTTTTCAACGTAAATTGACATGGACCAGAGAAAATGTGCTGGTTGACTCAAAACACGAACTGTAATGAAACTATTTACCATACTATTTGTAGCGCTACTATTTTGGGGCTGTAATAAGAATTCCACTGCGACTTTTACGATTAAAGGCCAAATCAATGATTCTAAAACTGGAATTGGTCAAGGAAACGTAACGATCAAAGTATACGAAATCGCCTCTTTTGGATCCAATTCAGGGTCGAATTTAGTAGGAACCGGAAGCTCAAACGCCGATGGTAGTTACGAAGTTGTTTTTGATCGAAACTTAGTTGAATCCTATACCATTACTTATTCAAAAGAAGGCTATTTCACTGAGGAGTTTGAGCGTAATTTTGACGACATGAGAACGGATGAAGACAATATTATCGATGTGGCACATAGACCAGTTGGTTGGATTCGATTCATCATTCAAAACATTGGTCAAACCGACCCAGGAGATCAAATTAAAATCTATAAAGAATCAGGATCCGAGCTTTGTCCCAACTGCTGCCCAGATGGTTTTTACTACTTCGATGGAGCCAATGTAGATACCACTTGGACCTGCCCAAATGTCGCTACTGAATATTTTGTATTTCATTATTGGGACTTATTACTTCCATCCTACACCTACGATTCCGTCCAAATTCAGCAAAACGACACCATCGACTATTTGATCCAGTATTGATGCAATTAGTAAATTCCAATTAACTTTTAACTTTGCACTTATAACTTTTAACTTCAAAAATGATTTACGAATTCAACGGATTTAAACCAGTCATCAAGGAAAGTACTTATGTGCACCCGCAGGCCAATGTTACGGGGAATGTGATTATTGGGGAGAACTGTTATATCGGTCCACATTGTACCATTCGAGGCGATTTCGGGCAAATAATCATTGAAGATGGATGCAATGTCCAGGAGAGTTGCACCGTGCACATGTTTCCAGGAACCACAGTCTATCTTAGAAAAAACGCGCATATTGGTCATGGAGCCATCGTTCATGGAGGAGAAATTGGAGAGAACTGTTTGATCGGAATGAACGCTGTGATCATGGACAATACGGTCATTGGAAAAGAAAGTATCATCGGAGCCCTTTGTTTTGTCCCAGCGAAAATGAATATCCCAGACAGAAGTCTTGTTGTTGGGAATCCAGCCAAAATCATCAAAGAAGTTTCAGATGAAATGATCAAATGGAAAACGGAAGGAACCAAGATCTATCAAAACTTAGCAAAAGAATGTCATGATACGCTTAAACCATGCGAACCACTTAGAGAAATTGAACCCAACAGACCTGAGCAAAGATCCGATTACATGACTTGGGACCAAACAAAATAGCTTAGCTTACCAATCCCCTTCCCTTTTTTATTCGTTAAAGTGTAAAAAAAGAACGATATTTACGTCATACTCCCTCACGGATTATTGTTGCTAACAAAAAAAATTACTTAACGAATTCTGTATATGAAAACTTCAATTATTTGTTTTCTTACTCTACTATTTTTTGCTTTTAATCTTGGAGCACAAGAAACCAATTGGGTTGACAAAATGCTTGCTCCCAATGCCAATTTCTATGAAATCCAAGAACAATTTTATGAAGATTGGGATGGATACGAATACGAAAGAGGGAAAGGATGGAAACAATTCCATAGATGGGAGTGGTTTTGGGAGACGAGAGTTAATCTAGACGGAACTTTCCCAAATTTCAAGCGAGCATGGAACGAATTGAAAGATCAAGGAGCTCTTGAACGTGGAATGAATAATTATGGTGGTGATTGGCAACCTCTTGGGCCTTTTTATTACAACAACACGGCTTCTTGGAGTCCGGGACACGGTAGAGTAAATTGCATTAAACAACATCCAAGCAATTCGGATATCATTTTTGTTGGTGCTCCAGCTGGAGGAATATGGAAAACTATTGACGGTGGAATCAACTGGACACCAGTTTCGGATGAGATTTCGGTAATTGGTATCGGTTCTATTGCTATTGCTGAGTCCAATACAGATATCATGTATGCTACAACGGGAGATCCGAATGGAAATGACACCTACAGTGTCGGTCTTTTAAAATCGACTGACGGTGGAGATTCATGGGCTGAAATCGGAAATGTACCTTATGATTTAAGAGATGTGGCTGTGAACCCGACCAATGAAGATGAGGTCATGATCGCGACTTCTACTGGAATTTTTAAATCAACTGATGGAGGACAAAACTGGACCAATGCTGTTGGTGGAAACATGAGATTATTGGCTTATAAATTCAATGATCCTTCGACCATATTTGCGGTTACCAACAAGCAATTCTGGTATTCTAACGACTCAGGAGATACTTGGACAGAAGCTATCGGCTTGAATGATTCTACTTCTACAAGATTGTGTTTTGACATCACTGAAGCGAATCCAGATTATGTGTATGTTTCCATTGCGGGACAAGGAAATGTTTACCACGGAACATACAGATCAACTGATGGTGGGGTTAATTTTGTACTGAGAGATTCCACTCACGACATTTTTGATGGTTCGAGTCAAGCTTGGTACGACATGGCGATTGCGGTTTCGGATACAGATCCTAATATTATCGTTCATGGTGTTTTAAATGTTTGGAGATCTACAAATGGAGGAACATCTTGGAATAGAATAAATACCTGGAATAATCCAAGTCAAGCCAGCTATACCCATGCCGACATTCACTTCCTTAATTGGGAAAATGGAACTTTGTTTTGTGGTTCCGATGGTGGAATTTATTCATCTACAAACAATGGGAACAATTTTACAGATCTCACCCCGGGCATTCAGATTGGACAATACTATGAAATCGCTGGAGCACAGTCGAATCCCAATCGAATTTCAGGAGGCTTACAAGATAATGGAGGCTACACTTGGGACGGAAACGAATGGAAAGTTTGGCATGGTGCAGATGGAATGGATGTAGCGGTGAAAGAATCCAATACAGATCACATCTACAGCATGATTCAATACGGAAGTTTGAGATTCTCAAATAACGGTGGTCAAAGCTCTACAAGCTTTGGAAATCCAGAAGAAGGAGCTTGGGTAACCCCTATGCAATACGACAATCAGAATGGAAGGATAATAGCTGGATACAATGAAGTGTATTCAAATGTTTCTGGAAACTGGAACCAACTATCCACGCACGGATTTTCTGAGTTATTACGAAATATTGAATTGTACGAGTCGAATACGAACATTATGTATGTGGCAACAAGATATAGAATTTATCGATCGGATGATGGGGCTTCAAACTTTACGGATGTGACCAATAATCTTCAAAATCTTTTGGCTGGAAACCAAATTACTTCCATAGAGGTTGACCCAATTAATGAAGACAGAGTTTGGGTGACGGTTTCTGGTTGGACAAATAACCATAAAGTGATGCTCTCTCTTGATGGTGGACAAACTTGGCAAAACATTTCGAATGATGGCTCTTTCCCAAATATCACAACTAATGTGGTTAAATACGATGCAAGCTCGCCGAATAATGCTTTGTATGTGGGAACGGATGTTGGTGTTTATTTTACAAATGATGATTTAGGTACTTGGATTCCTTATATGGACAATCTGCCAAATGTGATCGTAAACGATCTTGAAATCAATGAAAATGCCAATATCATTCGAGCAGGAACCTATGGTCGAGGTGTTTGGGAATCTGAAACTTATCCGGACGATATGGCAGATGAAGATGCTGGAATTCAGAGAATCATCCAACCCAATGGAGATGTTTGCGGAGGTAATATTGAACCAAAAGTTGTTGTAAGAAACCACGGAATGAACAATCTGTATTCGTTTATTGTAAAATTTCAAATTGACAATAATGCACCGGATTCAATCGTGTGGAACGGTAATTTAAACTCTTTTGATAGCTTGACCATTACCCTACCTTCTTTTGCTTCTGTGGGAACTCACACTTTTAAAGCATGGACTAAGCTTCCTAATAATGTTGTAGACCCAAATAATGACAACGATACGCTTTCAACATCTTTTAATGTTGTGGCTGGTGATCATTTACTGACAATCCAATTACAGGAAGATTGTATGGGAAGTGAAACTACTTGGAGTCTGATCGATGGTTCCATGAATACCGTAATTTCTGGAGGCCCATATACAGATGGAAATCAAGGAATGATCAATACGACCAATGTTTGTGTGGATTATGGATGCTATGACTTTCAAATTAATGATGCGGGAGGAGACGGACTGGAAGGTTCCCAACTGAATGTATACCAATGTACGGAAGATGGAAACTATTGGATTATCAATGAAAATGGAGATACTTTAGTTCAAATGGCTACTCCAAATTTCGGATCCACTGAGACGACCAACTTTTGTTTAAATCAAGCTGTTCCTGTGGCTGATTTCAACGCGGATCATACCACTTACTGTGTAGATCAACCCATCAATTTTCAGGATTTAAGTACAGGCTACCCAGATACTTGGGCTTGGACATTCACTGGAGGTTCTCCGGCCAGTTCAAATGCTTCAAATCCGCAGGTGACTTACGACACCCCGGGGGTTTATGAAGTAGTTCTAACCGTGACAAATGGGAGTGGTACCGACACAAAAACGGAATCTACTTTTATCACAATCGGAGCTAAACCTGACATCGCTTTAACAACTTACGATGTTGAGTGTTTTGCCTTCTGTAATGGTGGAATCGCCTCTTCGATTACTGATGGGACGGCGCCTTTTACTTATGAATGGTCCAATAATGAATCGACAGATAGCGTCGGAAACCTTTGTCCAGACACTTATACGCTTTACGTGAGCGACCAAAATGGATGTACCGATTTCACACAAGCTGTCATCACAGAGCCAGCCTTATTGGTTGCAAACCTGGATACAGTTCAATCAAATTGTAATACAAATAATGGTTCGGCTACTCTAACAATTTCTGGAGGAACAGCGCCTTACACAGAAGATTGGAATGGTGAAAACCCAGCCATGTTGGAAGCGGGATCTTATCCATACTCTGTAACAGATCAAAACGGATGTACATTAAATGGAATTGCCCTTATCGAAAACATCAACATGCCGGAAGTAGAAGTTGCTACTGTTAAACCACTGTGCTACGGTGAAAATACTGGTTCTGCTTCAGTGAACATAACTGGTGGAACAGCGCCTATTACGACTGACTGGGGAGGAGCCGATGAAAATAATCTGGCTTATGGACAGTATACAGTTACAGTAACTGACGCTGCTGGTTGTGAAGTTATTTCTGATTTTTGGATTTACCAACCTTCTCAAATCACGATGAATCCAACGATCACACACGAAATAAACGGGAATGATGGCGAAGTTCAAATGGCTGTGAATGGCGGAACTTTCCCATATACTTATCAATGGGATCATGGTCCAACTACAAAAGACATTACAGGTCTAACAATAGGTTTTTATACCCTAACAATTACGGATGATAATGGATGCGATACAACAATCACAGTCGAAATCGAGAATCACCTGAGTGTGGATGAGAATTCCGTTTATGGAGCTATTATCTTCCCGAATCCTGTTGGTGACCAACTGATTGTTTCCGCATCCACTACGGATAAAGTTTTTGATCTTAAGCTGATCGACGCGCGTGGAAGACTAATTCGAAGCATTCCCAATTACAATTTGATGGATGGTTTGAAGATTGATATGAGTGCTTTCGAACAAGGAATGTATATCCTTAAATTCTCGAATGATTCAGAAGAATATTCGTATAAATTGATTAAAAAATAGACATGAAACAAACCGCTATTGCTCTTGCAGTACTTGTTCTTGCAACTTCTTGCGGAGGTGAGAAATCCAAAGCAAATGAAAAACAAAACAATCAAACTGAAAAAACTGCTAAGAAAGATGATGCGGTCGACACTCCTGTCGAATCGAAGACCAACCAAGAGTTTGAACAAGTTGAGTTTACGGCTTCGGATGGTGTAAAAGTAATCGGCAATTACTATCATATCGATCCAAATGCACCCATCATTGTTTTGTGTCATCAAGCACGGTACAATAAATTCGAATATGCGGGTATTGCACCTCGACTAAAAAGTATGGGATTCAATTGTTTGGCGATAGACCAAAGATCTGGAGGACCAATTTCGATTTATCAAAACGAAACCATGAAGAATGCCCGACTTGCTGGCAAACCAACGGAGATGCTCGATGCTGAATTGGATATATTAGCCGCAATCGATTGGGCTTTTGATAAGTCTGGAAGACCTGTAATTCTTTGGGGAAGCTCCTATTCTTCAACCCTGGCCATTTATATCGGTTTAGGAAATGATAAAGTGGGCGCATTTGTTTCTTTTAGTCCAGGAAATTATTGGGGAGAAAAGAAAGGTGATTTAACGAAGATGTTGCCCAACTGCGAAAAACCTTATTTCATCACTTCCACGAAATATGAAAGCATCCACGTCAAACAATTCATGTCGAATGTTAAACTGAAAGCCGATCAGGTTCTTTTTGTTCCTAATACAGAAGGATATCATGGTTCTCAAGCATTGTGGGAATCACAACCTGAGGGACAACAATACTGGACTGCCATAACTGAATTTTTGAGAAGTGAAAAGATCTCGAAATCTTAAACTTCTTTTTGATTTAATATAAATTAACAAACCTTCCTCAAACCCTGACCTGTATATTATTCACGAAGAATTCTTCATGATTCACGTGATTTCTCTACTTCCGTTCATCGGAAAATCTATAGTTTTGCAAACCAAAACCAAAAATTAACGTTAACATAACAAACACTTTAATTTGATTTCAACCTACAATGATACTCGTACTCATTCCACACTATAACAATCCATCAGGACTTTATACTTCCATAATGTCCATTCATCATAAAGAAGCCATTGATGTATTGGTTATTGATGATGGGAGCTCAGACGAAAATATTCCCGATCTGGAAGTTCTCAAGAAAATCGCGAATAAGAATGTAAATATTTACATGGAACGATTGGAGGAGAATCAAGGAATTACCTATGCTTTGAATTACGGATTATCACTTTTCATTAAAGATCCTAAATACAAATACATCGCACGATTGGATTGCGGAGATGTTTGTGTTCGGAATCGTTTTAGTGTTCAACAAGATTTCCTTGTCAATAATGAAAATGTCTCATTACTAGGCTCATGGGTGAAGTTTAAAAACCCTCAAAATAGAGACCTGTTTTCTTACAAACCCCCTGTGGAACATAAGAAAATACAAAAGAAAATGTCGATTCGATGCAATTTCATCCACCCTTCTGTTATGATGAAACGAAATGTGGTTGAAGAAATGGGTTTTTATCCGGAAGGATATGAAGCTGCGGAGGATTACGCTTACTTCTTTAAAATCTCAAGGAATTTTGAGACGGCAAACATCAATAAATTTCTGACTCAAGTGACTGTAGATCCAAATGGAATTTCTAGAGTTAAACGCACCATTCAAAACAAGAATAAGATTCGAATTATTAAAGAGAATAGTCCGAAAAACCTGCATTTTTTCTACGGAATGATATTTAATTATGGATTATTGATCACCCCGAGAGGTTTTGTATCAAGAATGAAACAACTCATCATGAAATAATGCAAAGACGATATGAAGATACTCCATGTAGTCGAGCCATTAGCGACGGGAATCAATACTTTCATACTTCAATTAACCGATAATATTACAGAAGCGGATCATGTGATTCTACATGGCATTCGAAAGAATAGTCAGTCCTTCGATACCATTAAGGAAGATTACCGACCAGAGGTCAAATTCATTCATTGGAAAAGCGCCCAAAGAGAAATTCGTCCTTTCAGAGATTTCGATGCTTTCCATGAATTAAAAAGAACGATTGAAGAAGAAAAACCGGATGTCGTTCATTTGCACTCTTCAAAAGCTGGAATTCTTGGAAGAATTGTAGCCAAAAGAATCGGGTACAAGAATATTGTTTACACACCAAATGCGGTTTCCTTTCTTAGAAAAGATGTGGGCAGAATGAAGTTATTGATGTATAAGTCTATCGAAAAACTTTCTTCTTTTCTTCCTGGAAAAGTCATTGCTTCTTCCGATTGTGAATTGCAGGCATACAAGGAAATTAAAGTAGACGCGAAATTGATCTACAATGGAGCAAAAATTCTAGATGCAAATGCTCAAAATGATCCGGAAAAACTAAAAATTGTCAACTGCGGGGTGATTTCAACCCAAAAGAATCCGACACTTTTTAATCAAATTGCAAAAGCCTTTGAAGATGATCAGGAATTAAGTTTTACTTGGATCGGAGACGGAGTGGATCGAGAAGAATTGGATTCGAAGAACATCGAAATTCTTGGGTGGAAATCAAAAAAAGATGTTTTCAAGGTACTTGGATCTTCAGACATCTATTTATCTACTTCGCTTTGGGAAGGATTGCCGCTTGCAGGAATCGAAGCCATGGGGTCTGGATTAGCTATGTTGATGCATTCCTGCCCAGGAAACGATAATTTGATTTTCGATAATAAAAATGGAAGTCTCTTCGAATCTGCAGATGAAGCCGTTGAAAACATTTCTAAATGGAAAGAGAATAAAGCATTAATCGATAACTACTCTGAAAAATCAAAAGAATTTTACAATCAGAATTTTACAGACAAAATTTGTTCTTCCAACTATCAGAACCTCTATCAATCAATGATAAATGGAGATCATTAGAAAAGAAAATACCATCTTCCTTTTACTTCTGGTGATTCTGGCAAGTCACTTGTTCCACCAACCAGTAATCACAAATATCTCCATGGGATTATTGGGAATCGTTTCCTTGCTTTCCCAGGATATGCCCAAAAGACTTTTAAAAGCAATCAAAACACCCCTGTTCTGGTCTTCAATTGCCTTTTTTTTGGTGTATGCAATTAGCTTAAGCTATTCGGACAATTTAAAAGAAGGTACGCGCTCGATCACAGCTAAGCTTCCATTATTGGTTTTTCCGATCATGTTTGCCATGCTACCGATTACAAAAAAACTGATTCTGAGAGTGATTAAGTCCTTTCCCCTACTTCTTTTACTCTCGCTAACGACTTCTCTAATTATTCAATATTTCAAGGCGAATCAGGCGGATGATATCAGTTTAATTTACAGCGATAACTTAGGAAGCCCATTTGGAATACAAGCGGTTTACAATGGACTTTTCATTAATATGGCTTTGATCTTTTGCTTCTATCTGATCTCGATTGCGAAGGAGAAAAAAGAAAAAATCTTGTTTATCAGCACAGGAATTACACTCTTCGCATTCCACCTTTTATTGATTAGTAGAATTGCTTTTCTAATGGCTATTCTTATTCTGATCATGGGGAGTTTGATCATCTTACTAAAACAAGCTTCGAAGCAAGTTCAGCTCATTTCAATACTTGTATTAATGGCCTTACCTTTCTTAGCCTATTTCAGTTCGGAAAAACTTCAAAATAGATTCAATTCCATTTCCAATACGGAATATCGATTCGATAATCCAAATCCTTTGAATCACTACAATGCAGAACAAAGCGACGATAATTGGAATAGCATCACTGCACGTTTAGCAACTTGGTCCTGCGCCAAGGATGTATTTTTTAAATCTCCCGTGATTGGTCATGGCGTAGGCGATCATTTTGACGAACTCATTAAAGTTTATGAAGAAAAGAACTTCATTTTAGGATTAAAAGAACAATACAATACTCATAATCAATATATTGACATCAGTATCGCCACTGGAATCATTGGATTAATTTGTTTACTTTTCTACTTTATTTTTCCGGTGATCTTAAGCATGAAAGAAAAGACATATCTTCCAATAGCAATAGCTCTACTTATTGCATTCAGTGCTTTAACGGAAAATGTTCTAAACCGAAGTCAAGGCATTATAATAATCGCTGTTTTATACAGTTTAATTAACACACAGTTTTATATAAAATCACAAACAAAAATTAAATGAATACCCGATCTATCTTAAACCAGGAATTCGACAAAGTTTTTGTCCTCAGTCTCGAAAAAGAGCGTGATAAAAGGGCAAACATTAGCACAGTTTTAGGCGATTTAAATATCGATTTTGAATTCTTTAACGCTGTAAATGGCTACGACATTAAATACAATGTGGAATGGGAATTTTACAGTAAAAGACCACTTTCGACTTATTACGAGAAAACCTACAACAAAAAATTTATCGAGTCCAGAGGGGCTTGGGGATGCTTAAAATCCTATTATGAAATCTTTAAACTGGCGATTAAAAAGAAATACAAGCGTATTCTCATTTTAGAGGATGATGTTCTTTTTTGTGAAAATTTTGAAGAACAAGCAAAAGAATTCTTCACTAATATTCCCGATCCAAACTGGAAAATGATCCTTTTGGGTTGCTCCCAACATTTCTTTGAGGAGCATATGGATGAAAATTATTACAGACCTGTCAAATTCAGAACCACAGGGGCCTTTGCCAACGGTTATGATGAAAGTGTTTACAAGGAAATCATGAAGGATATTACTTTGATGGAAACCGCATTTGATAACACTCCGATTGGACACATTTTTGAATCTTACCCTGAACAATGTTTCGTTGCCTTTCCCAACTTGATTATTGCCGATGTCAGAAGCAGTAATATCCGTGAAGGACGTAATTTGGATAAATTTGCAGAAAAAATGCAATGGGATTTATCGCTTTTTAAAATTGAAGATCAATGAAGGAAGTTTTACTTAGTATAATCGTCCCAGTTTACAATGTTGAGAAATACATTAAACCTTGTATTCAATCTTTGATTGGCGCAATTGATAAAGCTCCCGAATACACTTATGAAATCATTATTGTAGATGATTGTGGGCAAGATAAATCCATTCAGAAAGTTCAAAAATTACAAGAAAAACACCCTGAACTGATTCGAATTGTACATCACAAAGAGAATAAAGGGCTTGGTGGAGCGCGAAATACAGGAATTGAAGAAGCGAAAGGGCAATTTATCCAATTCATGGATTCAGACGATTGGATTCATGAAAAAATGTATGCCAAATTAATTCCAACTTTAATTGAAAACCCTAAGAAAATTGCGGTTTTTGGAATTGAAGCGGTAAAGAACAAGAAAAAACTCTGGGACATCCACCCTACACAAAAAGGGATTCAATCTGTGGAAAAAGTGATGAATATGCTTTCCAGAGATGAACTAAATGTCTCTGCTTGTAATAAAATATTCCCAAAATCACTTTTCGCTAATCATCGTTTTACAGAACGAATGATCTACGAAGATTTGGATTTGATTCCTTTGGTTTTCGAGAAGTCAAATGGCGCATATTTCGTTCAAAAGAATTACTATTTCTACAGACAAGAGGGTGAATCTTTAACCCGAACAGCCACATCCGACAAGCATTTAAGTGATGGAATCACAGCAACAAAAAGACTATTCTCAGAGCTGAAATCAGAACTAACAAAAGGAAATATTCTCCTCAATCGATGGGCTTATTTCCTCGGTAAATGGAATCTTTCAAAAGAACAAAAAGCACAAGTTGTTAATCAGTTTATTGAAGTTCTCTCAAGTATTGACATCAAGGCCTACGATGATGATCAAGGCCATAAATTCTTGAAGCAGATCAATAAGCTTGAAAAGGATTTAGGAAAAGAAAAACTACTTGAACTAAAGTTTGCATTCATTCAAGCATGTAATAGAAGTTCAGAAAAACAATATCCAATCAGTATCATTTCACCAGTTTACAATAATGAGAACTATTTGGATCGATTCATCAATAGCTTAGATCAAAATTTTGAAGGTTTTTATGAGCTCATTTTTGTAGATGATCTTAGCGAAGACAAATCCTTTGATCTCATAAAAAAATACGCTGAAAACAAGGAAAATATAAGTGCCTATCAACTCCCCAAAAAAGGAGGAGCCGGTGGAGCAAGAAACTTCGGGATTGAGAAAGCAAATGGAAGTTATATTACTTTTCTAGATTCAGACGACTGGGTAAGCGAGGACTTTTTTGAAGAGATTATTGACTCTATTTTAATCAATATCGACGCCGACATGGTCTTGTTTGGTTTCAATGTGGTCGATCAAGATGATGAAATCTCATGGTCAAGTACCAAAATCTTTAATCTGCCCTTCTTTAATTACTCCGGAGAGCAAGTATTTCAAATGTTTTTGGATGAAATCGTAAATCCTTCTCCATGGAATAAGGTGATTCACCATTCTTTAATTGAAGAAAATAAGGCGCGTTTTCCTGAGCATATTTACCATCAGGATTTGGCCTATATCCCCTTTCTATTTCATCAAGCGAATAAAATCAGTTTGGTTAAAAAACCGCTTTATAATTATTTCGTCAACTCGGAAGGGATTACACAAACAGCGACTCAAAAACATATTGATTCCGTTTTTCAAGCCGTAGATCATTTGATCGAGCTTGTGGTTCAGTCTAACAAAGAATCCAATAAAGATGACCTCATCAAAATGGCTTTGTTGAATTACAATTACAATTTGCAGATGCGCAAAGAGGCTTATTCGGATGAACAAATACTGAATTTTAAAGAGCAACTAGTAAAAACTTTCAAGAAATTAGAAGTGAATATTTACCATATCATTTACAATTTTCACGGAAGAGAACTCTTTTCCAATTTGAAGTTGGAATTTGATTCTAGAGGAATGGAATTCAGCTTGTCTGAAGCGATTTTGAATGTGGATATCGATGACTTAATTGATCAGTTTACCATGATCTATCATCAAGCGAATTTGTCCATGGGAGGCGAAAAAGGCCCACACTCTTCATTCTCTGCTGGTAGTCCAACCGAAGTCCAAAACTTGAAAAATGCCTTGTCTTGGTATGAACGCACCTATGACCACTTACCTAAATGGTATCTCAAACCTGGAGGCGTATTTCGACGTAAACCCTTCAATAAACTGAAGAAAAAGAACTAATGAAATTCGTTTTGGCCATTACAAGCTTCAACAGACTCGAATATCTGAAAGTCTGCTTGAATTCATGGAAACGCACGAAAGGCGACCATGAATGGACCGTAATCATTGCGGATGACGGCTCAAATGATGGTACTCAAAACTATATCAAAACAGAATTTTCAGATGCGATTTTAATCCAGAATGATCGGTCTGGTGTGCATAATCAGGTCAACAGCATTCTCAAAGAATTGACAAAACTTGATTTCGATCTTTGTTTTAAGATTGATGACGATATTGAGTTTCTTAAATCTGGTTGGGACCAACTCTATTACAACAAAGCCAAAGAAACCGGCTACTGGCATTTGGTTTATTCGGAACCCAATTGGGCGAAGGAACAAGAATTAAAAGAACCAGTCAGAGATAAAGGCCTAATCGGAAATAATAACTTACTGAATGTTCATGGTTTCTTTTATACCATCTCAAAAGACATGCTGGAGAAAGTGGGTTATTTCGATGTAGAAAATTTTGGATTTCGAGGCATGGGTCATGTCGATTATACCGCAAGAGCATGCCGAGCAGGATTCAATCAAATCGAGCACCCTTTCGATGTTGAGGGCAGTGAAAACTATATTTCAGCTCACAAAGAAGCTTACGAAGGTGCGATTCCGTCAAAGCTCATCATGGCTTACGATTCTTATCATCGAAAAAGAAAAGAAGCCATCATTCAGCAAAACCGGATTTTTATTCCTTTGAAAGATAATCAGGTCAACTACGATCAGTTTCAGCAAGAATTACCAAAGGCATTTGAATTTGCTCTTGAAGAAAAACAAAAAGAAATTGAATGGTACCAAAACACCTATGAAGTGCTACCCAAATGGTGGAAAAAAATTGGTGCCGTTTTAAGAAGAAGAAAATAAATGAATTCAGACAAACTTACATATTGGTTATGCACAACTGAATTCCCACCCATTCACGGAGGAGGAATCAGCACCTATTGCTACCATACAGCCAATATGCTGAAGGAAAAAGGTCATGATGTAAGTGTTTTCATTTATGAACACGGAGTGAAAGGTATTCAGAAAGAAATGAATTCCAATGGCATTCAAATTATCAAGTTTGATCCGGATCAGTCAGAGATTCGCCATACTTTAGGTTTTGAATCGCTCCTGAGTTATGAGTTTGCTCGTGTAATTGAAACCTGTATTCAAGAAGAAGGTCGACCAGATGTGATTGAATTTCAAGACTATTTGGGAATCGGCTATTATACTTTGCAAAAGAAACAACTGGGCTATGAGGCTTTCAAGGATTTGAAAATCTTGGTAACTCTCCATGCGCCTGTCTTTTTATATTATGAATACAATCAAGTTCCGATGTATCAGTTTCCCGAATATTGGATCTGTGAAATGGAAAAATCTTGTATTCGTCAGGCTGATTTGGTGATTTCGCCTTCTCAATATCTGTTGGATCAATTGAAAGACCGGATGGTGATGGACGATTTAAGTCCAGTTCAACTATTCAACCCTTATTTGAACGAATGGTCAGACGGTGAAATCGAATACCCAAAAGATGGGGACATTTGTTTCTTTGGTAAGCTAACTCCCCAAAAAGGAGCAATCGAACTCCTCGCCTATTTCAAGAATTTATGGGATTCTGGATTCAAAAAGCCATTGATTATCATTGGAGGAGGCAAACATTTTTTCTATCCGTTCAATGAGGATCTTTCGGATTATCTCAAAAGAAAATACAGGGACTATTTCGATAAAGGCTTGATTCAATTTGAAGGCAATCTTCCTCCGAATGAACTTAAAGAAAGACTGAAGAAAGCACAAGTGATCATTACGCCAAGTATTGTAGATAATTTGCCTTATGCCGTATTGGAAGCCATGAGTTTAGGAAAAGTGATTCTGGCTTCTGAAAATGGTGGTCACACCGAAGTTTTAAAAGACGCAGAGAGTGGTTTTGTATTCTCTCACCGCAAAAAAGGTGATTTTGAGGCAAAACTGAATGCCATTCTGAATCTTTCTGAAGACGAGTATCTGAACATGGCTAAAAATGCTCAAGAAGCGGTAGAGTCAGCTTGCAATTACGAGAAAGTTTACGAAGAGAAAATCAGTCGAATTCACAACTTAATTCAAGGTGAAGGGAAAAAGGAGTTTTTCTTTAATCAGCCTATACCAAAGCAAGCAAAAGCTGCTGAAGTAAAAGGAGAAAAAGGGCTGCTCAGCATTATCGTTCCTTTCTATAATATGGGCGCATTTGTTGAGGAAACTTTAAAGAGTTTGAGTCAAATCGACTATCCGAATACAGAAATCTTGGTGATTGATGATGGTTCAAAAAAAGAAGAGCTAACTAAACTCAAATTTCTCAAGAGCAAATACAATTTCGAGATTCATTCCAAAGAAAATGAAGGACTTTCGCTTACCCGAAATTTCGGAGCAGAAAAAGCCAAAGGAGAATTCATTGCTTTTCTGGATTCGGATGATACAGTAGAAAAAA
>JAUICI010000224.1 GCA_030427935.1 Bacteroidia bacterium | reverse complement strand
CCTGTAGGCCTAATAGGAGGTATAAAAACATTATCAATTGCTCTTATTCGCCTCTCTAGTTGTAAATACCTTCGAGAATTAGCCATAACAAATTACTGATTTATTTGCTGAAGAGGCAGCAGAACATTAAACCCCGTAATATCTCCAATCGCATTTCCCCATGTTTGGTAGCGTTTACGAGTAGGCATGATATTTTTTGTCGAAGTTTCGAATGAGTTTAAAAACTCGATATCGTTTTCTGACAGATACCTGAATCTTTCTTCTAAAGCCGCTTCATGACCTTCGGATGCTTGTCTCAATTCTGGATTGGAAAAATAATAAACCATAATATCGAAAATGGCTCGATTAAATCGTCCTTGATATTCATTTTCCTTCCATTTTCTAAAAGCATTTTCTTCCCAAATTGAATAAGTGAAATCAATAGCATTATTTAGCTCTTGAGCGAATTGCTCTATTCCCTCTTGGTCATTTTGCCAGGTTTGATTTAAGGTCATTACTGTTGAATCAAAAAATTTCTTGAGGTTTCCTGTGTAATCGTTTATAAATAATTTAAAGGAAAAATAACGAATAACAAGTTCAACATCCCGCATTCTATAATCAGGCTTATTTATATTTAAAACTCTTTTAATTTGGTTACTTTGGATAGAAAAATCATCTGCAAAATTGATAAATTCTCCAGGGTGCAATGCTTGCCGAAGCTCTTGTGGCGCAAGTGGTAAACTACCCGTATTTAATCGTAAAAAAACATTATACAAAAATGCTTCATTCGGCCAATTTTTAATGACTATTGTTCTAATTGATTGATTTTCAATGGCGGTTGCATAATCTTCTAATGCTGGATTATTTTGCAAATCAACGAATGACAGGTTGTTTAGCACACTCAAAGAATCTAATCCCTTTAGTTTAAGTCTTGGAAAATCAAGATCATCCACTTTAGAAAAAAACTGTCTTATACTTATCAATCTTTGTTTACCATCAATTACGATGTAAGTTCCTTTCTTTTCTTTTCGCTCAGCTAAAATTATTTGGGGAATGGGAAGTCCAAGAATTAAAGATTCAATAAATCTGGTTTTTCGTGGAGTTGTCCAAGCTTCCCTACGTTGAAACTTAGGATCCAAATCAATATTTCCTTTATTAATTTGGTTTATTATTGTATCAGTTGTCCAATCAGTTCCCCATATTACAGCTTGATGATATTCATCTAATTGAATAATTACATCTTCTTCGTTTTCTTGAGCAATATTTTCAGATTCGTCGAATAAATTCATTTGATTCATTTTTATTTTTATTCATTAATGCACCATAACATTAAAATTTACAAAAGCCCCTTGCCGCAGGCAGTCCCTGTTGCAAATTGCGTTGAACGCAGTCATCTAAGGCGTTCCCGATTCTCGGGATGGGAATTGAATAGGTTTTTGGGCTTTCATTTGACTGGGTCATGAATTCTTGTTTGAACAACAAGATAGGCAGCGGGGCTGAAAAATCCGATATCGACGTCAGGTTTTTGTGATAAAAGGCCGTTGAAATGTCTGTTTTTTGTCATGATGCAAAAGGATTTGCTGCGGCCAGGATTTCCTGGTGGCCTAAGGCCCGCCCGGAAGCCTGAAGGGCATCGCACAAGCCTTAAGTGTTAGGGGCTTTTTATTTACTTCTCCATAATTCTACCATTTGCCTTTCAATTTCATTTGAAAGTGCAGATAAATCTCCTTGTGTTGGAATTCTCATTCTTTGCTTATCTGCTTTGATTAACACAATAAACCTTGCTCGGAGTTGTACTTCTAAATACCATCTTTCAAAATTTTGTTCTGCGAAATAACTAATATCACCAGTTTTAAAAGCGAGATGTGGATTCTCTTCCCATAATGTTTTTAATCCAATTCTAGTGACGATTTCTTCTACAACATTAAATCCCGGAATTAACCTTGAAATATCTCCTTCAGGAATTTCTGCCATTTGGTCAATTACAATTTGCTCAATTTCTTCATCTTCTGGTATCCGGAATAATTCATTTTTTATAAAGAGCAATGAATAGGTAATCTTTCTCAAAGAAATATCATGTTTCTCCTTTTCTATTGTCCCAAGGACCTTTTCCTTTTCCAAACGTTTGAACTCTCCTTGTTTTTGGATTAGTTGATTTAATTCATCTTCGAACTCTTTTGTCCCTCTTACAAAATCTAGCATAAACTTTATTGCTTCAAGGATTTTATTTTCTCCAATTAATTGCTCGATTTTATTTTTTCTTTCAAGTCGATTCATGAGTTAAATATATTTGACCATTTTTAATTTTTGCACCTAACGCGAGTCTGTGCAAAAACCTGAATTTAAAACAAAAACGCCTAATATCGCTTAAAAGGCCTGTTTCAAGTGGGGGAAAGAGGGTTTTTGCACGGTCTGACGCCCGCCTATGCGTCGGCCTTTCTAACAGGTTCTGGATGTGGCTGGGCGTGTCGGCAAGTGTTGTGCCTAGTGCTTATTTTTTAAAGTAAAATTCTCCAGTTAGTGAGGTCGTTTCCCAGGGGATTTGTTCTCCATCTGATTCCTTTTCAACATCAATTCTAATTCTTTTGAATACATGTTCAATTTGAAGATTGGGAGTAACGATATGTTTTAGAATCTTAGATGTATATAACCCATTGTTTCCATCCCCATCAGAAGCTGTACTATTTGGGGAAGTTGCGAACGCAATAAAACTTCCTTTTGGGGAGTCCATTGGAGCCAATCCACTCCCTAGATTCCTTTTCCATCCTCTAAATGGATTATCCCTACAGGCGTCCAGAATAATAATATTCAATTTTGTCCTATTATTTTGCATCATGGCTAAAACTCTGTCAACTTTTACTGAATCATATTCTAGTTGTGATTCCTTCTTCAAGTTTGCATCCTTGGGAATTAAATAGTTTACCCCCGCAGACTGGATACCATGACCAGCAAAGAAGAATAACCCAACATCTGAGTTTTCGAGTTGATCTCCAAAGTCGTCTATTTTCATTTTTAATTCCTTTTGAGAAAGATCAGTTGCCAATATTGTTTCAAAACCAAGAGATTTCAAAGTTAG
This sequence comes from Bacteroidia bacterium, assembly GCA_030427935.1. Classification (GTDB taxonomy): domain Bacteria; phylum Bacteroidota; class Bacteroidia; order Flavobacteriales_D; family Crocinitomicaceae; genus JAGQYP01. The sequence goes on along the minus strand of JAUICI010000224.1, from coordinate 1,494 downwards.
ATCTATGCTTACTGCATCATTAACTGGATTGCGTAATTTGGAAGCGTGTTTGTAATCTGAGATACCTACAACTAGAGCGAGTCTAGCTTCTAGTTTGTAGTTTGCTCCAAACTCTTTTATGATAAGTTTTAGTCCAATTTTTTTAAAAAGAGATTTGACCTCAGTTTTATCAAAATTTATTTTATCTGTATATAAATGTACTTGATTAGTGAAAATCAACTCTTTTGAGCTAAAATCTTCCCCCTCAATAAGAAAGTTTCCTTTTCCAATTTTTCCTTGAGAAGTCTGAGTAAGGATATTTCTTATAATTTGCGGTATTACTAAAATTTCTTGACCTGGATTTATGGCTGTTATTGCAAATAATTGAGAGTTCTGATCGAAATTCAAGACCAACTGGATATTAAACGGTTCAATTATTTGTTCTTCATTATTTAATGGATTTCGAATTGTTAATTTGGAACTTAGGCCCATCAAAGCACAGTTTTTAAAATCCTCTTTTATTCTTAAAAATAGCTCCTCTTTTAAGTTCATATAGATTGTGTGAAGTGGTTTATTTTGGCATTAGGCACAAAATCAGTACATGCAAATGTCTCCCATTTCCTCCCTATTATCTAAGCTCCCAACTTCCACCTATACCCAAAAATCCCCATATAACTCACCACTAACAAATGCTAGTATGATGGAATGATACATAAATAAATCAGAATCAGGCATAGGTTTACAGCTTAGAACCTAAATATCCAAAAAACCCAACAAACTGCAAAGTTTTTCCGACACCTCACGGATTTTCAAATAAATCCTTTTTTTCCATATATTGATCCATTCCCCTAAAAACACCTTTAAATCTCCCCGCATGAATCCCTTCCGCATCCTGCTTTTTGTTTTCATCTTTATTACGATTTCGCCTTCTTTCGCCCAAAACACCATACAGAGAGTCGAGCCCCCTAATTGGTGGGTTGGTATGAAGCAGAGCGAAATTCAACTTCTGGTTTATGGGAAAAATATAGGCGACTGGAAAGCCAGTATCGCCCATGAAGGCGTAGAGCTTCTTAAGACCATCCGGCCCCAAAGCGCCAATTACCTCTTTTTGGATATCCGAATCAGCGAAAATGCCCAGGCAGGCGATGTTGATATTCGCTTCAGCAAAGGCGACCGCCTGCTGGAAAGCTTCAGCTGGTCTTTGAATGAAAGAGAGCCCGGCAGGGCCGATCTGAAAGGCTTTGACAATAGCGATGCTATCTACCTCATCACGCCCGACCGCTTCGCCAATGGCGACCCCACCAACGATGATGTGAAAGGCATGCGGGAGCAGGCAAACCGCAATTTCAAAGGAGGCCGCCATGGCGGCGATCTCGATGGCATACGCCAAAATCTGAACTACATCCAAGACCATGGCTTTACAGCCCTATGGCTCAATCCCGTTTTGGAAAACGATATGGAGGCCTATTCTTATCATGGATATGCTATCACGGACTTTTACAAAGTGGATCCGCG
>JAUICI010000023.1 GCA_030427935.1 Bacteroidia bacterium | reverse complement strand
GAGCTTGGAAAGCTATGATTTTTCAGCAAGTCCAATCATCCAGACATCCAAAAATCACTCCACCACCTCACACCACATCTTGACCGGCTCAAGCGGATAGTGATCTCCAAATTCTTCAACTGGCGCTGTGGCGATTTTGTCGAGGACTTCAAATCCGGAAATGACTTCCCCAAAAACGGTATATCGTTGGTCCAAATGCTTCGCGCCTTTTCTTTGATGCACGATATAGAATTGAAACGGATCGGAGGTATAATCAGGTTTTTTTCCTTGTGAAACGAATAAATCGGCATCGTTTGCCATGGCGAGTGCTCCTCTTTTATGAATTAGCTTTTTATTGAATTCAGCTGGTATTCTGTAATCTCCAATACTCCAAGTTTTCTGGTCCGTATTTCTGCCCAATTCATCTTCTTCGCCTGCGCTTGCACTTCCTCCTTGAATCATGAATCCATTTATTACCCGATAGAAAACGGTGCTATCGTAAAAATTCAATTTATTGAGCATGATGAAGTTGGCTCTATGTAAGGGAGTTTCATTGTATAGTCGAACTTTCATGTCTCCATTATCCGTATGAATGATCACTTCGGTTTCTGGATTTTCCTTTCCGTAAGCCAAAAGTTTTTCCTCTACATTTTTTTGATTGATATAGTCTTTGTTAACCTTGACTTTTGGAGTGTTCGAAGCTTGTTTCTTTTCTTTTTTCTCTTTTTGAGGGTTTAATTCTTCCTCGCTTTTAATTTCTTCACCACAGGAGAGAATTAAAAATGAAAAATGAAAAATGAAAAAATATTTTAAGTTCATAATTAAGAATTTACCATGTGATCTGCTAGTTTGGGAAAACAATTATACAAAGCAATTTTTAAAGAATCTTCTATTTCTAATGTATCAATCGCTTGTTTCATGCAATCCAACCAAGTTAATTTTGCTTCATGAGTGATTTTGTGGGGCATATGACGCATACGCATTCTAGGGTGACCATACTTTTCAATATAACGTGGTGGTCCGCCTAAAAATTGAGTAAGGAAGCAGAACTGCTTGTCTTTAATGGTTTCTTTATCTGTCTTATTGAATAAATCCGCAATATCCGATTCGAAAATCAAATCGTAAAAATTGTCGATAAGCTGTTGAAGTTTTTCATCTCCTAAAGTGGAGTAAATTGTTGGTGTCATAGAATGCAAACAGAATTAAATAGAATACCAGCCCACAAAAATAAGCAATCACATCGAATAGGTCGGCCGTCTGTTTTTCTTCTAGTTGTGGGAAAATAAATTCAAAGCAAACTGCTACAATAATAAAGTTGGAAATAAAGAGGAAAAGCCAGGGAATTGCCTTGGAATAGAGTTTGTTAAGTATTAGGAATACAAGGGCATTGATGAATGGAATAAAGAGGAAATCATTGAAATAGTGATCAAAGAAGGGATGATTCAATTGATTTTTCAGAAACCAATTATTCAAAAAGTATAAAAAAATGACTAAGAGAATTATGCTCAAGTTCATTGTTTTTAGGGCTTTTAGCGAAACTTTCACTCTTGGATTCCGTTTAATATATAATTACTGTTTCCGGAAATTGAAAACTGTGTACAAATATATGGTCTTTTTGTACCTAATCTTATTTGCTCAAATAGGGTGGGGTCAGACTGGTTATGGAACGGAACTAAACGCTGATTTGGGTGCTCCGTACAAAATAAGCCAGGATGGACAATACAGTCTTAAATTTCAAGGGATTCCTGGAGAAAAGGACTATCTGAAAGAAGCTTTTGGGAAAAAAGAAATCAATGCCTTTTGGTTAAGCTATCGACCAAAATACTACGGAATGTTGGAGTTCGAAATGTTAACAAAAAGGGAACTTCGAGTAGATTATTATCTTTTTAAAAAGTTGAAAAATCAGACAAAGACCACTTTGGAGTTTATAGCGAAAGGTTCCACTCAAGGGAGCGGAAAAACAGGAATGAGTTTAATAAAATCTTCTTTGGAAAATTATGGAGAACCCGTTGAGATTTCTCCAGGTGAGGAATACTATATTTTGCTGAATTGTTTCGATCCTAAAAAGTACAAATTTGATTTTACAATTAGCACGAATATTGATTTTGCTGGATTGATCAAGTACAATAAAATTGTCGATTTAACTTCATCAAAGGATAAACCGGTATTGAATGTGAAGTTTAGAGATTCAGAAACAGGGAAACTGGTGGAGACCATGATTCAAGTGCATGGTTTAAAATTAGATCAGAATATCTATATGGGAACAGACATCATGTTGCATCCTAATGGAAATCAAAAGTTGGAGTTTGAGTGTACGGCGATGGGGTACTTTTTCCAAACGAAATTTATTGACCCTAGAGAGATAAAGAAAGACCAGGTCTACATCATGATGGAACGATTAAAAATTGGAAAAAAATTGGAACTTGAAAATATCAAGTTTGGAAGAGGTTCAGATGATTTTCTTGATGTTTCTTTCAATACACTGATCAAATTGGAGAAATTCATGTTGGAAAACACAGATGTTCGGGTAGAGATTCAAGGACATGTAAACGGACCGAAAATGGATAATACGAGAGATTTGATTGAGCTTTCTGAGAAAAGAGCAAGAGCCGTGATGAATTATTTGGTCAAAAAAGGGGTGAACAAAGAAAGAATTGCGTTTAGAGGAATGGGAAATAGTGAGATGATTCATAAAAACCCTATTTTTGAAGAGCAAGCGGAGGAGAACCGTCGGGTTGAAATAATGATTATCGAATAGCATGACCTATATTCTGAATATTGAAACAGCCACCAAAGTGTGTTCCGTTTCTATTTCCAAAAATGGTGAAGATTATTTATTGAAAGAGCTGGAAAGCGAAGGCTATTCCCATTCGGAAAAACTCAATGTCTTTATTGAAGAATTGATTGCAGATTCTGAAATTACATTGAAGGATTTGGATGCAATAGCCGTTTCATCAGGACCAGGGTCGTACACAGGTTTAAGAATCGGAACCTCAAGTGCCAAGGGCTTTTGCTATGCTTTGGATATTCCATTTATTGCCATTCATACCATGCAGTCCATGTTTGAGTTTGTCAAAAGAACACAACCTGAATTTGATTTTTACATTCCCATGATTGATGCCAGAAGAATGGAAGTGTATGCTTCTATTTTTGATCGAGAAGGAAATGAAGTGAAAGAAGTTTCTGCTGATGTATTGGAAGACGGAATTTATACGGATTTTATTCAAGGCAAAAAGACTTTAATATTCGGAAACGGTGCAGAGAAGAGCCAAGAAATATTTACCGAATCTCATTTTGAATTCAATACCAAAACCAATATCAGTGCTTTAGGAATGAACCGCATTGCCTTCGAAAAATACCAACAAAAAAGGTTCGAAGATTTGGCGTACTTCGAACCTAATTATTTAAAGGATTTTATTGCGGGTAAACCGCGGAAACTGCTTTAACTAAACAGTCATAATATCTTTCTCTTTAATCGACACGATATCATCGACCTTCTTTGAGTAGGAGTCAGTGATCGTTTGAACTTCACTTTCAGCATCTTTTACCTGGTCCTCTGAAAGTCCTTCATTTTTAAGTGACTTGATTAAGTCATTCGATTCTTTTCTGTTATTTCTGATGGAAACTTTAGCATTTTCACCTTCAGCTTTGGCTTTCTTTACCAGGTCCATTCTTCTTTCCTCTGTTAATGCAGGAACATTGATGATGATCATTTCCCCGTTGTTTTGAGGATTCAATCCAAGATTTGCATGTGTAATACCTTTGGCAATTTCATCTAAGATTCCTTTTTCCCAAGGCTGAACAGTTAAAGTTCTGGCGTCTAAAGTACTTACATTGGCCAATTGAGAAAGTGGAGTTAAAGCTCCATAATATTCTACAACAACGCTATCCAATAAAGATGGAGTTGCTTTTCCCGCTCTGATCTTTTCCAATTCAGAGATCAAGTGTTGAATTGCTTTTTCGTTTGAAGCTTTTGCTTCGTCAAGTGCCATTTGTACTTCTTCCATAACTATTTGATTTTCCTCAAAAATAAATAAATTTTGATTACTTCGAATTACTCACCAAGGTTCCGATTTTCTCTCCTTGAAGCAATTTTGCCAAATTCCCTTCTTTGTTCATGTCGAAAACGATAATTGGAAGGTCATTTTCTTTGCATAGAGTAAAAGCCGTCATGTCCATCACATTCAGATTCTTCTCGTAAGCTTCATCGAAGGTAATATGATCATACTTGGTTGCCGATGGATCTTTTTCAGGATCAGCAGTATAAATTCCATCCACTCGAGTGCCTTTTAAAATAGCATCTGCTTCGATTTCAATTGCTCTTAAAGCTCCTGCAGAATCAGTAGTGAAATAAGGGTTACCAGTACCCGCACCGAAGATCACAATTCTTCCTTTTTCCAAGTGACGTACTGCCTTTCTTTTGATAAATGGTTCGGCAATTTCTTTCATTTCGATAGCAGATTGCAACCTTGTTTGCATGCCTTCTGATTCAAGAGCTCCTTGTAAAGCCATGGAATTGATCATCGTGGCTAACATACCCATGTAATCTCCTTGGGTTCGGTCCATTCCACCTTCTTCGGCTTGCACGCCTCTGAAAATATTTCCTCCACCAATTACGATTGCAATCTCAACTCTTTTGTCATAGATCGATTTAATCTCTTTGGCATATTGAGCAAGTCTGTTATTGTCGATTCCGAACTGTTTGTCTCCCATGAGTGCTTCACCACTCAATTTTAAAAGTACTCTCTTGAATTCCATAATTTCCAAATATAAGGCAAAAAAAAAAGAGAACCGAAGCTCTCTTTTTTATAATGTTTATTTGACTATTTCAATGCTACTCGTTTGAAATCAGTAACAGTTAAGTCACCGTCTTCAGCTTTAAGCATTTGCTCTACAGTCATTTTGTTGTCTTTAATAAATGGTTGAGACAACAAAGTATTTTCTTTAAAGAATTTGTTCAATCTTCCTTGAGAAATTTTCTCAGCCATTTCAGCTGGTTTTCCTTCTTGGATTGCCAATTCTTTTCCGATCTCTAATTCTCTGTTGATAGTATCTTGATCAACACCTTCTTTGTTCAAAGCTAAAGGAGCCATAGCTGCAACTTGCATTGCTACTTGTCTACCAGCGTCTTCAACATTCGAACCAGCTTTGTTCAATCCTACGATTGTTGCAATTTGGTTTCCTGGGTGATTGTAAGCTACAACTGTATCAGCATTGATTAGGTTATAAGCAGACAAATCCAATTTTTCACCAACAACACCAACTTGCTCAGTGATTTTTTGTTCGATTGTCAATTCATCATTGAATTTCAAACCTTTCAATTCCTCAATTGTTGTAGGTTGGTTTTCTTTTGCGATGTTCATTAAAGAATCAACGAATGCTCTGTAATCATCATTTTTCGCTACGAAATCTGTTTCACAGTTCAAAGCTAGGATGATTCCAGTTTTACCATCGTTAATAGTCTCTGCAAGTACCAATCCTTCAGAAGCTTCGTTCTCACCTCTCTTAGCAGCAACTTTTTGTCCTTTTTTTCTAAGGATGTCAATTGCTTGTTCCGTATCACCGTCTGCTTCAACTAGAGCTTTCTTACAGTCCATCATTCCAGCTCCTGTCTTTTTTCTCAATTCGTTTACCTGAGATGCAGTAATGTTTGCCATTTTTATAAGTATTTGTTGTTTAAGAATATATTATTCTGATACCTTCTCTTCTTTCGTCTCTTTTGCTGCAGGCTCTTCTTTCTTCATTTTGTCTCTTGCAGCTTTTCTTTCATTCAATCCTTCGTTGATCGCATCACAAACTTTTTCCAAAATCTTATCAATTGATTTTGTTGCGTCATCATTTGCTGGGATTGGGAAATCAATGCTTCTTGGATCTGAGTTCGTATCCACCATTGCGAAAGTTGCGATATTCAACTTTTTTGCTTCTGCAACTGCGATGTGTTCTTTCAATACATCAACAATAAATACAGCTGCTGGTAGTCTTGTCATTTCAGCAATCGCACCGTAGTTTTTGTCCAATTTCTGTCTCGTTCTTGTAAGCTGAAGTCGCTCTCTTTTCGAAAGAGTCTTCATTGTTCCATCAGCTTCCATTTTATCGATCGAGCTCATTTTTCTAACCGCTTTTCTAATAGTAGCGAAGTTAGTCAACATTCCACCTGACCATCTTTCAACGATGAAAGGCATTTTAGTTGGAGTTACTCTATTTACGATGATTTCTTTTGCTTGTTTTTTAGTTGCAACGAAAAGAATTTTCTTTCCTGAAGAAGCGATTTGCTTCGCTGCTGCACAAGCCGTATCTAATTGTGTAATTGTCTTATTAAGATCGATGATGTGGATTCCTTTTTTCTCATCGAAAATATATGGAGCCATGTACGGGTTCCATTTTCTTTTTAGGTGACCGAAGTGTACTCCGGCATCTAATAATTCTTCAAATGTAGCTCTTGCCATTTTAAATTTTTTAATCGTTTACTTTCCTTTTTAACTTTTCTAGCCAACCGACAGAGTAGCATATGAAATGGTCTCTGCAGTTTGGATACTAAACAACGAGTGTCGAAATTAACGTTTCGAGAACTGAAATTTCTTTCTCGCTTTTTTCTGTCCTGGCTTCTTTCTTTCAACCATTCTTGGGTCTCTAGTCATCAAACCTTCAGCCTTCAATGCTGGCTTCATGTTCTCATCAACTTTAACTAAAGCTCTTGAGATTCCCAATCTGATTGCTTCTACTTGACCGTTGATTCCCCCTCCATCAACATTCACTACTACATCATATTTTCCTGATGTTTCAGTTAAGTTAAATGGCTGGTGAATTTTAGCCTGTAGATTGGCAACAGGAAAGTACTCTTTGTAATCCTTGTTGTTTACAGTTACTTTTCCTTTACCTTTTGAAAGATAAACTCTAGCGACAGATTTCTTTCTTCTTCCTAAAGCGTTTATAACTTCCATAAATTATTCTTTGATTGTATTTAAATCCAATGTTTCAGGTTTTTGAGCAGCCATATCGTGCTCTGAACCAACAACCACTCTAAGGTTTCTGTATAGTTTGTTTCCTAATTTGTTCTTAGGTAACATTCCTCTTACAGCTTTTTCAATAACTCTTTCTGGGTGCTTATCGAACATCTCTTTTACAGATAAGATTCTCTGACCACCAGGGTAACCTGTGTGTCTGATATAATCTTTGTCCTCTAATTTGTTTCCTGAAAGCGCTACTTTATCAGCATTGATTACGATCACATTATCACCACAATCTGCATGTGGAGTGTATGATGTCTTATGCTTTCCTCTGATTACATACGCCACTTTACTAGCCAATCTACCTAGAGATTGCCCATCAGCATCTACAACCAACCATTTCTTGTCGGCAGTCTCGCTATTAGCGTATTTCGTTTTGTAACTTAATGCGTCCACTATAAATTAATTTTTTGACAATACACAATTATCCCAAAATTGGGGGTGCAAAGATATAACGCTTTTTCTTTTTAACAAAATAAATTTGAAAATTCGTTAGAACTATATTTTTTGTCTTCGAAAGGGGGCGAATTTACAGATATTTTGATGCTTCGCGAAGAGCGAGCTTATCAATTTCGGGATGTTCTTGTAAAAATTGTCGAACTAAGTCCGGATTGGTCTTGGATAATTCTCGGAGCGACCAGCCAATAGCTTTTTGAATGAAGAACTCTTTATCTGGGTTTAAGATGAGGATATTCTTGAATAAAAGTTCTGTGTTGGTTTGGTCTTTGTATTTCAATTGAAAGATTAAGGTACTTCTTTGCAACCAAAGATTTTCGGAATCTATAAAGTCTTTACAAACTTGTTCTTGTTTTTCTGGAAAAGCGTGCAAATAATGACCTAGACATCTTGCTGCGAGCATGTCGACCGTATCCCACCATGATTTTTTTGTAATCAAATCTAGGATCCAATCTAAATCTTCCTCTTTTGCTTTTTTATATTTCCATTTGAGAAGATCCAAAGCGAAGTATTGAAATTCTCTTTCTTCCAATTCCCATAGATCGATTGCAAGTTGAATGAGTTCATCTTGGGTCCAAGTTCTTAATTCAGGCCCAAAAAAACGATGAATTTCTTTTCTTTCAGGTGATTTTATTCCAAGAAAAGGAAACTTGTTTTTCATATAAGCTTCCATGCCTTTGGCGATTTCTGGATTTCTGTTTTCCTCGAATTTGGATTGGATTTGGTTAATCATGGTTTTAAATGGAGTTCTTAAAAATTTAGAATTTAAGTAATTTTTAGTTTTTTCGATCTCATCCTCAAGATTATCTCTTCTTTCAGATCCCTTTCTCCCGTAGACTTCATCTTTTATTATCGACCAACTTTTCAAATTATCTTCCATTTTCTGTGTAATTCAATTTTCACAATTTCTTAATTTTTGAAGAAAGGCCATCAATGTGCTCGAATAAATGTGGTTTTATTGGATTCCACATAGGGTCTAATACAAAGTCAATTCCCTCTCTTCTTGCCAATTTAGCGGCAGGGACAAAATCACTGTCTCCTGATATCAATATAATCTGGTCCACTTGTTTTTTTAAAGTCATCGAAGCGATATCAAGTCCGATTTTAATATCGACTCTTTTTTGAGAAAAATTAAAATAGACATCTTCTTCGTTTAATTCAGATAGCCTAATTTTCCCTTTCAAAAGATCTTTTGTTTTCTGTGGTTTTATAATCCAGTTTTTATGATCTTCCAGGACTCCAAGTCTTAAAGCAATTTTCCTTTTTTTCTTCAGCTCTTCAAGAAATCTTTTTTGAAAGATGCATTGCTCAGTTTTAGAGAAATCAATCGCTCTGCCGCTGATAGGATTGTGCTGTTTTTTTTCATAAGGAAGACAATCGTAATAAAAAATACGATAGAGGTCGAAAGATTCGTTTTTGGCTTGTGTTAAATGTTTAAGGCACATTTCCCATAAATCTGTTGCCATTTTTTCAGGAGAGATAGACTTTGGTTTTGTAAGAATGCGATAGCGTTTTGTAAAAAAGCCACCATCGACTAGAATAGCTGTTCTTTTCATTTGGTTTGATTTGGTGGTAAAAAAAAGCTCATAGTTTGGCGTGGTCGCTATAATGTATGACCACACTTAGCTATGAGCTATATTCTACAAATTTAAAAAAAATTAAAAAGACTACAAGATTTTCTCAAAACAGATATAATGATAGTCTTTACGATACTTCAGATTTACATTTCCAATTTCAATATAATCCCTCTTTTTGTAATAGGATATATTGCCTTGGTTTTGTGAAAAGGTGTCTAAACGGATAGAGTCATATCCTTTTTCGGTTGCCAATTTCTCTGCAAACTCCATCATTATTGAACCTAAACCTTGTCCTTGATATTCGGGCAAGGTTGCTAAGCGATGCACGACTAGGTTTTTAGAATCTTTAGAAGTGAGCCAGTTCAATTCTTGATATTCGGGATCTTGTTTTTCATTGAGCACCACCATGGATTTGATGATTCCATCCTCTTCGAGAACATAGACAGATTCGTCTCGAACATCTTCTTCAATAATCTCACGATTCGGATAGCCCTCCAACCATTGTACAATGCCATTGGCTCGCATGTGGGCACCACATTGTTTGACTAGATTTGTGAGATCATCGATTTCGGATATTTTGGCTTTGCGAACCATTGGAGTATAGAAGTACGAATTTAGAAGTACGAGTGTATTTAATAATTCCAGACTCTACACTCGCAATTCTAAAATCTACACTTATTTTATGGCTCCCAACTCTTTTCCAATCTTTTCAAAAGCAGCTAATGCTTTATCTAAATGCTCGGTCTCATGAGCGGCGGAAAGTTGAACTCGGATTCTTGCTTCTCCTTTTGGTACAACGGGGTAGAAGAATCCAACAGCGTAAACACCTTCTTCTAGTAGTCTGTCTGCAAACTGTTGAGATAGTTTTGCATCGTACAACATAATTGGAACGATTGCCGAGTCGCCTTCTTTGTATTCCAACCCAATCTTTGACAAACCTTCTTTAAAATACTTTGTATTCGCTTCTAGTTTATCTCTCAATTCAGTAGTCGCGCTTAATAATTTGAATACCTCATTTGAAGCACCAACGATTGCCGGAGAAAGTGAATTTGAAAATAAATAAGGTCTTGATCTTTGTCTTAGCATTTCAACAACTTCTCTTTTTCCAGAAGTAAATCCTCCCATGGCGCCACCTAATGCTTTTCCAAGAGTACCTGTAATGATATCTACTCTACCCATGACATTGTGGTATTCATGTGTTCCTCTTCCGGTTTTCCCGATAAATCCTGAAGCGTGACATTCATCCACCATGACAAGCGCATCATATTTTTCTGCTAGGTCACAAATCTCATTCAATTTGGCAATATCTCCATCCATTGAGAATACGCCGTCCGTTACAATGATTCTGTTTCTTTGTGCTTGAGCAGCTTTCAATTGCTCTTCCAGATCTGCCATGTCTGAATGTGCATATCTGTATCTTGCCGCTTTACATAATCTTACACCATCTATAATAGAAGCATGGTTCAATGCATCTGAAATAATGGCATCTTCTTTCGTAAATAATGGTTCGAAAACACCGCCATTAGCGTCAAAAGCAGCAGCATAAAGAATCGTGTCTTCCATTCCTAGGAAATCGGCAATTCTTTGCTCCAGTTCTTTGTGAATATCTTGAGTTCCACAAATAAATCTTACCGAAGACATTCCAAAACCGTGTGAATCCAATGCGTTTTTTGCTCCTTCAATCACTTTGGGGTGCGAAGAAAGCCCAAGATAATTATTGGCGCACATGATGATGACCTCTTCTCCTGAATCTACTTTTACCACCGCACCTTGAGGCGAAGTAATAACTCGTTCCTTTTTATAAAGTCCAGCATCAGTAATCTCTTTCAATTCATTCTGAAGCTGTTGTTCTAATTTTCCTAGCATAATATTGATATTAAAAATATGTCACTTCTTGAGAAAGTGAAGGACTAAAATTAATTAAAAAAGTGAAACTACTTTTTCTTCTGATGGGCTTATTATTCTGGAAAAGAAAATTTGTCTGAAAAATTGAAATAGCCCGTTTCCACTCTCAGCTTGTAGTTGCCTTTTTGAAAATCTGAAATATTGGTGAGTTTATATTCAGAAATGCCTCTTGAACATTTGAAATTACCTTGTTTAATCAAATTATCCAGATAATTTTTGTCATCACCTTTATAAATATAGAATGTACACTGTGTTTCTTTGTCCAGGTTTAATTTAACGGATAAATCACCTTTTTCAGAGCTAGGAAGTATGGAGAAATCCACCGTATTTGACTCCACTTTATTGCGTTCTATTTTCTTGAAGTCTTGTTTGATAATGTGCTCAATACAATATTCTGCCAGGGCAGTTATGGTAAGAAATGGATTTACTCCAACTGTTCCAGGAATAAGTGCTCCGTCGGTCACATACAAGTTTTTTGCTCCTTTTACTCTTCCATATTTGTCGGTTGATTTACCAATAACACATCCACCAAGCGGATGGTAGCATATATTTTCCCCAATCCCTCTTTTTAATAGGAAGTCAGCCGGTTTTCCTCCATTGATTAGATTCATTCGGTCCAAAAAACGATCTGTATTCAGTACCATATTTGTGGTGTGCGAACGATCCCAATCCAAGGTCATTTGATTCTTTTTGAGGTCGTATTTAAATTCCCCGTATTTCTTCAGTCGATTAATCAGTAAATAGAGCTCTACTTTATTATCGATTCCAATGGGAAAAGGGGCAATCTCTGTGAAGAAGGCATCAGGACTATCGGACCAGTTATCAATGGCTACAATGGGAATCGAGGATTGTTTTCCTTCACGAGTTTCCCAAATTTTTGTTCGAGCGGCCATGGTATTTCCGTTATTCCCCCAATATTTACCGAGGTCTTGTATGTCCGATTTGATAGATCCTTTGGTCTTCGACTTTAATAAAAGTTCGGTCGTCCCAGTGCTTCCTGCCCCTAGAAATAGCTTATTTGTTCGATATACTTTTCTTCCAACCACCTCACCCTTAGTATCCAAAATTTCTACTGAAATGGAATAGGATTGGTCTTTATTTTGAAATATTTCCGTTGCTTTATGTAGCTGTAAAATGGATACATTTCCCGAATCCAAGGCCCATTTTAAATAGTTTTTTGTCAGATCCTTTTTACCATGATTATTCCCATAAATCACTTCATGACCAAGAGCAGATTTTTCCACTTCTCCTTTTTCTTCCTTTCGCATGTACTCAAAATCGTAGATGTTGGGAATGAACTGTGTTTTATAACCTGCATATTCGGCTTCTTTTTTGCCGATTCTTGCATATTCATGGTATTCGGAGCTTTCAAAATAATCTTTTGGTATGATTTGAACACCCAATTCTTTCTTTACTAATGGGAAGTATTTAGAATAAAATTTGTCGGCATCTAATTCTGGGAAAATCTCTTCGAAATAGGACCTTTTGGGAACCACGGCCATTCCTCCATTGGCCAAAGATCCTCCTCCAACACCTCGTCCAACGTATACATTTACATTTTCATAATCCAATCGATCTAAAACACCCGTGAATTTCGAAATCGAGAAAATATTCCCAAATGGAGCAACCGTCTTCGTTCTAAGCCAAGTTGATTCTTTATGAGGGAAAATCATTTTACTGAATTTGTGTTCGGAATTTTCCCAATCCAGCCCCATTTCGAGCATCAAGCATTTAACCCCTTTTTGTGCCAAACGGTGTGCGGTAACCGCAGCTCCATAACCGGTGCCAATAATGATGACATCAAATTGCTTTTTCTTTTTGATTTCTTCGAGGTCGAATGCCTTGCCTAGCAATAAATTTGGCATTAAGGCAGCACCAAGACCCAATGAGGATATTTGGAGAAATTCCTTACGTTTCATGTGTAAAATAAAATTCGATTCTAAGTTAAGAAAGGAATTCGGAAAGAAAGCATAGAAAACAAAAAAAGTCCCTTCAATTTGAAAGGACTTTCCAAGGAAAAAAACTACTCTGAAAACACTATCTATTCTTTGATTTCCATCTATTGTATAGATCGAAGTAAGATAAGGTTTCCATTACTACTACGCCTCCAGTACAGTCTCCATATTTGGCTGGTAAACCACCTGTATAAACACTGATGTGACCTATGGAGGCAGAAGGAACTCTTGCCATGGATGTTTGTTTTACTCCATCGATATAATAAATTGTTGATTCGGGTCTTGAACCTCTGATGATCACCCCTTGTCCGTCAGCAGTTAACTGAGTTCCACCTGCGGTTGTTACCAATTTTAAAGGATCCGTTCTATTTGCAGATACTCGAATATCATCTAATGAGATATTTATTTTTGCCGGTTCTTCGGAAACTAGTGGGTCAACGAAAACAACAATTTCAATAGTTGCTAGCATACTGTCTTGAAGTGCAAAATCCCCAACATTTGTAATTTGATCAGGTTTTACCTGGATGTTTCCGATGATTCTCTTACCAGTTGCTTGAGATGCCGTCAAAGTATAGAGTCCAACAGGAATAGATGAAATACGGAAGTTTCCATTGACGTCAGTTACAACACCTTTTTTAGATCCGGCCACCTCAATAAAAACATGAGCCCCAACGGCTGTGTTTGTTGAGTCAGTTTCCCAAACTCTCCCTTTAATCTCACCATCCGTACTTTGACCAAAAGTGAAGTTTAACATTCCGAGAATAAGTATAACTGCGATGTACATTCCTTTTTTCATAATTCTAAATTTTAAGATTCATATACATGATGTGAAGAAGTAATGGATTCCATAAAATCCGTGAAAAAAAATGTAAATTGCTCATTTAGTGGCATCATTATTGAGTTCTGGTAATAAAAACAACTATGAAGTTCATACTACTATTCACTTTTATTTGCAGTTTTTCTTTGTTTGGTCAGATTCAATTATTCGAGCATGCAAATTTCGGTGGTGGTTCCGTTACCATCAACTCCAGCTGGCAGGCGAAAGGAAATAATCTGATATGGAATGATAAAATCAGTTCGATTAAAGTTCCAAAAGGAAACATCCTGATTATTTATGAACATACCGATTTTTCAGGAGCACATACCGTAGTGTCTGGAAATTGGCAAGCAAAAGATAAAAACATTGCTTGGAATGATCAGATTTCTTCTATTGAAGTATTGGACCTCAATAAGGAGTGTGCCATGATCTATTTTTGTTTTCTTCAAAATGGAGAGCTAGATTCTTGGGATCGAACAAATGATTTCATCTTAAATAGTAATGGGAAAGGATTTTTTGGAATACATGGGATATTGAATCCGGTGGTCGACACGGTTGATCTTGCCTTAAGATTTTATGTAAAAGATGGCAATAAGGCTGATGCAAAATTTAAGATTGATGGAAATGAAATTCGCGGATGGGTGCAGTTTCCAGGAAAAGTAAAGAAGAACTTGTATGGTTATTTGGCTGATATGCGTTCGAAGATTACCGAGCCCTTAATTAATCAAATGGTTCTTAATGATGCTCCAAAAACAAAAAGTAAAGAAGTTACTTCTGATCCTTTTCAGTCGGCTTCATTTCAGCCTCCATCAAACACCATTTCAGAAGCCCCACGAGTTTTTATGAATAAGGATTTTACTGGAGAAAGTAAATATATTGACCAAAACTGGTCTTTTGGAGACATTAATAATGATGTGGATTGGTCTAAATGGTGGAGAAAAGTTCGTTCCATTCAAGTCCCGGAAGGTTGGGAATTAATTTGTTATCGAAGCGAGAACTTTAAGGGACAATCCATTCGAATCACGGGTGATTGGGTTCCTGATAATGATCCTAACTGGAAGGAAAAAGTAGAATCCATTCAAATCGTAAGGAAGGGGATTTTAGGACCTTGGGCTGAATTACTTAATCCAGGAGTGATTGTTTATCAAAATACTGATTTCTCTGGCTATAGCAGATATGTGGATAAAGACTGGTCTTTTGGAGATATCAATAGAGACAAGGATTGGTCAACTTGGTGGAGAAAAGTGAAATCGATTCGTGTGCCGCCAGGTTTTGCGATTATTTGTTATCGAAGTGAAAATTTTCAAGGTCAGTCAATTGAAATCACAGGGGATTGGGTCCCAGATCAAGATCCAAAATGGAAAGAAAATATAGAATCTATTCGAATAATCAGAAGAGGTAGATAAATTAATTCACCGCAACAACCTCTTCAATCCCTTCCATGTGATTTTTCAAAAGAGTTTCGATTCCACCTTTCAAAGTGGCTTCAGAAGATGGGCATCCGTTACAAGAACCTTTCAATTCAACGTAGACTTTACCATTATCAAATGCTACGAAATTGATTGCTCCACCATCGCTTTCCACAGCAGGAGCCACATATTCATCCAATAAGGCTTTGATCTGATCGTCCTTTTCAGATGCGGAAAAATTGGAGATATCAATCTTCGTTTTCATGGGTTTAGCTTCCTGTTCTTTTTGAACTACAGGCTTCCCTTGATTCAAGTAATTTCTGATGAACTCTCTTAATTCCATATTGATGAAATCCCAGTCAACATTGTCTGTTTTGGTTACCGTAACGAAATTATTGGCGATATAAACCGCATCTACAAACGGTAAGGCAAACAATTCTTCTGCCAATGGGGAGATACCTTTAGCTTCATCCAAATTATCAAATTCAAACTCACCAGGAAGCTCACAAATTCTGTGATCCGAAACGTATTTGATTGTTGTAGGGTTTGGGGTTACTTCTGCATATACTGAGTGAACAATTCGGTCCATAAGATTCCAATTTTTTGTCAAAATTAACAAGACTCTAACAATTTCGCACTATGTAAAGTTCCTCATTTTCCGTAATTTTGTGCTATGACTTTCAATTTCAGGTCGATATTGTCTTTATTCTTCCTTTCGCTTGTGCTTATCATGTCGAGCGGATTGACGATTTATTCGCGTTCATGCGAAGAAGGTTGCAGTGCTGATTTTAGTCTGAAAAAAGAAAATGTAGAATGTAAGTCAGAGCAAGAAGAAGTTGAGAAAAAATCTTGTTGCGCGAATTCCCATCATGAGAATCCGACCAAACAAGAAAACGAAGAAGAGGATTGTTGTGATATCGAAGCATTTTCTTTGGATGCAGATTTTTATGGATTCTTTCCAAGCTTTGAGCTAGATCAAATTGATGCTTGGGTTGCCACCAGTGGTGTAAATGATATTTCCATCCTGAGAATCGCTGAAGTCATTCAATTTACCAATTTACCTCCACCAGATCTTGGTCAAACCGGCCGATCAATCATTCTACATAAAAATTCCTTCCTTATCTGATAAGTATCTTTTTACTGCGTCATCATTTAGTAATTAGAAACTTATCAATTAATGAAATATATAATCTTATTTATAGGTCTTGTGCTTTCCTCGAACCTGTTTTCACAGAGTTTGACTGGAAAAGTTGTGTCCAATGAATCAGAAGAAGTTCTGGTCGGTGCTCAATTGGTTTGGAAGAAGAGTCAGGAGGGAACAGTAACAAACCCTGATGGAGAATTCAGTTTTGAGCATATTCATTTACCAGATACTTTGGAAGTCAAATTTGTAGGCTATCAAACACTTAAGATCTATTTCGATAAAATTCCAAAGAAAGGAATTCAAATAAAATTAAAATCTGGTCAAGAGCTTGACGTTATCGTTGTAGATGCTGGCGATGATAAACTTTTGTCCATGATGGATCCAATTGGTTTTGAAAGAATCAATCAAGGAGAATTAAAAAAAGCAGCTTGTTGTAATTTGTCGGAAGCTTTTGAGACGAACGCTTCTGTGGATGTAAGTATCACAGATGCAGTTTCAGGCGCTAAGCGAATACAAATGTTGGGACTGGATGGCGTTTATACTCAAATGCAGTTCGAGAATATTCCAATTTTAAGAGGTTTGTCTACTTCTTATGGCATGGGAGCAATCCCGGGTACTTGGATTGAATCCATTCAAATCACCAAAGGAAGAGGTTCCGTGGTAAATGGATACGAGTCTATCGCTGGCCTGATCAATTTGGAATTTTTGAAACCAGATGAGGAAGGTCCGCTCTTTATTAACGCATATGGGAATATTTTTGGTCGAGCTGAATTGAATTTACATTCTGCCTTCAAGTTAGGAGAGTCTAAAAAATGGTCGACTTTATTCTTTTTGCACGGTTCAGGTGTTTTTGCTGAAAACGACCGAAATAAAGACGGATTCATGGATATTCCAAAATCTTATCAGGTCAATGCGTTCAACCGATATAAATACTTTGGAGAGAAATTCCGGACGCAGTTTGGATGGAAATTCATGTACGACAATAAAACGGGAGGTGAGTTAGGATTTAAGCCACAGGATTATTCCAAATGGGGTTTAAATGTAGTTACGATTCACGCAGAATTGTTCCAAAAAATGGGAATCATATTTAAAGACAATTCCAGTTTAGGATTGATTTTTCAAGGTAAATACCATTTAATTGATTCGGAGTATGGCTTAAATCAGTTTTATGGTGAAGAAAAGAAGTTCTATTTCAATAGTATCTATGCGAATGAATTTAAAAATGGCGATCATCGAATAAAAACTGGAATGAGTTTTTTATATAATGATTTGAGTCAAAGATTTTGGCAATCTACGGATTCAACAGACTTGAATCGAATGGAACTCGTGCCTGGAGCTTATTTTGAATACACCTATGTTTTTAAAGAGAAGTTTTCTCTGGTTGCTGGAATTCGAGGTGATTATCACAATCTGTACGGGATCTTTTTCTCACCAGCCTTGCATTTGAAATGGAACATTTCCAAAACCACAGTTCTTAGAGGAACAGCAGGGCATGGATACCGAGTTCCAAATGTATTTGCTGATAATATGAGTAAGATGGCCAGTTCGAGATTGTGGGTTTTAACCGAGGATTTGCAGCCTGAAAGAGCGATTAATACGGGGGCGACTTTTATTCAGAAGTTTAAAATTGGAGGAAGAGAATCCAGTTTTTCAGCAGATTATTTCTATACCCATTTCTTTAATCAAATGATTCTGGATTTGGATGTAAGTCCTCAGCATATTTATGTGAGCAATTTGGTTGGTAAATCGTATTCGCATGCGGTCCAAGGAGAGTTTAACTTAGAAGTGGCTCGCGGATTTACAATTAGAACGGCTTACAAATTTTATGATGTGCGTATGCAAACAGACGGAATGTTACAACAAAAAGCCATGGTTCCAAAGCATCGAGCTCTATTGAATTTAGGCTATAAAACAAGAAATAAGAAATGGTTGTTTGATGTGACAGCCAATTGGTATGGTGTGAAAAGATTGCCAGGTACGGGATCCAATCCAATCGAATATCAAAGACCAAATGAATCCAAAAACTTCATCTTGTTAAACGCTCAAATCACTTACATCCATAAAGCATGGGAGTTTTATATCGGTGGTGAGAATTTGACGAATTACATTCAAAAGGATGCGATTGTTGCTTCGGACCAACCATTTTCGCAATTTTTTGATGCCTCCATGGTGTGGGCACCAGTTAGTGGAGCGAACGTTTATGCGGGTATACGGTTTAGTATAAAGAAATTAAAAATTAAAAATTAAAAATGAAGAATGGGGTGTTACGTTGTTTAGCATCATCTCATTTTATAAAACAATTAGATATGAAAACAATAATTTTAATCATGGCCATTTTTACATTCGGTGTGGCCTTTAATCAAAAGAAAACCGAAACTATTAAGATTCAAACTTCTGCAGAATGTGGGATGTGTAAAGAAGCCATTGAGGAAGCTTTAAACTATACAAAAGGGGTGAAGTTTGCTGAACTCACTGTAAAAACAAGAATAGTAGAAGTAAAATTTAGAACGGACAAAATCACCAAAGAAGAGATCATTGCCGTGATAAATAAGGCAGGTTACGATGCGGATGGAAGTCCAGCAGATAAGAAAGCCTATGCAGCTTTGCCGGCTTGTTGCAAGAAGAACGGTAAATGTGAAGGAGAGAAGTAATTTGTGGTAAATCTGAAGTGGAAAGTTTTAGGTTATTAAACTTATCACTTTCCACTTTTAACTTTCTAGTTTTTCTAATTTTGAAATAAAATTGAATATGGCTTTAATCAAAGAATGTAGAGGATTTAAACCTCAAATCGATGACTCATGTTATTTGGCAGAGAATGCAACGGTAGTTGGAGATGTTAAACTTGGGAAAAACTGCAGTGTTTGGTTTAATGCAGTGGTTCGGGGTGATGTCAATTCGATTGAATGTGGTGAGAATGTCAATATTCAGGATGGAGCGGTGATTCATTGTACTTACGAAAAGGCAGCTACAAAAATTGGCAATAATGTTTCCATAGGTCACAATGCTATCGTTCACGGATGTGAAATTCAGGATAATGTATTGGTAGGAATGGGTGCAATTGTAATGGACAAAGTGGTAATGGAGCCTAATTGTTTGATTGCAGCTGGAAGTGTCGTTACACAAGGCACAAGAATAGAAAGTGGTTCTTTATGGGCTGGAGTTCCTGCAAAAAAGGTAAAAGACTTATCTCCTGAACTATTTGAAGGGGAAGTGAAGAGAATTGCCGATAATTACCATATGTATTCGAGTTGGTTTAAGTAGACTTTTTTTAGGTAATAGGTAATAGGTAATAGGTAATAGGTAATAGGTTGTAGGGGTGTGTAGGTTTTCTTACCAGTGCATGAGTTCGGATTGAACCTTTTCGCCGAGGAAAAGTGAGGACTTTTCATCAAATAGAGCTGGGTTTTCTGTTGTGAGGTAATGGATTGTACCTTTTTTAGATAGTTTAGAATCCATCCATTCATGCCTTTCCAAATAATTTCTTAATCTTTCTGCAACGATTTCTCCTTGGGAGATTAGATTGACCGTTTTTGGAACATATTTCTGAATTTCTTCTGCAATGATGGGGTAGTGTGTGCAAGCTAAAATAATCGTGTCGATAGCCCCTTTTTCAAGTAATTCATTAATATATTTTTTAATGAAAAATTTGCCCCCTTCTGAATCGTATTCTTGGTTTTCTATTAAGGGTACCCACATCGGACAAGCTTGCTGATGGACTTGGACTTCAGGGTGAAATTTATTGATTTCGATCTGGTAGGAATTGGAAGCAATGGTTCCATTTGTTCCGAGGATTCCAACATGTTTGGTTTTCGTGAGTTCACCTGCCAATTCCGTCGTTGGTCGGATCACACCCAAAACACGCTTTTCATCCTGAAGATCAACCAAAAAAGTTTGCTGAATTTGTCTTAGAGCTTTTGCAGAGGCCGTATTACATGCAATAATTACCAAGTCGCAATCGAGTTCAAATAGACGTTTTACTGCTTGTAAAGTGTATTCATGCACTACTTCAAAAGAGCGTGTTCCATAAGGGGCACGGGCATTATCTCCTAAATACAAATAGTCGTATTCAGGAAGAAGGTTTCTGATTTCTTTCAGAACTGTTAGTCCACCAATACCAGAGTCGAATATGCCTATTTTTTTAGTCATCCATGGCTAAGATAGGAATTATAAAAAAAGCCATCATAAAATGACGGCCTTTCCTATTCTAGTTTAAGATATTTTGTGTTTTAAACTTTGACTTCCATTTTCGAAAGATATTCTTTCAAAATTTCTGGTTGTTTAGTGCTAGAAGAAGTCATTTCGAACTGACCTTTAGCATTTTGTTTCCATACTTCATAAGTTGGATCGGGGTCACTTGCATAATACCAAAGGGCATAGATTTCATTACCAATTACGAAGAACTCATCGCATTTTCCGAGAGAGGAAACGATTTGATCATTATCATCAATAGCGATGATTTCCCATCTGATTTGCTCACTTTTTTCTCCAAGATTACTTACGATTCCCGCAAAATAATTTTTAAAACCATTACCTAAATCAATTTGGTAATAGAGATTTACCGCCATTTTTTCGCCAGCTTCATTTGCCGAGTTGAATAGTTTTTGAAAGGAGGAGTTTTTCCCCTCATAGCCTTCTTCAATTATGACAACATCCGAACTCGAATTTGACAGGATGGATTCTGGAATTTGAATGGCCGTGATCTTATCACTCTTTAACTTGTCGTAGGTTTTCATGATTAATTCATCGTAGCCTCTTTTGAAGTAAGTGGGCGCTTTAACAGAGGCGACATCACTAGATAGACCATCAATAGAACTTGCTCCTGATTTTTTAGCTGAAGGATTAAAGAAGTTTTCATAAGTGTGAAGAATGGGGGCTTCATTTTTTTCTTCTTTTACTTCTTCTTGATTGTCACTTACTTCCTTGTTTTCTGTTTTTTTCTCAGATTTTTTGTCTTTTGATTCGCCTTCTGAGTTTGAGCATCCGAATAAGATAAAGGCGAAAAGAATAATTCCTAGATTTTTCATTTGCTTAGTTGTTTAATTTGATAGTAAATGTAAAAATATTTCAGTTAATTATAGTCGTAATACATGGTGTCGATTATACGATTTAATTCCACTTTAATTGAATCTCCACGGAAATTTTTAAAACTGATTTCAATCTTTTTTATATCCTCTATATTTCGTGTTACAGTCGTGTCCAGAATTACTTCTTTCATCTTTTTACTGACCATATGAATAGAGGCACCTAATTTCCTGATTTCATCACGATCAAATTTTATGATTATTTCTGGATTTTCGATTTCAGGAATAGAGTTTTCAGTTTTACCGTTTTTGTGTTGGCAACTGAGTAAGATAAATATAGGAATGAATATGATGAGTTTCATGTTCTTAAGATAAGGCATTTAGCCTAAACTTCAGAATACAAAAAAAGCCACGCTAAACGTGGCTTTCATTTCTTAATACTTAGAATCTTGTACTATTTATAATAAGTTCTGATTTCTGCATCAACCATTTTAGTGATATCTGTTCCACCACCAACATATACGGGTACACCTGGAGACGTTTCAGTTGCTTCGAAGATATAAGTGAACTTTTCTCTATCGCCAACTGCTTTAATTGCTTTTTGAAGGTTTTTCAATACTGGCTCAATATATCTTACTTGAAGTGTTTGTACGTCTTGCTCCAACAATTGCTGTTTTTCTTGAAATCTTTGATATTGCATTTGAAGATCTCTCATTCCTCTTTGGTACATGAAATCATCCAAGGTGTCTTTAGCTAACTCAAGATCTCTCGCTTCCATTTCAATAGCCTTTTGCATGGCTTCAAGCTCTTTTGTTCCTTTGTCAACTAACTTTTGAACTTCACCTTCAGCGGTTTTATATGCTGGAAGGCTATCCAATATAGTTTTGGAGTATACATGTCCAAATTTCTGTGCATTTGCGTTTACAAGGAAAAACAGTCCAAATACTGCTAATAATACTACTCTTTTCATCTGCTTTTGTTTAAATTCTAATGTTCTTTTTATCTTTCTTTTCCATTTCCACCTGCACCACCAGCATTTCCTCCACCGGTTCCTCCAGGTTTATTCATCTTCACACCCATTCGCTTCATTTCTATCACCACTTGATTGCTCAGATCGTATCTATCGTCCGCGAAAATAAGATTTGTTTGGTTAGATTTATCAAAAACGAAACCATATTTTTTACTGGAAGCAATTTTTTGCACTGCATCAAATAATTTGTTCGTAATTGGTTCTAGTAATTCTTTTCTTCTAGCGAACAATTCGCCATTTACTCCGAAGTATTTTGTTTGGAGTTCCATTGCTTTATTTTCAATGGATTTGATCTCATTTTCTCTTTTTTCTTTATCCGCAGGAGTCAATAAAAGCAGGTCTTGTTGGAGTTCTGCTCTTTTGTCTGCAATAATTTTGTATTTCTCTTCAACTTCTTTTCTCCACTTTTCACTTAAGTTGTCGATTTCAACCTGTGCATTTGTATAGTCTTGAACCTGACCAAGGATAAAGTCGGTATCCACATATGCAATTTTCTGCGCTAGTGTTGTAAAGCTCAGAAGTACCGTAAAGATTAAAACTAAATTTTTCATTTTCATGGGATTCAATTTATAATTCTCCAAGATTCATACCAATTGTGAAATGGAATTGTCCTCTCCAACCTCCATTATTGTATATTTCTGTATTCATAGGAACATATCCAGATGAATGTGGGTCGAGTGGTGTAAATCCAAATCCATAATCAACTCCAAGTAAACCAAACATAGGTAAGAAGATTCGAGCTCCTACACCAGCTGAGTATTTTAAATCAAAAGGTGAGAAATTCTTAAAGCTTCTCCATGTGTTTCCTGCTTCAGCAAAGGCTAGTAAATAGATTGTAGCCTGAGGGTTTAGGGAGATAGGGTATCTTAATTCGACAGATAATTTCGCGATAATTGGATCACCAAGCGGGGAAGAAATCGATTGATCTCCATATCCTCTCATGGCAATAATTTCTCTACCATCCAATTGGAATCCGGTTAGACCAGAACCTCCAAAATAGAATCTTTCAAAAGAAGTAAGTCCTTTTTCTTTATTATAGAATCCAAGGAATCCGAATCCAAATTTCGGATAAAGAACCAGTTTTCTGTCTGCCGTTAATGGTAAAAACCATTCAGCAGTAAATTTCAATTTGTAGTATTCTGCGTATTTATTCAGTTCTTGAGAAGAAAGGTCACCATAGCTATCTCTTCCGTCAAATAAAGAATAAGGCAAAGTTGCTTTAGCTGTGAATACGAATCTTGATCCCGATCTTGGGTAAATCGGTTGATCGATAGAAGATCTTGTGATCACATATTTTAAGGAGATATTATTTGAGTAACCATTGTTGAATGCAAAAACACCCGAATAGTTGTTCAAATCATAGTACTGATAGTTCAATTCCCAGTAATCCGAGAAATAATCATCTGGCCACTTCAATCTTTTTCCAAGACCAATAGCAACCCCTGTAATTCCAACTCCTTGATAATTCGAGCTACTTTGTCTTTCTCCATTTCCATTTCGAGAGTGGAAAAGTGATACCGTAAGTGAATTCGGTTTCTTACCACCAAGCCATGGTTCCGTAAATGAGAAATTATACGACTGGAAGAACTTTCCGTTTGTTTGACCACGAATACTTAATTTCTGACCGTCCCCTGAAGGTAATGGACTCCAAGCTCCTTTTTTGAACATGTTTTTCAAAGAGAAGTTGTTGAAGCTTAATCCAAGTGTACCGATTAAACGGCCACCACCCCAACCACCAGAGAGCTCGATCTGATCCGAAGATTTTTCAACTACTGTATACTCGATATCCACAGTACCATTTGCTGGGTTTGGTATCGGATTCACATTAAACTGTTCGGGATCGAAGAATCCGAGTTGAGCCAATTCCCTTTGGGTACGAATAATATCATTCCTATTGAATAGGTCTCCCGGTTTTGTCCTGATTTCACGAAGGACTACATGGTCGTTTGTTTTTGTATTTCCTTTAATGATGATGTTACGAATTCGAGCTTGTTTCCCTTCATTAATTCGCATTTCATAATAGATCTTCTTGTCTTCTACTTTGATTTCAACCGGTTCAACTTGGAAGAATAAGTAACCAAAGTCCATGTACAAGGAAGTGATATCTCTCCCGTCCTGTGACATGAATAGTCTTTGTTCCAATAAAGCTTTATTGTAGATATCTCCATTTTTGATTCCAAGAACCGTGTCTAAAAATCCATCCGTATATCTCGCATTTCCAACCCAAGTAATATCTCCGAAATAATATTTTTCTCCTTCTTCGATATGGATGTCGATTACAATCCCTTTTTTATTCCGGTAAACAGAATCCTTGGTGATTTTGGCGTCTCTTAAACCAATCTCGTTGAATTTATCGATGACGCTTACTTTATCAGATTCATAATTAGAACGATAAAATCTGGATTTATTGAAGATATTCCAAAGGTTATTGATCTTGGTATCCTTCATTGATTTTCTCAATTTCATGGGTTTAATGGATTCATTCCCGTAGAAATTGATCTTGTTGATGGTTACCTTTCTTCCTTTGATAACCGTGATTTCAAAATACTGACTGTTTGCCGTTAGCGTATCATCCACTAATTTGATGGTTACTTTGGCATCAAGATAGCCTTTATCAGCGTAAAAGTCTTTGATTTGTTTTTTGGTTGTTTCAACTAAACTTTCCGTGATATACTTTCCACGATATAGATCAAATACATCTTTTAGTTTATTGGCATCACTTTTCTTAACACAAGTAATGGGTTCGTAGTAATAACCGGCAACTCTAGGTCTGGTTTGTACCTTAATTACAGGAAAAATAACATCTCCAACAACCTTCTTAATGTATATCTCCACATTGGAAAAGATTTTCTGATCCCAAAGATTTCGAATCGCTCTCGTCCAGATTTCACCAGGAACCATGACTTTATCACCTGATTTTAGACCAGATATCATGATAAGAGCATTTTGATCGTATTCGGGAGCACCTTCAACACTGATGGGTCCTAATTCGTATTCTTTAGGAGAGAGATAGGTTCCATCTCCATCGCCACCACCAATACTAATCTGTGCATAAGATGAACTTGTGCAGAGCAGTAATAAAAGGCATATGTGAAGGATTTTCTTCATTAATTACTTTGAAGCTGTTCGCCGACTTTACCGAATCTTCTTTCCCTGTGCTGGTAGTCGTATACCGCTTGGAAGAAATCTTCTTTTCTAAAGTCCGGCCAGTATTTTTCTGTGAAAAGTAATTCTGTATAGGCCATTTCCCACAAAAGAAAATTACTTACTCTCATTTCGCCACTGGTACGGATTAATAGTTCAGGATCCGGAAAATCTGCAGTTGATAAATATTGTTTAATGTATTCCTGATCGATATCCTCGGATTTGATTTCTCCATTGGCGGATTTATCAGAAATAATTTTCAAAGCATTTGAAATATCCCATCGTGCACTGTAATTAAGTGCAAGAATCAGATTTGTTCCTGTATTGTTTTTTGTTGACTCAACACCATTATTGATGGCGTCAACAACACTTTGAGGCATGGATCCGATATTTCCGATGGTCATGAATTTCACGTTGTTTTCATTCAATTCGGCAATTTCATTTGCAATGGTTTCAACTAAAAGTTTCATAAGAGCATCCACTTCTTCTTTTGGTCTGCTCCAGTTTTCAGTAGAAAACGCGTATAGAGTAAGATGTTTTACACCACATTCTGTTGCGGCTTTCAAAGCTTCTCTAACAGATTCAACTCCTGATGTATGTCCAAAAACGCGGTGTTCTCCTCTTTCTTGAGCCCATCTTCCATTACCATCCATGATGATGGCAACGTGATCTGGAATATTCTCTGTATTTAAACTGTCTTTTATACTCATTTTGAGTAGTCGTTATGTGTTCAATAACGCGTAAAACGCTAAATAATTATTTTCCCTTCTAATGTAAGACATTATTAACAAAGCTTAACACTAATAAAACGCAAAAAAGGGATTTGAAAATCAAACCCCTTTCAGCTTAGAGCTAATATTTTATTAGTTTGCTAATAATGTAACTTTATTGTTTTGTACCTCAACAACACCTCCATTGATGTCGAATTCAAAAGACTCATCCTTAGCGATATCCGCTAAAAAGTCACCGCTAAATTCATCGTAGGAGCTATTTTTACTTGAAGCTTGCTTGATCTTCACCTTTCCTTTAGTCAAAGCCGAAATAATTGGCGCGTGGTTGTCCCACATTCCAAAAGACCCATCTACACCTGGAAGTGTAATCGAATCGATGTGACCTTTGTAAAGAAGGTTGTCCGGTGTTATAATTTCAATCACCATAATTCAATCAATTTTTATGATTCAGCTAACATTTTCTCACCAGCTTCAACCACGTCTTGGATCGAACCTTTCAAGTTAAATGCTGCTTCAGGATATTGGTCTAATTCACCATCAAGGATCATGTTAAATCCTTTAATTGTATCGTTAATGTCAACCAATACTCCTGGGATACCTGTAAACTGCTCTGCTACGTGGAAAGGCTGAGAAAGGAATCTTTGTACTCTTCTTGCTCTGTGTACAACCAATTTATCCT
This sequence comes from Bacteroidia bacterium, assembly GCA_030427935.1. Classification (GTDB taxonomy): domain Bacteria; phylum Bacteroidota; class Bacteroidia; order Flavobacteriales_D; family Crocinitomicaceae; genus JAGQYP01. Next base: position 3,319 of record JAUICI010000023.1, on the reverse strand, counting down.
CTTCACTCAATTCATCCATACCAAGAATGGCAATGATATCCTGAAGTTCTTTATATCTCTGAATAGTTTCTTTTACTCTTTGAGCACAAGCATAATGCTCTTCACCTACGATCTCTGGCGTTAAGATTCTAGAAGTTGAATCTAATGGATCTACCGCTGGGTAAATTCCAAGCTCAGCAATCTTTCTTGAAAGTACGGTAGTCGCATCCAAGTGAGCAAATGTTGTTGCTGGTGCAGGGTCAGTAAGGTCATCCGCAGGTACATAAACCGCCTGTACAGATGTAATCGAACCATTCTTAGTTGAAGTAATTCTTTCCTGCATCGCTCCCATTTCAGAAGCCAATGTTGGCTGGTAACCTACTGCTGATGGCATACGACCTAGAAGTGCTGATACCTCAGAACCTGCCTGTGTAAATCTAAAGATGTTATCAACGAAGAAAAGGATGTCTCTACCTTGTCCTTCACCGTCACCATCTCTAAAATATTCTGCCAATGTCAATCCAGAAAGAGCAACTCTCGCTCTCGCACCTGGAGGCTCATTCATCTGTCCGAATACGAAAGAAGCTTTCGACTCTTCCATTTTCTTAACATCAACTTTAGAAAGATCCCATCCGCCTTCTTCCATAGAATGCATGAAATCATCTCCGTAAGTAATAATTCCTGATTCAAGCATCTCTCTTAAAAGGTCATTTCCTTCTCTTGTTCTTTCACCTACTCCTGCAAATACTGAAAGTCCAGAGTATGCTTTCGCGATATTGTTAATCAACTCCTGAATCAATACGGTTTTTCCTACACCGGCACCACCGAAAAGACCAATTTTACCACCTTTTGAATAAGGCTCAATCAAGTCGATTACTTTGATACCTGTAAAAAGTACTTCAGAAGAAGTTGAAAGTTCTTCAAATTTAGGCGCTTCTCTGTGGATTGAAAGTCCGTCTGAATTGTCTACTTCGTTAATTCCGTCGATTGACTCACCAACTACGTTAAACAATCTTCCTTTTACTTTATCCCCTGTTGGCATTTTAATTGGACCACCAGTTACGATTACATCCATCCCTCTGTGGAAACCATCTGTAGAGTCCATGGAAATCGTTCTAACTGAATCCTCTCCAATATGCTGTTGAATTTCAAGAACAACCTTTTGACCATTCTCTCTATAAACCTCCAATGCATCCATAATCTTTGGAAGCTGTTGTCCTTTTTCAAAGCTTACGTCTACAACCGGACCAATAACCTGAGAAATTTTACCTTTTAAATCAGACATTTTATTGTATTTTTCTGTTATTCTAAACCAGGGAGCAAATAGCTCTCTCTAAAATTTGGCTGCAAAGGTATGTTATTTTCTTAAAATAAAGCCTATGAGTTAAACAAATATTTTTAACTAATTTTGGTTTTTTAAACAGGACAAAAGCTAAGAACATCAAGCGATTCCCAATCAGTGAAAATTTTCAAGGACTCAAAGGTTAAAAATCAAGTAGTTAAGCCCATTCTAACAATAGGCACATTTGATGGTATTCATATAGGTCACCAAGAAATATTAAGGCGATTAATTCAAGAGGCTAAAGAAAAAAAAGGTGAATCTGTTCTCTTTACTTTTGAGCCACATCCCAGGGAGGTTATTTTTCCGGATACACATGGTCTGAAAATGATCAGTAATTTGGAAGAGAAAATGGAGACTTTAAATGAGTTGGGGATTGATCATCTAATTTTATTTCCGTTTACAAAAGGATTTTCTGAATTGACAGCAGAAGAGTTTGTGAAAACAATTTTGGTAGATGATATTGGAATTGAAAAAGTAGTGATTGGTTACGATCATCATTTCGGGAAGAATAGAGAAGGAAATATTGAAGTTCTAAGAAAGTTTGGAAAGGAATACGGTTTTGAAGTAGAAGAGATTCCAGCTCAAGATATTGACGATATCAATGTGAGTTCAACCAAGATTCGAAAAGCTTTGGAAAAGGGGGATATGAATACGGTAACTCAATATTTGGGTCGACCTTTTGAAATAAATGGCATTGTAGTTGAAGGGAATAAGCTTGGCAGAACCATGGGATATCCAACAGCTAATATCGATATACAAGATTCGAAAAAAATCCTTCCTGGATGCGGGGCTTATGTCGTACAAATTGGATTGCATGGTCAGGTGTACCGTGGCATGATGAATATCGGATTTAATCCGACACATAATTTGCAAGAAAACGAAAGTGTGGAGGTGCATATTTTGGATTTTAACGATACACTTTATGGCGAAAAGTTGAAGATAGAAGTGCTCGCCAAAATCAGAGAAGAAAAGAAATTCAATTCTCCGGAAGAGTTGAAAGCACAATTAAAAAGAGATGAAGCGTTTAGTCTTTCTTATACTAGTTAGTGTTTGGTGTTCGTTTCTCACCGCTCAGTCAGAGTGGGGCATGGCATCGGATACGAATCGCGTTTGGACAAATTTAGACTCGGCTTTGGCGCATCCAGAGGAAGTGGTTTCATTGAGTTTAGAGAAGCAGAAATTAACTGAATTTCCCATGGAGGTTTTGACTCTAAAGAATCTCGAAGTGCTGAATTTGGGACGAAATAAATTGACCTCCATTCCTTCAGATATTAATCGACTTAAATTTTTGAGAATTCTGATTGTAGAGAGAAATAAGATTGAGAGTTTTCCTATTGCTGTTTGTTCGATGCCTTTGCTGGAGCAATTAATCATGAATCGAAATCGCGTCATGACCATTCCTTCCTGTATTCAATTTGCTGAAGGATTGCTTTATTTGGATTTATGGTCGAATCAAATTGAAAATGTGCCGGATGAAATCAGTAAGCTCATTGGCTTAAAAGAGTTTGATTTAAGAGGTTCGACCTATTCCCCTGAATTCAATGCCCGAATCAAGGGTTTGCTTCCCAATGCAGAGGTTAAGATGGAGCCGCCTTGTGATTGTATGTCGGGGGAGAAGTAGGGTTTTTATTTAAGTAAAAGGTGAAAAGTAAAAAGGTAAAGGTGATTTTTTGAAATTAATCTGTTATTACGATTTTACTGAAAACCGATTCTATTCCGATTTTAGTTTTTACAAAGTAGATTCCTTTTGGAATACTTTTTAGCCGAATTTGAGCAACACATTTCTTTAAGTTTTCTTCTGTGTAAACAAGCCGTCCATCTGTTGCATGAATTTCGAGAGATTCGATGATTTTTCCTCCTTCAGTTTCGATGGTGAATGTTCCTTGGGAGGGGTTGGGGTAGATGGAGAGGTTTGTTTGTTGGTTCTCAAAAATCGCACCTACACCGTATGGATTGCAGCCAAAATCAATAAGAATATTTGGACTCATTAAATTGATT
>JAUICI010000022.1 GCA_030427935.1 Bacteroidia bacterium | reverse complement strand
CGTGTCTCCATCTATAATCATTTGTTCAGCATAGGAATTCATGAAGGTCAATCGTTTATTCGAACAATTGTATCCGCTTACATCCAATTCCGTATTTCCGATATAGAACAAGGCCGTATCTCCTTGTAAGCCCATCCACTGTGTGATCAAATCAATTTTCTTGATCTCGATTGAGCCATTTCCGACGATGGTACTTCCTACTGGAAAATTCACATGATCTTGTCCAGCTGAATCAATATAGGCTGTGGTATAATCTGATAAGTCCAAACATTCTGAGATTGTATTCATACTACATTGCAAGCATACATCCCATAAAAAATTGGTTTGCGTTAGTAAAATTACCTCATCAAAATCACCGGTTATCGTAAATTCTCCTGAACCCAAACCTTGTCCGTTAAAAGCAAAGTTAAAACCACTTCCTTGGTAGCTCATCGGAGTATTTGTACCATGGTAAATGGTATCTCCATCCACAATAACACCTTCAACATAAGCACACTTGAAATTCAATTCTTTATTCGAACAATTAGATGCTGAAACATCAATCCCGAGTGTCCCGATATAAAACAAAGCTGTATCCCCCTGAATTCCTTGATAAATCCCGTTTGCCATTTTAACCAAACTGAGATCACCTTCAGAAATGAAAGAAGAACCATCGGGAAAATTCACATCATCAGATGTAACGGAATCTACATAAGCCGTGGTATAATTAGAAAAGTCAATACAATCTTGATTGTAAGCGAAAAAAATTGATAAGCAGGCAGTTAGAGCAATTAGTAGTTTTCTCATTTTAAATTAGTGTTTGATATAAGTCAGACGCTAAACAAATGAAATAGTTGGCACTAAAAACAAAAAAGGCGGTAAAAATTTACCGCCTTTAGAATTATCTTAATGTGATTTTACCAATTTTATACCCTTTCTTTTTTAGTCGGGCAAAAACGATCAATTCATTATCACTAATCTGCATGCCCACTTTGGGTCTCAAATAAGCTTGATCTTCCTCTAAAGTGTAAATCAATTCTCGCGTAGTTTTACCTTTATCAGAAACTGTAGCACCCACTACGACTCCTTTATTCTTTTTCAAAGAGTAATTTTTATACCCTCTCTTTTCTTTAAAGGCAACCAGATTATCGATATGATCATTAAAAAGGAATACCATTTTCCCTTTGTACTCGCACAAAGCATAGGAAGAATAATACCCATAATCGTTCGTCGAATGCTGGTATTTCGGAATCTTTGAAAACCAGGTAATCTCTTTATTCGGATCTATATTTACCACAATTATATCTCCATAAACATAGTGACTAACAGTTCTCACATTACCATTTCCATCAACATAAGTTGTCACGTAAAACCTGTATTGCTCTCCTATGAGTCGATAGGAACCATCCTTACAAAAGACCATTTCTCTTACTTCGAGGTTTGGTAATTCTTGATCTTTTCCTTTTTTAGACTTCTTTTCAATCTTCTTCTGGTAAGCTAATTTCTGACCTTCTTGAAGAAACTCTACTGAAAACTCCTTATTCTTGAACTCAACCAACTCACCATTTTTAGGGTCGATTGCAAATACAAATGCACCATCTCCATGCCCCGTATTTTTCTTTGAGTAGAAACCACCTCCTGCTAAGTGACCCTCATCATTTACTAGAATATCGAAATCATTGATATAATTGCCTTTAAACGAAATAGGAAAAGAACGAATCGTTTTACCTTTTTCCGTAAAAGTCGTGAGCTCGAATGCATCATGAGCTTTTTTATTCTTCGCTTTTGCCTCAGATCCTTTGATGAATCTGGATCCCATCATATACACATCTCCTTCATCACTTAGAACAAATCGATCTAAACTATACTCTTTATCGGTATACTTTAACTCATATTTTTCAATCTCCCATTCCTTTTTCATTTTACTGTCGAAAACAAACATTCCGAATTTTTCTTGGGTCTCTTTCAAGGTGAAAAAAGGATAATGTACAATAACCAACATCTTCTTTTCTTTCTCTGATCGGTAGATATCGTAGGCAATTCGTTTTGCTTTTTTATCCACTTCGATTGCTGTAATTTTCGTTACATCATCGTTTAGCGTGTTTTTTTCCGGATCAATTGTCTGAAAATAGATGGTCTTCGTATTTGAAGATTTATCCAATTTCGTGGAGAACACATAGATTTGATTATCTACATCCAAGATACTTTCTAAAACTCTTCCATCTGGAAATTCTTTTTTTGGAAAGACCGTATTACTCTCATAATTCAGTTTTCCATCATACTTTTCCAGAAAAGGAATTAAAGGACCAAACAGTCCTTTACGCTCAGTTTTAAAGGCGAAATAGTCATTCTTAATTCTAAAAAAGCGATTAATATCTGCAAACTTAGATTTAGACTTGATTTGCTCTGCCCAATTGATTTTAATTGTTTTGGATTTGGTTTGGCCGTAGGAAGGATTAAAAAGGAGTATTGATGCTATCAATACAAAGGTAAATCGATATTTCATTTTTCTAAAAATAGGTTAATAAAGGCCCCAAATATATAATTAATTTGCGTTATTCCCTATTTTAAAAATAAAAATCTATTTGAGTCCACTTAGAATATAATCATAGATCTCATTTTCATATACTTCTTGCGGATTGGAGAAACTAAAGGTTTTAAACTTTGGATGATCAATCATGTCTCTTTCCATCATTTCTTTAATCGTATCATAAAACTCAATAGAAGTTTTTCCTACCAAAAGCGGAGTAAGATCATGGTCATCATCCCAAAACTTATACAATTTTGAAAAACCCCTCAGATAGAGAAAATCTTTTGTAAATCCTCCTCCTCTGAATATTCGAGTAACAACAGTAAACGCATCGGGTGCAGGAACACCTTCTGCTCTCAGATAATTGAAACATTCAATAAAATCGGCTCCATTGCACATCATATCTACCACTACCACGCGATGCGCCAATCTTCTTAATCTGGACATCGAAATATTGCCACTCAAATATTCCGACAAAATAGCTAAACCTTCTTGTGTCATGGTGTTCTTTGGCAATCCCATTTTGAAGATTTTCAATTTATCAGCATCCGAATTCATGGTTGTGACCATATGAACACCAATTTCATGCTCAATCAAAGCATTAATCTGTGAACGCGTAAACTTCGCGTCTGGTCGGAATTGAATCATTTTCTTCGAATTCAATACCATGACTTGGGAAATTACTTTGCGATTGGCTTCGATTTTACATTTAATCTCATATTTATCCAATGCTTCCGCAAAGGCCTCCATTGCTTTTTCAGCGGGAATTGACGGCCCTCTTTTTGGTTCATTTGGATGCGCAGGTAAATGCAAAATATATTGTGCATTTGTGATGTCGTTTTTACTTGGTCGACCAAAATATCTTAAGGAATTATAGAAGAATTTTTTGGAGTCCAAGGATCCCAATAAATCAATTTTATCGAAATAAGAACCGATAACCGCCTCATACATATTTCGGATGGAAATATCGGCAATATCCTGCACGCGCATTCGACTTAACTCCTGTTTTAATTCGAATGGATTGATTTGCAAAGGAGCATACTTAAACTTCGGTGGAACCGTAAATTTATTTCGCTGAAATTTCCTGAACTCCGTGCTCGTATTATTTGGATTCACGAAAGCGAGCAATTCAAAATTCTTCAAAAGTCTGTAAATCCCTTTATCTACTTTCACAATCGCCGGATCGATATTTTGATCCAAAAGTCGAATCGCTTTCTTATACTTCCAATTGGTATGGTATTGACTAAAGACATTGGCATTACTCAAAATCGCCGCTTTAATTCTCTGCTGGATAGCCTTGATTACTTTTGGATACTCAACTCCGGTTGACTCATCGCAATACACTTTTTTAATCTCCGTAGCAAGCACTAAAGTACGATCGAAGTTATTTGTGATATACTCCAGATTATAACCCCGACCATAAAAAGTATCATTGATTGCAGATCCAGAATCCACACCTTTAATCTGTATTCCGTCTAGTTCTTCATTCCAGTGATTGATGATGTGCTCAAACTTTTTATCAACGCGCTCTGTCCCAATATTAAACAAAGGCACTTTTCGATCCCATCTTTGCCAGTTATAAGAATGAATATCATAAACGACACAACCTTCATATAACTCCTCCAGCTTCTCAACTAAAGCATGGGTAACTTTGTAATAATTGGCATGCTTATTTAAGCTGATTTGAGTTTCTTTATTGGATAATTTCGTTTTCCAGACCTTATTTCCCCATGCTTCTTCATAAATGCAGTCTTCGGGTCTTCTGTTAAGATCGTATTCAAATCTTGAGTCCTGACCAATAAGCGTAATGGGCATGGAATCAATAAAATCTCCAGTAAAAGGATCTTCTTCATACCATCTGCCAAAATCATCAATTAAAATCTTGTCTTTTAGACGTGGGCGTAATTGATGACCATCGTGAATCGCCGTACATATGTATGGGACATATTTGTTGACTTTGATATAAAAGGACTCATCCTTTGCAACCGCTTCAAAAGTCTTTTGCTCTTGAATCAGTTTGATAATTTCTTTAATTGATAGCTTCAGCATCTTACATCAATTCAGGTCTAAAATCTTCTTCAAACTTCTTGCGTTCACGAACCACCTTTTCTAGGTAGCTAATAATCTTCTCTTGCAAACGAACCTTATTGAGTTTATTGATATCTGTGATGGTTCCTGGACTCATCACATTCACTTCAATCAGTTTTCCTCCGATAACATCCAATCCCGCATAGTAAATACCGTCTCTCACCAACTTCTCTCCAATTTGCTTACACAATTCTTTATCCTCTTTGGTAAGCTTGTATTTTTCAACACGTCCTCCAGCTGAAATATTGGATCTGGCATCACCTTTTGCTGGAACTCTTCTCAGAGCACCGATTGGTTTTCCGTGAAGCATGAGTATTCTCACATCTCCATTCTCTGCTCCTTCTACATACTCTTGTAGAATGACATAATTGGAAGTATTTTTATCTCTATTAATATAAAAATCAAGTAAAGACCGAATATTGGTCATGGCCGATTTTTCAATGACAATCACACCACTTCCTCCGAAGCCATCCAATGGTTTCATGATCATTTTATCCTGATCTGATTCTTCAATAATTCGGATTAGATAATCGATATTTTTTGACACATGCGTTGCTGGAATGAAGGATCTATCTGGATCGTAATAAGCAGCCGTGTAAATTTTGTTATTCGCTTCACGCAAACCATCAATGGCATTAATGATGAACACGTCATCCTTAATCGAATCCAGAAAATTCAAGACCAAACCATCCATTGGTGGATTATCTCGCATGAATATGACATCAAATTCACTCAGTTGTCGCATTTCCGTTTCAAACTCGGCGACCTTATAAAAATAAGAGGCACGAGCAGAAATACGGTCCTTTTTAACGACTGTTTTACACAGACTAAGTGTTACACTATCTCGAATAGTGAGGTTTTGAGGGTGAGTGATGGCCACATCGTGACCTCGGCGCACGGCTTCATGTATAATTCTCAATGTGGAATCTTGCTTGGGATTCACTCGTTCCCAAGGATACATGATGAAACAAATTTTCATTTCAATTCAATAATTGATGCGAATATATATTTTCGGTAAATCATTTACAACAATGTGCATTTTCCTTAACGATTTGTTGATGTTTGGTGGACTGAATGATTTTTGGAATTTTGGATTTTTGGAATTTAGACTCTAGATGTCAGACTCTAGATGAAAGACCAACCTACTCCTGTGGACTCTGTGTTAAACAAACAGAATAGATAAAAAGATTCGTTTTTAGAGATTTTGAAATTTTTCGAATAGATTTGAGATTAAATATATATTCAGATGCAGCCTATAAAATTACCTTTAGTCGAAAGGACAAATACACAAATTTTTAAAACCGCTAGAATTTTAAAATGGGCGGGCGTAGTAATTCTATTACTCACTATATTCCTAACAGATATCGGCCTTGTAAGATCCATTTTAATTGGGGTTTCCATTCTTCTAATGGGCTTGCCTTTCGTTTTGAAATTCTTTATTGACGATTATAAAAAATTGGGTATTGTTCGCTTACATCCCGATGAAATAACCATTAAATACAAAAATAAAGAAGCCCAGGTATTCTCTGTTGATACAATAGAAAACTTCACTTACAAGATTGATTCATTTGCCGGTGAGAGTAAATCAGGAGACTTACTTACTTTATCTGGCAGAATGACCGTAAGAAGTGGGGCTGAAAATACTATGTCTTGGATTTCCAATAATCAGATGATTGATCTTCAATTCCAATTAAATGGACCAAACATGAAAATCAGAACAGAAGAGATTTGCGAAAAAATACACGAAGATCAGTTTAACCGCCCGAAATAGGCCTTCCAAGGATTATCAACTTCAATACACCCATCTTAGAGAAAAAGACTTTAGAAATCAGATTTTAGATGTCAGATGTCAGACTCTAGATGAAAGACCAAATAATACTGCTGCGGACTCTGCGGAACCTCTGCGACTCTGCGTTTAAAAACACTTGACTGTTAAATCCTATTCCTCTATCAGGAAATAAATATCTTGATATTTATAGAAATCAGGAGGTAGGAAAACTTTTGGATTTTTCCTTAGTCCCTGCTTCTTTTTTAAAAGATCTTCTTTAGAATCAAAACTAATTTTATTTATCGTCATCTTTTTAAAGTGGTCTTTATATTCCGAAACAAATTTTGGTGAACTCAACCCACTTCCATCTTTATTTTCATACGAAAAAGAACTACATATCAGGTTAATATTCATCGTTTGGATTAAAGAATCATCCTGATACAGAAATAAAACATAATGATATCCACATTGAAATGAACTTCCAGGTGTGTAAGCCCATTCCTTTTGAATCTTTCTAAGCACATCTGAATCATTCAATAAAAAGTAACCTATCTCTTCTTGAATTTCGGGTATATCCCAGTTTTGATTCCATTGAACACCATAAAGCTGATAATCTTTTTGAGAAAAATCGATACCTGCAAGAACAGAAATACTAGTATCTAACTTTTCTTCTTCAGGCTCTGGAGGAGGTGGTGGAGGTAAAATCCTAGTCGGATATTCACGTTTGGACAACTTTCCGCCAGGATAAGACATTGCCGTTTCAGGGTTTTGATAATCCACCATTTTGATCTTCACTACGCTTAAGTGATTTTTGTTTTTTCGATATTCAATTTGAAGCAAATAGGCGTTCCAATTAGAATACTCCATCCAAAAAACATCATAAACATTCACACCAAAATGAGAATACACTTTTAATTCATACTTTTCCGAATTATGAATCTCTGAGAATGTGTGCATCTTCTCTCTAAATTCATCCTTATCAATATTTTCAGATGAATCCAATCTCTCAAGAAACCAATCCGCATTATTCGCCTTAAGCTTTTTCAGAAATATCTTGGAACTCTTATCATCAAAAACCGACTGTGCAGAAAGATCATTTGAAAAGGAAGAAAACTGCCAAATGATGAGAATGAATAATCTAAGACATCTCATAACATCAGTCTATTTACCAGGTGGAGGAAAATTGGGTGGAGGTGGCGGCGGTGGGGGTGGTGGACCAGCAGGAGGAATTTCTCTTGGATCAATTTCGCCTCCTGGAAAAGCAATTGTTTCTTCTTTATTTTTATAATTAATCAAATGAATTTCATAGATGTTTAAAGATTCAGCAGAAGGATTAAAGCGAATCTCAATCAGGTATTCAGAAACATTTTTTACTGGGTCGGCCCATCGAACATAAGCCAGTGGATACTTTTTTCCTTCTTCGTAAGAATAGCCTTCATCCATATTGGATTTTAGACGATCCTCCTTTACATAGGCTCTAAACTTCTTGATGAGTTTCAAAAAAGCATCTTCATCAATTTTTGTATCTCCATCTAAGTTATTGATGAAAAATTTGAAGTTGGATTTTTCGAAATTCTCTTTTAGCTGTGTCGCATATTTTTTCTCTTGTGAGAAGACTACAGAACCTATGAATAGGCAAATAAAAAGTACAATTAGGTTTTTCATATTGGTTTATTTTTGTTTCAAAAATACAGGAAATTATTTTGCGAGCACAAAGCCCTCCTCACTAATTAGAATTTCGACTTCGGACTTCGTTGTTTCGATAATTTCGTTCCCATTCTCATCTTCGTCTCCTTCACAAGTTTGATTTGTTTTTTTACTGTGAATACGGTCTTTGGTAATGGAAGAATAAATTTCAGTATCTCCCCAAACAGGCGCATCTGCTCCTCCGGAAACCTCACCAATCAATACCGTATTTTTCATTTCATTTTGATAAACTAGAGTTGCCATGATCAAAGTTCCAGAATAAAAAGGACAAGCTTCAAAAGAGCCATAGTCGATAGACCAAAGAATCATGAATGAATGCTCATCTATTCGAAGAATGGGTCCCATGGATCCCACAATATCGCGCAACATCCCAATATCTAAACTACTCACATATTCCTCGTACTCCCCTTTTCGCTTTCTTTCTTCCATCTCTAAAAGATGTTCTGTTCTCCATTCTACGGTTTCAGTATACTCATGATCAAGTAAGGGCTTCGATAACAACTTTATTTCTTTTGTACTTAAATCGGATTCCATTTCCTTCATCACCTTACTAAATCCGGCAGAATCTAAATCAAAGGGTAAATCATACTCTTTGGTTTTCTTTTCGAGTAAACTGAGCAATTCTTCCGATAATTCTGGAATCACGAGCGTATCTGCCACAGCAGTTGTATCAACCAAAACTGTATCTTTCTCTACTTCTTTTTCTTTTTCACTCTCTTTTGGCTGCTCTTCTTGACAAGCGGCTACTAATAGAATTGTTAAAATCACAATATAATTCTTCATCCCCATTACCTATTACCTATTACCTATTACCTATTACCTATTACCTATTACCTAAACTAATCTTTTATCCGATCAATTCGCATAAATTCTTTCCAATACAATTCTTTGGTCATACTATCCCAATGAATCTTGTAATAACGATACTGAAAGGTTTGCACTTGACAAAGCAGAATGATGACGACAATCAGTATGGAAAATCCGATCTTTTGAATCTTCGACCTCATGGACTGAAAGGCAATAGCCAATGGAATGACAAAAACCGGCAAAAACTCTACATAAATTCTTCCAGAAAAACTTCCTCCATACCACCACATATGCCAAGAGGAAAAAACATAAGTAATCAAGACAAAAAATACCAACCACGAAAGACTTTCAAATTTGCTTTTCTTCCATATAAAAAAGAGTCCAATAAATGAAATCAGATACAAAGGGGTGTACAAAAACAAACCTTTCTTATAACTAAATAAGATGTCCAAAAAGTGGGGTTTTGTCCAATTAAAACCTTCCTCACCGTAGGAATAAACCCAAAAACTTCCGGTTGCCAATTTGTAATACAGTAGCTGAATAAATACCACTCCAAAGAAGAATACAAGGGCTAAAATGAACTTCGAATAGTTCTGAAAAACTTCTACGACTCTTCTTTTTAAATTCTCGAAATCACCAGCCAAAAATGGCCAAATCAGTAATACCAATCCGTTTATGGGTCGGATTAAAACAATCATTCCCAAGACCAAACCGATCACAGGTAATTGCTTCGTATTTCCTTCCAGCAAGTACTTTTTCGAAAGGAAAACGAAGAGACTAATAAACCCAAAGGAATACACATGTGAGATTGAAGGTTCACCAACCGAGTAGAAAAACAAATTCGTACCGAAAACAATAGCCAAAATAGAAAAGGCCCGCCAAGAATCCGCTACCGAATACAAAACCAAGGTTTTATTGATAAAGAATAAGCCCAGAAACAAATAGAAAATCGTTGCGAAAGCAACAGACAACATATAGGCTTTTGAATAGCCATCCGCATCTCCTCCAGAAATTGATGTTGTGAAATGGGCGACTAAAAAGAAAGGCATTTGTGCTACTGCTGTTCCGCAATAATATTTGCTAATGACTTCACCTTCCGCTCCTGATCGGTAATCATAACCTGTTTTTGGATTGAAATATTTCTCGTTTTCGATATGCTCGTAAAAACCAAAATTTAGATCATCATAAATAAAAACAGCCGGTAAATAAGCATAATAACCTTTACCATCAGTTCGAACGATCTCCTTCCAATTCTCTTTCCCGAAATTCAAATTTGCGCTAATCCAAAGAAGGGCGATTGTGGAAACAAAAATGGCCCAATGAGACAGACTGATTTTTGAAAGAAATTTCATTGGATCAAAACTACGAAAACCCTTTTAAATCAATCTTCTTTGATTTTGATTTCATCCCGGTAAACTTTCCGCTTTCGATCAGGGCCAAGAAAAAATAAATCTGAAATACAGACTTTTCCATTTTTGGATCCTTTGAGAATTTGGATTCGAATTTTATTGACTTCGCTTAATCTTCCAACTCTGAAAGGCAGACTAACTTCCTCAACCAAAACTTCAGAGAACCCTTTTTTGAGTTCATTCTTCACGGACACATATTTGTGATTTTTGAAATGGATTGTAGTAGGACTCTCTTCTCCCAACCATGGTTTCGTTCTGTAAATCAAGGTATCATTAAAATTCACTTTCAAATTCTTCGCAAATGGATTTTTTAAAAACGAAGCATAACTTGAATAATCTCCATTCAAAAACATGATGGAATTTGCGCCTTGATAACCGTCTGTACCAGCTTTAATTTTAACTTCTATCCAATCCCCTTCTTGGCCTTTCCAAACCGTATTTGGATTATTATCTATCAAATATTCCAGATTTTGAGGATTGGAAGATTTGATTGAAAGAATTTGATTGCGAGATAAAACACGGCGATCAATAAAATCCGCTTTCAGAATATAACGGTAATCGTAATGGATATGCAGACGATCCTTCTTTTTTAAATCATAATTCGTTTGCTCAAAAACATAAATTCCACTCTCCTTTTCTTTCAAGTTTTCGATTCCATTGATTTTAAATGTCCCTTTTTTCTCCATTACATCTTGAATATTGATACTTAACTTGAATTTCCCCACCAATCCATCTCCCCATCTACCAGAAGGGGTTAAATGATAGGTAAAATGACGATCTGTAAAATGAAAAATTCTTGAAAAACCGGGAATCTTATCCCTCAATGTATTCTTGATTTTATATTCAATTTCCAATGTTTTGGTTTCCCCTTTTTCAAAACTTAGAGAAACCACCGACCACTTTCTCAAAATTGAAAACTTTCGATTTCCTTGACCATACATGCCCTCCTTCAGGTTCACGGATTGCGCTGTGTAAACGCTATCCACAACCCATTGATTCACCTTTAAATTTTTGTCTCCTTGTTTGACTTTAAAATAAATCAATGGATCATTATGAATTCCAAAAGCTTGATCCGGCGGATCACCATAAAACCACCAAGCATCGTATGCATCAACCGGAAACCCGTATTGGATTCTTTGATTTTTTCCTTTGTTTTTGAGTAGGTACTTCACTTTAATGATAGAAAAATCTCCTTCAACTTTAATGGAGAGGTCTTCTTCCAAAAGATCCACATCCGCCTTTTGCATTAAACGAATATTTCCAGTTTTACGGAACATACTCCAGTCAACTGGTCCCCCATTCGCAAGAACAAATAACGGACTAAATAAAAAGGCAAAAAGTAAAAGCTTCATCGAAATAAGAATGCAGGTGCTTCAAAAAGAAACGAAAGAATTTGAGGGATATTTAGTTTGAATGCGAAAAACTATTTCAAGTCTATTTGTTCTTGGCTCTTCATCAAACCCTAACCCCAATAACACAAATATCATCCAACTGCTCGAAATCACCTTTCCAGTCGAGGAAAACTTGGAGTAGGCGTTCTTTTTGTTCCGCCATTGGAAGGTCCCGAATGGATAAAAGGACTTTTTTGAAATTAGAAGATTTGAATTTTTTCCCTTTGTCGCCACCAAACTGATCGGCATAACCATCCGAAAAAAGGTAAAACTGATCTCCAGGGAATAAATCAACTTGATGGGAATCGAAGGGCTTTTCTAAATGATGCTTACCGACGGGCTGTTTACTTGCTTTAATCTCTTCAATTTCATTCTGGCCTTTTCGAATCACCCAAAGCGGATTATGCGCCCCTGCATATTTCAGTTTTGAGCAAGAGTTAAGAGCAACAGAATCTCCTTCCTCTTGCTGTTGCTGTTGCTCCAAACTGACAAGCGCGATATCCATTCCATCTTTAATCTCCTCACCTTTATTATCGGAAAAGGCGGTTCCTTTTTCAAATTCTTGAACGACGATCTCCTTGGTTTTATCCAAAATCAAACCTGGATCTCGGAGTCCGAACTCACGCACAGAGCGATTCAAAGCATTATTACAAACCACCGAAACCATGGCTCCCGGGACTCCATGACCTGTGCAGTCGGCAGCGGCAATAAGGATAGTTGCGAGTGACGAGTTGCGAGAAGCGAGGTTACCTTTAGAATTACTCGTTCCTCGTTCCTCATTACTCGAAACTTCTAACCAATAAAAATCCCCTGCAACAATATCCTTTGGTTCATACAGCACAAAAGAATCGGTAAAACATTTCTGAATCTCTTCAATTGGTGGTAGAATTGCGTTTTGAATTCGTTTGGCATATTCGATGGAATCGACGATTTCTTTCTTTTGTTCTTCGACGATGGTTTTCTTTTCTCCCAAAATCAAATTGGATCTTTTCCTTCTTTGAAATTCCCGAAACATCAAGAGCACAATTAATAACATTAATACAGCTCCTCCAATCCATATAAATCTTTCTTGTCTTTTTTCGGCTAATTGTCGCTCCTGATCCAATTGTTGAATCTTATCTCTTTGCACCTGATCTAAACTATCCGCATAGGCTTTCTGTCGGGCTTTAAATTTGTTTAATTCACCTACAACGGCACTGGTTTTATCTCCACCTTTTACATTCTGATCTTGCTCATATTCCCTTTGAAATGTAAGAAATGCATTCTTCCAATCTCCCTTTTCTACATAAGCTTTATGCAAGACTGTAAGATTATCCGTGGCTTCCTTGATCAATTCATGCTGATCTGCTACTTCCAAACCTTTTCTTGCTTTTGCAATGGCCAAATCTACCTTCCCCAAAGACATCAAATTATCTGCAATCACAGCATACATAAAACTGACAGGTCTTGGTCGATGATCAAATTTTAAATGATAATCCAAGCCTTCTTGTAATAGATCAATCGCTTCTTGAAATTTACCTGACTTTCGAAGAAACTCAGCTCGATTCATCGCTACGAAATTGATCCATCCTTTATTTCCGTAATCCTCAGCCAATTCCTCAGCTATGCGAAGTAAACTATCGGATTTCTCCATTTGATCGTACAAGGCGTATTGCTCTCCTAATCTGGCCGTCATATCAATAATTGCAGTGGTATCATTGATTGATTTATACACTTCTAATGCACTTAATCCTTCACGGAGCGACTCCTCTTTTTTGTCCAATTGACCGTAAATCCAGTTCAGGTTTTGTTTGATAAAACCCATTTTTTTGAACTGACCTGTGCGTTCGTAAAATTCAATAGCGACCACATAGTATTCCATTGCTTTAGGAAAATCATCTCGGATTTGATAATGATGTGCTATCGACCTAGCCCAATAAGCAACTTCATGGTCTTTTTTGGATGCTTTTGCTTTTTCCAATTCTGCAATCAAATCATCAATTTCATCTATGCCTGTTTGTTGACTTTTTAATTTAATTTCCAATCTTAATGCCGATAAATATCGACCTCTTAATTCTTCTGAACCTTTAGTGGCCTCCTTGATCTCTAGGCAGATTTGCAAAGCTTCTTTTACTTTTTCTGGCTCAACTTGAATAAGGGCCCAGTCCAAGCCCGCATCGTAGCGCACGCTGTCTGGCTTAGTCTGATCTTGGAAGACGTTCAACTCATCATCTTGAGCAAACATAACTTGTGGACCACCAATGATGATCACAAGAAAAGCGATATGTAAAAACTGTCGAATCAAAATTTTATCCCTAATACACAGACATCGTCAATTTGCTCAAAACTTCCTCTCCATTCCTTCAATTTGGATTCCAAATAGGCTTTCTGATCCTCCATGGACATTTGATTGGCCTCTAAAATCAATTGTTTGAATCCTTTTGATTTTAATTTCTTCCCTCCAACTTTATTGGACTCCCCACCAAACTGATCCGGATAACCATCAGAAAATAAATAAACCGAATCCTCTGGATTGAGCACCACTTCTTTAGTTTCAAAGGGCACCACTTTGTCGAATTCACCTATAGGTTGTTTGTTCGCTTTGATTACCTCAACTTCATTAGAATCTTTGCGAATGATCCAAAGTGGATTGTGTGCACCAGCATATAACAGTTTTGAGCAAGAGTTTTGAGCAACTGAACCTCTCCCCTCTTGCTCTTGCTGTTGCTCTATACTGACGAGTGCTATATCCATTCCATCTTTAATTTTATCCGATGCATTCGAAGATTTGGCAAATTCCTCTACAACGAGTTCTCTGGTTTTATCTAAAATTTGACCAGGATCTCTAAGCTTGTATTCGTGTACGGCTCGTTTTAATGAATTATTGCAAACAACCGAAACCATGGCTCCTGGCACACCATGCCCTGTGCAATCTGCTACGGCAACATATACGGTTTCATTGCCATTTTCATCTTTGGAAATATCCATCCAGTAAAAATCCCCGGCTACAATATCTTTTGGAAGATAGAGAACGAAGGAGTTTCCTAAGTAATCGTTAAATCGATCGTGGTTGGGCAAGATGGCATTCTGAATTCTCTTGGCGTATTGAATGGAATCGATGATTTCTTTTTTCTGAACTTCGATCACCTGCATTTGTTCTTGCAAAGCTTCGCTGTTTTTTCTTTTGTTTCGAGCTCCATAAAATATTCCTCCTGCCAGAATTAAAAGAATAGCAACTCCAACAAGACCCATATATCGGTAATTCTTTTCCTGCGTAATTTTCGCCTGAAACTGTTTGTTCTTGATTTCTTCTCTGTTTGCCGCTAAAACACTGTCCTGAAAAGCTCTTTCTTGTTCATCAAACTCATCTAATTGTTGCTGAATGGAGTTCAATTTATTCGCACCGAAAATTTCATTGTTCAATTCAGTATAGATTTTAAAGGAGGCATAAGCTTTTTCAAACTGACCCAATTCAAAATAGATTTTTGCCAAGATTTCATGCGCTTCAAAATCATCTACCTGAACCAAAGAATCGAGCTTAGCAGTTTCCAAGGCCAGCTCTCCCATTTCAAGTGCCTTTTGATAGTTTTTCAGTAAATAATAGGATTCTGCAACCGAGGAATAATGTTCACTTAAAATCTCCGTTTCATCCGTTCCTTCTTCCAAAGTTCTCTGCAAGACTTCCATGCGAATTTCATGTACTTTTTGGTACTCCTTTTTTACCAAATGATAAGTTGAAAGTGTATTCAGGTAGTAGGCATAGAGCCAAGTTCCTTTTCTTGCCAAAGCATACTTTTTCCCTTTTTGAAGATCGTAATAGGCATTGTCATACTCCTCTAAAATGAGGTTCATCTCTGCCATTCGCACATAAATTTGAATAAGTGAACCTGTATCCTTTAACTCCTCAAATAATGGCAATGACATCTTTCCGGTTTCCAGACTTTTCTCGGCCTCACCTGTCATTGAATGAATGTAATTTAGATCTCGATAAATTAAAGCTAAAGCATGAATATCATCTTTGTTTTTGTAGTAAGCTAGGCTGATTAAATGGTATTTTACCGCTTCAACAAAATTGTCAACCGCTCCATTTTTTTGACCAACACGATAAGCCCAAAATGCCTTATCCAATTCCTTTTTTTCCTTTACTGCCTGATCAAACTCCTTCTGAAAAAGAGCAATAATATCTTTGTTTTCTGTATTGGAAAGAATGATCAATTCAGCTTCTCGAGCTTTTAAATAAGCCTTATCTAAACCTTTTTTCCGAGCCTCTTTTTGAATCTCTTTTGCAAGTCGAATAGCTAGTTGCGGGTTTTTCGAATTGTAGGCAAGGACATAAGTTAATCCGGAGCTGAATCGGGTAGAATCATCCAAAGCCACATCATCCCATCTATCGAGCAAATCTTTTCCCTCTCCTTGTCCAAAACTGAATGTAAAGGAAACGAGGAATAAAGCCAGAAATGATAATTTGTTAAGTTGTAACATAGCTTTGGTTTTCAAATATATACAACATATTTAATAGCTTCCTCTTTATGATAGGTTTAAATATTCGGCAGAACAAAAAACCCTGACGAAGTCGCGCTTGTCAGGGTTATAGATTTCCTTTTTTTGATTATTTATTCAATAACTATTTTCTTTGTTAATTGATTGTAACCAAAAGTGATAATTACGGTGTAGATTCCAGGTGACTGATTGGAAAGATTTAATTTAAGGCTGCCGGAGTTTTGAATATTTCCAGATTTTATTGATCCACCTAGAGCATTGACAACTTGATACATGCCAGACTCAATATTCTGAGCAAAGTCCAAGTTTAACTCTCCATTAGATGGGTTAGGGTAAATGTCTAAAGAATTCTCTTGTTTTATATCAATAGCATCATTTTTGCTATCCGCATCTTCTTTGACTCCTGATTTCTTTGTAAAACCACCTCCAGAATTAAAAGAAGAGCTAATCTTAAAATAATAACTTTCTATATCCCAACTTCCATTAACATTGGCACTCCACTCAATCTCGAAATATCGATCTTGCGGAAATGTATTGTTCGGTAACGTGATATTTGGTGCATCACCTACTCCTACATTACAATTATTTGGATAACAGAAAACAGGACAATCTATTCTTTCTCCAGTATTGGGATCTAATTGAAACACCTTCATCATATATAAATCCTCACATAAGGTTGTCGAAGTATTAAAAACGTTCATCACACTATTGGATGCTAAACCATAATACTGTATCGTTGTCCCTCCAATTGGAAAAGTATGTGAATGTAGCGATGAAGCATCAACTCTTCCCCCTATTTCAGATTGCTTTATTTCAAAATACTTTGAAACCACATTACCACCAGGAAGTGATTGAAACTCCATTTTATATACTCCTGGTAACAGTGCCCCATTCCCAAGCATCAAATCTGATACATTGACAACGTTAAAAGGCTGAATAAATGGCATTTCTGGATAAGAAATGATTGATATGATCGTTTGTAAATCTGTATGATACCTACTCAAAGTGAATTTAGAGGCATTCGAGCAAGAAGCAATCCCAGCATTGACTTTTATTTCTTCATTTTCGCAATATACAGGTACTGTTCTACTCTGACCATCAATGGAATAACTAGTTGTATAATTTTCATTGACAAATGTAAAGTCAGTGGTGGCAAGGTTTCCAAAATTAACGATACTAGTATTTGATGTAATATATGAAAACCCACCAATGCTAATCGAACCATTACCACTAGGATTCGGGATTAAGCTCATAAATTCAAAGGGACTTGGATTACTAAACCCATTAAAAGGTGAATTCCCTAGCGGACTTGTTATTTTTTTAAATATAACTCGACATTCAACATAATATGAATAATCATATTCAGGAAGATTAAAATGGGCATAAGCAGATAATTGATCTGCCGACCAATAGTCCTCATTCTTTGATTGAAACAACTCTGGTTGAATTGGATCTGTTTTGCCAGGCATAAATCCGGTTCCACTATTAAATATACTTGATGACGGAGTATTTGGATGATTTGGATCAAATTCCACCCCATATAGACGAAATTCAATATGAGAAAAAACATATTCAGAACTTGGAGAACTCATATTTGGAGTAAACTTAATTTTTAAATCCCCATTAGCATTATCAGTTTGACAATAAGCTTTATAATTAGCCCCTCCTGCAATTGGTATCATTGAAGTGTTACTCAATGGAAAAGCTGTACAAACAGTATTTGGATCAACATACTCAAATGGCGGAAAATAAGGTTGTGCTAATCCTTTTAGACCAAGACAAATTGCTACTAGCAATAATAATTTTTTCATCGTTTAAAATTTTAGTTTATAAAATCGACAAACATGAATAGTTATAACAAACCTAAAGCATTAATATTCAGTGAATATTAAACAGAAAACTCATGTAATGAAATTGTATGATTTTGTCATGAAATGGTAGTATTTTGTCATGAAACAAAAAACCCTGACGAAGTCGAGCTTGTCAGGGTTATCCATCTATCGTGACGGGCATATCCCTTGCCCTGGAAAAAAAACTATGGATTACATTGATTACAATATTGTGGAGAAGCATATTTTTCCTGATATGGATACATTTCTGTATGCTCATGTCCGCAGACATCACAATTGTGTTTATGACTTAGAGTCATTGCTGTTGGCGTTCCACACATTCGGCAGGGCAATCCCTGCTCTCTATTTACAACCTGAAATCCCGGAGATGCGCAACTTGGACAGAGTTGATTGAGTTTTTGGATTAGATTCTGGGTCGCCATTTTGATGTTTGCCATCCTCTTGGGATTGTGCATGGCTCTCATGTCTGTCTCGACATAAAACTGACCAAAATTCTTTTTAAAAATTCGATAGAGATGCACTAAAAGCTGAGGATCTCGAACCCCTTTGATAATTTCATCTGGATCATCTTTGAAACGCCTCACAATTAGGGCATGTTGAGGGAAACCCACTTTTTTAATAAAATCTTCCAGCTGCGAATCGCTTTCAATTTGCTTTCCTGATAAATTGGTATCACTTGATAAAAAGCGACCAAAAAATTCCCGTTTGTTCTTCTTATCTAAGAGATAGACCACCTCATCATTCATTGAACCCAATCCACTCACCGGATCAGGACCAAAAGAACCTTCACTTGAAATCGCCAAATCCCCTCCGTGTAAACGAAGGACTTGCTCACACTTCTCCTTAGCCGCGTCAAAAGCATTTCCCTTCCGTTGAACTTCACCTGAAAAGGAACCAAATTGGTCGGTATCAAAATTTTTAGGAACAGTCCAGATCGCACCTAACTCACGCTCTACTTGAGGACCTATAACCTCTTCTTTGCCGTGCATAGTTGCAACCCAGACTTGGCGATCCTTAAAAAGATCCAGTAAAACCCCATTTGAATTCTGTTTAATCATCTTTCTTATTGAAGATCGGCTTCTCCTTCAAATTAGCCGAAACTCTATACTTCCCGAAAATGAAAAAACTAAAAATTAAGGCTCCGATAAAAAACTGATGGCTTACCGAACTTGAAATCCGATTAATTGAATAAACACTAAGTAATAAAAGCGATAAGGCCACCAGTTTGATTATTATAACTCTATACTTTTCCATTATTGTCCTTGTCCTAGTGAGAATGATTGCACGCCATCAAACAGGTACAAATTCTCTGTTTTTATTGAATCAATTTCATTTTCTTCTGATCTCGAAAGAATGTCTATGATATCTTTCTTCGTCACTTCCTTATTTTCTTCATTCTTAAATCGGCATCTCCAGTGATCGGTGCAGAAAGTTTCTTTAAATCCTTCTGGCCAAACCTTAATTCCACGATTCGTAATCATATTCAATTTGATACCATTTGCTTCTAGTCTTTGCAGTTTTGCTGCCAATTCGTTTGGATCTTCACCTTTCCAATCCACGAAAAGATCTACACCAACCAATTGCTTGTTTCTTGGTGCTTTTCTCGAGTATTTTCTTAGTTCAATTGGTTTTGAAGAAGCATAGTCTGCAGGTTTTAATGTAGATGGTTTTTGTCCAAGATTTGCAATTACGGCGTCAGCAAATTCTTTTGTTCCCACTTTCTGCTTACTTGTCGCTTCCGAATAAATATCAGCTGTGTGAATTCCATCTTCCATGGTCTTCAACCAAGCATTTTGGATTTTTTCAGCTACTTCAATTTGACCGATGTGAATCAGCATCATGATCGCTCCATTTAATATTCCGGATGGATTTGCAATATTCTTTCCAGCTATATCTGGTGCTGAACCGTGAATTGCTTCAAACATGGAACATTCTTCTCCAATATTCGAAGAACCAGCCAAACCAACTGAACCTGTAATCTGAGCAGCAATGTCAGAAATCACATCTCCGTAAAGATTTGCCGTCACAATAACATCGAAACGCTCTGGGGAATCTGCCAATAAAGCGGATCCTATATCGATAATCCAATGCTCATTTTCAATGTCTGGATATTCTACTTTGATTTCGTCAAACACCTTTCTGAATAGTCCATCCGTCTGCTTCATGATATTGTCCTTCGAAAAGCAAGTCACTTTCTTTCTATTGTTTGCTCTTGCATATTCAAAAGCATATCTGATGATTTTTTCGCATCCGGGTCTGGAAATCAGTTTCAAACATTGAACCACCTCATCTGTCTGCTGATGCTCGATTCCCGCATATAAATCTTCTTCGTTTTCTCTAACGATGACCACATCCATTACGGGGTGCTTCGTTTCTACAAATGGGTGGTAGCTTTTGCAAGGCCTCACATTTGCATAAAGTCCAAGAAATTTTCTAGTGGAAACATTCAAACTTTTGTACCCACCTCCTTGTGGAGTTGTAATCGGAGCTTTGAAAAAAATCTTATTGGTTCGAATTTTATCCCAAGATTCTTTTGAAATTCCTGATGTGTTTCCAGCCAAATAAACTTTTTCACCAACTTCGATTTCATCATACTCAAGCTGAGCACCTGCAGCTTCCATAATTCTGAGCGTGGCATCCATGATTTCAGGACCTATACCATCTCCTTTTGCTATTGTAATTCTTTTCATAATCTGTGTTTTGAATTACAAACTTGAGGATTTATTTACATATATTTGTATTTATATTTTTTATCATATACATAAACTATTTATTATAACTAAGATGCTTGCGTTTCTCCAACTGATTTAAAATCAATAAAAAAACCCCGACGAAGACCAGCTTGCCGGGGTGAAACTATGCTACTACTCAACTTAACTTTTTGGATATCTAGATTTCTGGACTTCTAGATTTTTGGATTGAATATTCTCCAATCCATGAATCTTTGATCCGTCATTCGGTCAATTTCGCTTTAGCGAAGTACAGATACATGTCCATAATACTCGTGTTTTTCGTTATTCAAATCTTTCAGAATTACTTTGTACACGTAGACACCATCTTGAACTAATTTACCTTGGTATCTTCCATCCCACTTCGCTTCCAAATAGGTTCCTTCGAAGATTAACTCTCCCCATCTATTGAAGATCATGAAAGAATAATCATCTGGACTCACATTGGTCATGACTGGGTAGAACCAATTGTTGTAATCATCTCCATCTGGTGTAAAGGCATTCGGTATGAATACATTAAATGAAGGTTTGATGATCACCCACTGCCAAGAAGTATCTGAACATCCGATATCGTTAAATACCACTTGCATTACTTGCATGGAATCTGGCTCGTCAAAATGGACAATTGGATTTTCCAGCTCCGAGTATCCCTCGTTTCCGAAATACCAGTTCCAAGAGGTCGCATTAATCGAATTGTCATAGAAATAAACCATTTCAGCATCTGTTGCATTCTGTGGATTTACCAAGAAATTGGAAATCGGTGCACTCAATGCATTCAAACTAAATGTATCATCATAAGTGATTACACATCCATTGGTCATCGTAAGAACAAGATCAACATCATAAGAACCTGAGTTTTGAACCAGAATATTATAATTCAGTTGATCACTAGAATACTGATCTCCAACATTCCACATCACGCTTTGTACATTGTAACCATAGTCCAATACCTCAAAAGTTAGTACGGAATTCATCGGTGGACATTGATCATTGGCTGTTGCATCAATAGTGATCACAGGATTCTCCCAAACATAGATATCCAAAGTATCCCAAAGTGTTTCGTTACATTCATTCGTAGCCGAAACTACAATCATGGTGTCTTCAAAAACTGGGAAAGTAAACTGACCCATTCCATTTCCAAGATTTGGATACCAGGTGATGTCAATTGCACCAGGGTAAACCGTTGTCAATTCAACAAAAGCATCTGCTCCGTCACATAAAGTGTCTGTTGTTCCGATCAAATGAATATCTCCATCATTGAATTCAATCGTATTGATCCAAATTGAATCTGTAATACCCGTACATCCATAAGAATCTGTAATGATTAATTCATAATACCCCGAAGTATCAATCAAAACATTCAACCATGGATAGGTTCCTGCGATTTGTCCTTCATGCATCCAAGTGTACTGGTAAACTCCAGACCCTCCCATTGTTTGGGCATCCAAAGTCATGGATGTATTCGGACAAACAGTTGTATCGTTGGCCAATTGCGTTGTGATCAAATCATTCTCAAATACCTGAATTGAAGCGGTATCCGAACATCCATTTGCATCAGAAACGATTACATCATACCATCCAGCAGTTAAATTATTCGCAATTGGGCTATTCTGAACCGGTTGTGAATTCCATGTATAACCATAATTCCCAGTTCCACCTGTAGCTGAAGCTTGCGCGATTCCAGTGTTTCCTCCAAAACAATAGACATTTTGAATAATTTGAGCATCCGCAACCAAAGCTCCAGGAGCCATGATGGCAATGGTTGTATCGAACTGACAACCCATTTGATCCGTTACAATTACATGGTAATTACCTCCATATAAATTATTTGCCACGTTAGTTGTAAGGGGTAAATTATCCCAGCTATAGTAATACGGTGCAACCCCGCCTTCCATATTCACTATAATACTCCCATCATTCGAGTAGGAACAATTCGGAATGGTTGCATTGATATTAGCTACCACAATTTCTGGATTCTGCGTAATCACGACTTGAAGCGTATCCACACACTGATTGGCATCTGTAATAATTACATGATGAGTTCCTGCATCCAATTGTTGATTTACGGAACCGAAAGTTGCTGTTTCCACCCAGTAATAATTAAATGGAAAAGTTCCCTGATTAGATGAAACTGCCGCCATTCCATTATCATCTCCGAAACAAGCCACATTTACTTGTTGATTGACCATTCCGTTTGGACCATCAATATGTCCAATCATGACATCTACTGTATCCGTACACCCATTCCCATCTGTAACAATGGACTGATACATTCCTTGAGCTAGGTTTGCTGCCACTGGATTGTTACCTCCCAGTGGAAGCCACTGATAATTATAAGGACTGACACCACCTGTATGCGCAATTGAAGCCGTTCCGTTTTCGTTTCCACAGATTTCTGGATAAGCGAAACCTGTTACACCTATTAATGGATTAGGTTGATTAATCTGAATGGATAAAATCTCAGAACAGTTATTCGCGTCCGTAGCAATTACATTATAAGAACCTGCATTTACATTTTGGATCTGATTTCCATTTGCACCGTTTGACCAGTTGATTGCATAAGGCGCAATTCCACCTGTAACACTAACTGAAGCACCACCATTGGCATCACCAAAACAAGATACCGCCACAACCGAAGTTGGAGTGATCGCAATTGGTGCGGGTTCGTTTACAATAAAATCAAGGTTAGCTGTACATCCATTCTCATCAATCACAGTTAAATTGTGAACTCCTGCAGATGCGTTTGGTAAATAATAAGAATTTGAAATACTTGTACTCCAGTCGTAAACATAAGGAGTCGTTCCTCCTGATACATTTGCCAAGATATTACCTGAATTTTGACCATTACAAGTAACATCGTTTACAATTCCCGTTATAGCAATAGAATCAGGAGCAATTAGAGTTGTATTATGATTATAAGTACATCCATTTTGATCCGTAATAATCACCGAAACATTTCCTCCTGTTAAACCTGAAATAGTATTGGAGTTGTTCGGGCTTACTGACCAATTATAGTCGTAGCCCGCAACGCCTCCCGATACGTTTAAAGTTATTTGTCCGTTCGACAAGTAACTACATGTGGGATGTTGAATGTTTTCTGTCAGCGTGATTGTATCTGGCTGGATGATAGTCACACTTTCAGAAAACACACACCCATTCACATCCGTAACTGATACAAAATGCGTACCAGCGATTAGGTCGGTCGGGTTTTGAACAGTTTGTCCCTGAGTCCATTGGAAATTAAATGGAGCCGACCCACCTGATATATAAAGCGTCGCCGTACCATTATTTCCGCCAAAACAATTCACATCTGTTTGCGCAATATCAATTTGAGGCATTCCAATATCGTTTACAATTGCATTGAAAGTTTGCGTACATCCATTCGCATCTGTGATATCTACCGGATAAGTTCCAGAAGCCAAATTGAACAAAGTATCATTTCCTGATCCGTTTTGTTGCCAACTAATGGTTAACATCCCGGTTCCACCTGCCAAATTGGATACGCTGGCATTTCCTGTTGCTAATCCACAATAACTAGAGTCTGAAGTAGTCGTTGCAGTAATTTGATTTGGATCAACTAGAGCAAAATTCTCTTGAACTACACATCCTAAAGTATCTTCAATAATTACTTGAAAAACACCTTGACCTAATCCATCAATATTCAAAGTTTGATTCTGACCTGTACTCCATGAAATCGTGAACGGAGCTGTACCACCAATCGGGTTTACCGATGCATTTCCATCCATGCTTTGGAAACATGTTGGATCGTTGAATGCTAAATTTGATTGCAACATAGGAACGAATGGGATAACTAAAGTATCAGTTAAATTACATCCGTTCTGATCCGTAATATTCACGATATACGAACCACTAGCCAGGTTGGAAGGGAAGAAAGTATTCGATCCCAATGCAGGCCAATTTGCTTGATAAGGTCCTACCCCACCAGAAACCAAAAGCGAAGCTGATCCGTTGGCAACTCCACAGTTGGCCGGTGTAATAAACATGAGGTCTGAGTTGATCTCAGTTGGTTGGTTGATTGTAATATTTGCAGAATTCTCACATCCTAAAGAATCCTGAACAGTTACAGTATAAGTTCCCGCTAGTAAATTTGAATCTGAATCAATAGTATTGAATCCATTTCCGAAGTCATACAAATAAGGCTGAGAACCTCCGGTAGCGCTCACCAAAACACTACCAGAATTCCCTCCGAAACACAAGTTGTCAGTTGAAACAAGATCAATTAACAACGAATCCATTTGATCAATCATTCCTTGTACTTGTGTTTCACAGCCATTCGAGTCAGTAATAGTAATCATGTAATTACCAGCTGTTAAGTTATTTGCTAAAGAATCTGTATTCCCAGAAGGTGTCCATAAATACGAATAAGCACCTACACCACCTTGAGCAGAAACATAAGCCTGTCCCGGAATACAAGTGGCATCATGAATCAAATGATAAATTCCCAATAATGGAGTGGGTTTGTTTATGATGATACCCGTAGAATCGAAACATCCCGCTGCATTGGTTACAACAACACTGTACGTCCCTGCACCAAGGCCAGAGATCGTATCAGTTGTTGCACCATTTGACCAGTTTATATTGTAGAAGGCGGTAGCATCATTTACCTGTACCCAAGCCATGCCATCATCTGTATTGTGGCAAAGCGCGTCCTGACCACCAATATTCAATTGTGGATCTGGGAATACGAATACTGTCACGGTATCTCGAATCATTCCAGGACAATGTGCTACATAATAAGTTGTAGTTTGATTTAAAATAGGGGTTGTATAAGTTGCTCCAGAGCCTAAAACATTTCCACCAACAGGAGCATCGAACCAGTAATATTCTCCTGGAATAACTGGGTTAATTTGAGCTGTTAATATGGTACTTTCTCCAGCACAAATTGAATCATCAGCAGCTGCAATAGTTGGTAAATTGGTAATTGCAGCATTCATGGCTACCATTCCATCTCCACCTGCAGTAGCTCCATTTGGAGGGAATTCCGTTAGACCTGGACTATTTGTAATACCATTTGGTCCCGCTGTAACATCCGTATTTGGTGTTCCGTTTGAGAAAGCAATATAGCCACCTCCACCTCCACCACCTGGACCTTCAGCTTCATTCCAGTTGATGTTTTGGTCTCCACCATTTCCACCTCGAGCTTCAATCGAGATCCCGCTAATGTTTCCAACTGATTTCAGAACAACTGTTCCTCCACCTCCTCCACCTCCTGGAGCATCGTTTCCGTTTGGGGGAGTCATTGGTGCATTCTGACCATTTGCTCGGATAGTACCAGCTCCGGAAATCGTTCCATAATTTAGAAGAAGGACAAGACCTCCACCATCGGCTCCATCTGTTCCAGCACCGTTATTTCC
Source organism: Bacteroidia bacterium (assembly GCA_030427935.1). GTDB lineage: Bacteria > Bacteroidota > Bacteroidia > Flavobacteriales_D > Crocinitomicaceae > JAGQYP01. Next base: position 4,812 of record JAUICI010000022.1, on the reverse strand, counting down.
ATCTCCGGCACCTCCACCACCTCCAAGGAATAATCTTCCCATTCCGTAGTTCAAAGGTCTTCCTCCGATTCCTCCTACATTTCTTCTGTCGTCTCCATTCCACTGACCATTACCCGGCCCCACTACTAAAGCGTTTCTGTTTGATCCGGAATAAGTGTATCCACCTCTTCCTCCACCTGAAGAAAAATTTCCTGAAAAACCAGCACCTTCCAAATCCCAAGCAATCGTCCAGTTAGGATCTGTATTATCTGGATTCCCTAATCCATTCCAGTTTTCCAAATTTCCAGCATTGGCACCACCACCTCCACCGGCATTGTGTGTGTTTCCACCTCCACCACCGTTGGCAGGGGCTCCTCTACCGTATCTTCCACCTAAAGCAGTGTAATCAACTTGATATCCTCCAATACTTTCTCCTTTTTCTCCTCCACGGTTTTGTTGTTGATAAGCAAAATCAACGGCTCCAAAATTGGCCGCATTGTCCATTTGTCCACCTCTGAACCCCATTCCGGAAACATCGATCGAACCATTGGCGTTGATCACTGTATTTCCTAAAACTTCAAGAGCGACAACTCCACCGGTCTGACCATTCCATGCCGGACAAGTCACTTCTCCGCCATTATTAATTGTAAGATTATTGATTCTTGGTACGCGAATAACCTGTGTATTTCCTTGTGATGAATAATCGTTTACCACTGGACAAGCCAATTCGATCTGACTTGGATTGGGAACTGAAAGAACTTCCAAAAATTCATAGTTACCACAATTGTGATAATCCAAGATTGCTCCCCAACTAATGTCATTGACATTTCCAAGAAGTTCGGCTCCTTGCATTTGAATCACTAAAAGAAGGTCTCCCGCCTCTAAAGGATAATTCACATTATTGGTCGTGAACCCATTATTTGAAATATGCAGTATTAAATCCCCTGCATTGGCATTTTGTGTAAGAAAAGTGTAATCATTAAGGTAAGTGTTCGCATTATTGACAATAACGTCCCCTTGTTTTCCTGGTTGAGAGTAAGCAAGAGCAGTCCATAAAATCCCTGTAAGTAATATTAAGAACGCTTTCATAGTTGTTGAGTTTCTATATAATTTAACAACTTTTTAACACATTTGAAAGCGGTATTATGTTATGCATACATAATTTTAATGTGTATATTTTATTTATCTAAATGCCTATTTTATTGATTTTTTGAAATTTTTACTTTCTACGAATTTTGAATTTCAGTCGACGAAACAGTTTTTTTATTCTATGCGTACATAACTAACAACGTGCGTGCCAAAAAATGATTTTGACTTGTTGAAAACGGTGATATTTGTCACCAAAAAAAATTAAAAAAAGATTTTTTCAAGGAGTTTATGGGGAAGTTTTTCGCTGGATTTTTGTTAAATTTTAATCAATCTAAGTACAAAAACAATCAAATCGATTCCGAAATGACCTCTATTATACAATGAGAATTCTAAAAATAGTTACAAATGATTTGATTCTGCTCTTATCTTTACGCCATGGAAAAACCATCTATTCAATTTGAGGGAGAAGCTTTGAAAGCCGTTGAACTCTATGAAAACACCACAAAGAACCTATTCATTACTGGAAAAGCAGGAACCGGTAAATCTACCCTATTGCATCATCTTCGAAAATTAACTAAAGTTTCGCCAATTGTGGTGGCCCCTACTGGAATTGCTGCAATCAATGTAAAAGGTCAAACCATCCATTCTTTCTTTAAACTGAAACCAGGCTTTGAATTAGATGAAGCTAAAAATGTCAGTCTGAAACGAGTGGACGTGGATGCCTATCGCGCAATAAAAACTGTATTTATTGATGAGATTTCCATGGTTCGTGCAGATCTTATTGATGCGATTGATGTATTCTTGAGAAGAACTCGGGACAAAGACGAACCTTTTGGTGGAGTGCGCATGGTCTTTTTTGGAGACCTTTTCCAGCTTCCTCCGGTAGTAGGTAAACAAATTGAAGAACAGTATTTTAAAAAATACAAATCACCTTATTTCTTCAGTGCTAAAGTATTTACTCCTGATGATTTATTCGCAATTCCATTTGAAATGGAGAAAATCGCACTGGAAAAAATCTACCGCCAAAACGAAACGGATTTTATTTCAATTTTAAATGGGATTCGTTCGAATAGAGCAACTCAGAAAGATCTGGATTTTCTCAATCAAAGAGTTTCCAACGATGCAAAAGCACTGAATGAAAAATCGAGAATTCATTTGGTAACGACGAATCAAACGGCTAAAAATATCAATATGTTGCGCTTGAATCAATTGGAAGGGAAAGCAATCGAATTCAATGCAATCAAAAGAGGTGATTTGGAAAACCTTCAGCCTAATGATGAAAAGATAACTGTAAAAGTAGGTGCTCAAGTCATGTTTATCACGAATGACATGGACGGTCGTTGGGTGAATGGAAGTATTGGAACCGTTATCAAACATAAAATCGAAAAAGATGAGGAATCCAATACCAATATGGATGTTTTGGAAGTTGAATTAGATACAGGAAAAACGGTTGAAACCTCCATGTTTACTTGGCCCATTTCTCAATACAAATTCAAAGGAAATCGATTCGTAAGAGAAGAAATTGGCACTTTTACTCAGATTCCCTTGAAATTGGCTTGGGCAATTACCATTCATAAAAGTCAGGGTAAAACCTTCCATAAAGTGGCTATCGATTTGGAAAGGGGAAGTTTTGCTCATGGTCAAACTTATGTTGCACTGAGTAGATGTACTTCTTTGGATGGACTTATACTGAATCGCCCAGTAAATCTGAAAGATATTATCGTGGATCAAAAAGTAGTGGATTATAGTTCCTAGCGGATTTCAAACACATTTGAAGAAGAAGACTTGTTCAAACCCCAAGTTCCAATCCCATCAGGATCATGGGACCATTTAAAAGCATAAATCACATAATATCCTTTCACTTTCGGGGGAATGATCTTGAATTTAAACTCTTCTCCGGGCTCCAATGATTTCTCAAAGGGGTTCAAATCAAACTTACTGGAAATCACCTCTGGTATTCCATAAAAGGTCAAGGAATACAAATCCTCATGGGAAACCTGAAAAAAGCCATGAATCAAAGGGTCGCGAGAAACCGCATTTTTGTTGTAATCATCATCTTTGAGTTCTTTCGGCTCAAATAGATTGTAAGCCCTAATTGGCCTCAAAGCTTCTTCATCAGATGGATATAAATAAATCGTTTGAGCACCTTCACCCGCTTTATTGTACAAAGTAACTAGAATCTCTTCTCCCGCGCCATAAACAGACCGATCTGTTTCCATGTAACAACCCCATTTTTTATTGATTTTATACATTTCATGTGCTCTTGATAAAGCGGTATCTAGGGGATATTCATCTTCAAATTTCTGTTCGGGTTTTTCCATATTCGAAAAATCCAATACAATCATTTCCTCTCCACAAGAAATCAGGAAAAGAAAAAGAATTTGAAATAGAAGGAACCTCAAAGTGTTTTATAAATTTTTATAATCGTCGACTTCAACATTTGGAATCGTGATTTCAATTAGACGAAACTGTCCGTTTTCCTTTTCCATGACATAATAACCAATATTATCTCCTAATCCATTCGCATCATTCTCCAAAGTATAGATCACAATCTTTTCTTCAGTCGCTTTGACAATCTTCATGTCTTTTAAGGTTAGCCAGTTAATAGGTTCATTATTAAATACCTTTACAAGGTGCTTTTTAACCCGATCAAAACCTTTTACAGCATCCATGTAAGTCACTTCAGAATGCAAAACCTGACAAGTTTTCTCCAGATCCTTTGCATTCATTCCAGCATAAAAATGATCCATGATCTGTTGTCCAATTTCTTCAGGTGACCCATTAAATTCAATTTGAGAAACAGTTACCTTATTCTCATCAGTGCTCTCTGCCTTCTTACCCGTTTGCTCCGAGGAACAAGAAAAAAGGGAGGAAATCAATACTATAGTAATCCAAAAATATCTCATAAAAAAAGCGCCTTTCGACGCTTAAGTTAATTATTTTTTCTCTTTACACTCTTCGTATTTCTTGTTGAATTCGTCCTCAGACATGTCCTCAGGCACTACCTTATCACAACCAGAAGGTGGTGCTCCTTTTGCATTTATACATTCACAAAATGTCGGTAATTTTTCATCTTTCTTTTCTTCACCTCCACAAGAAGTCAATACAAACACTCCACCAAGAGCCAAAACATAAATCAGTTTATTCATAATTTCAATTTTAGGTTAAAATAAGAAGAATTTGTCATATCAAACAAAGTAGGTTTTCAATCTTTGATTTTGTACATTTAAGGAAACTCAAAACAAATAATCATGAATAAATTTCTTCTTGCCACATTGCTCGTTTGCGGAGCATTTTCAGCAAAAGCGCAGAAAATATTTTCGGTTGACAACCAAGCCTATGCAGATGTAAAAGTGTATGTTGTAGATAATGAAGCTTATGCGGATCTTAAAGTCTACAAAGTTTCCAATCAAGCCTATGCGGGAAATAATGATGGAAAATGGTATTTCGTAGACAATCAGGCCTATGCTGATAAGAAAGTCTATTTTGTAGATAATCAAGCTTATGCGGATGTGAAGATATTTTTCGTAAGCAACCAAGCTTATGCAGGCTGGAAAAACTCTAGTAAAAAGCATCATTTTTATTAAAATAAAAAAGCGCCAATTGGCGCTTTTCTGTTTTGGTTATTTCGCTGGTTTCTCATTAGCGATCAACTCTTTATGATTGGTTTTAAATTTGATCTTTACATCCTTCGTTTTCTGGTATTCGGAGTAATCCGCATAGGCTCCCGCCATACGATGCCGA
>JAUICI010000021.1 GCA_030427935.1 Bacteroidia bacterium | reverse complement strand
GACCACACCAAGACGCCCAGAAATCGATCAGTACAACTTTTCCTTTTAAATCAGACAACTTAATCTCTTTTCCATCCGGTGTATCCAGAAAAATATCAGGAGCAGGTTTTCCTATACGAATATCCCGATTAAGATCTCCATATTTTTTGATTCGATCTTTTTGTTTTTGAACACTTACTAATTGCGACTCCCATGACTCGATATCAGAAGCAAGTTTTGTTGTCAATGTATTCTCAGGGTACTTTGCTTGCATTGCCTTCAATACACGTTTGTGGTAGTCCAAATTTTGAGTATCCCAATTGATCAAACCTTGGTTGGGACCTAAATCTTGTAAAAACAAATACATCCCCGGTTCATCTGGATGCGCGTCAATTTGCTCTCTATTCCAATCATGAATTCCTTTCATGATTCCATCAATTTCTTTTTTCACCTGAGCAGCGGCATTGGCATCGATCGCTTGCAATTCATTAAACTTCTCTGAAAGTGCAATCAATTCATCTCGATTCGACAATACTTTTCGGATGTATTTATTAAACAATTTCATCGTGATTGGCCCATCAACCTCCAGGTTTTGAATGATGTTTTCCTTCTTCGTGCTTATGCTGATTTCGTCTCCTGACTGAACCAAAAGAGTCAGATTCTGACCTGAATAATTCACATAAACCACATTCATTCCTTGAACAGGCAGATTCATGGAAAACTCACCATTTTCATTCGTCTTTGTTCTACCAATTTCTTTAGGTTGAGCTCCTGCTTGATTAATTGCAAAAACCAATTCCTCATTGGCCGAGCCTTCGATTTTCCCATTCAATTTTGCTGTCGTTTCTTCTGACGCATTTTCCTTTGGTTTAACCTCCTTATTCGACTCCGAACCTCCTTCTTCACCTCCACAAGAGATTAAAAAGGCCCCGATAAATATGTATGCTAAAATTTTCTTCATTCTATTGTTCTAAAAGTTCTCTTATTAATTTGTTTGCAGATTTAGGATCGGCTTTCCCTCCTGAAACTTTCATTAGTTGTCCCATGAAGAAACCAACCAATTGTTTTTCTCCACCTTTGTATCGTTCAACTTCGGAGGGATTATTTTCAAAAACCTGAAGAATGTAATCTTTAATTGAATCTTCATCTGAATCTTGAACGAGATTATTTTCTTCGGCGATTTTTAAAGCTGACTTCTCTGGGTTTTCAACTATCAAAGGAAATATTTTTTGGGAAGCTACTGAATTCGACACTTTACCTTCATCAATAATGCGAACCAATTCAGCTATAGCTTCTGGTTTCACAGGAAACTCTTCCAATTCTATGGCCTTATCATTCAGGTAACTTTTAATATCTCCTATTAACCAATTGGCACAAGATTTATAATTCGTATTGTGTTGAATCAATTCTTCAAAATAAAGTGCAACCTCTTTTGAATCCGTTAAGATTTTGGAATCATAATCACTAAGCTTTAATTCTTCAGTAAACTTTCTGTAAAGCTGATCTGGAAGTGGAGGCATGGTTTCCTTTACCTCTGAAACATACTCTTGAGAAACCCGAATAATGGGTAAATCTGGCTCTGGAAAATAGCGGTAATCGTTATCCGACTCCTTGGACCTCATCGAAAGCGTTCGATTATTCAATGCGTCATAAGCTCTGGTTTCCTGCTTGATTTCTTCTCCAGTTTCATTTGCAATGATCTGTCTTCGAATCTCAAACTCAATTGCTTTTTGCACATTTCGCATTGAGTTCATGTTCTTGACCTCGACTTTTGTTCCGAAGGTGTCAGAACCTTTGGGCATTACCGAAATATTGGCATCACATCTCAAAGACCCTTCTTCCATGTTTCCATTACAAATCTCAAGATATCGAACCAATTTTCTGACTTCGTATAAGTAATTATAGGCTTCTTCTGAAGATTTAATTTCAGGTTCTGAAACAATCTCCAAAAGAGGAACCCCAGCTCTATTTAGATCAACCAAAGTATTGAATGGATCTAAATCGTGAATACTTTTTCCTGCATCTTCTTCCCAGTGGATTCTTGTAAGATGCACCAGCTTATCATTTCCTTTTTCGTCTTTTATTTTAACCGCTCCTCCCGTACAAATTGGAGTTAAATCCTGCGTTATCTGATATCCTTTCGGAAGATCTGGATAGAAATAATTCTTTCTCGCAAAATTCATTTTCTCCGTGATTTCACAATCCAGTGCAACTCCAAGTTTCACGGCGTAATTCATAACCTGCTTATTAAATCTTGGAAGAGTTCCGGGATGCCCCAAAGAAATTACTGAAACATCTGAATTTGGCGAATCACCATACTTATACCGATCGGATGAATAAGCTTTCGTTTTTGTATTCAGCTGAATATGAACTTCAAGTCCAATTACAGCCTCGTACTTATCTAATAATTCTTCTTTAAAATCCATTCTTAGATTCTATTAATCAATTCTTTCATAATCTTTGTCATCAAAGGCTCCTGTCTATTCGCTACTTCAATCACATCTTGAACCGAAACTTTTTTAATTTTTCCTGGAACACCTAAATCCGTCACAATAGAAACGCCGAATACCTTCATTTCCATATGTCGTGCAACAATTACTTCTGGAACGGTCGACATCCCAACCGCATCAGCACCAAGAACGCGAACCATCTTATATTCCGCTGGGGTTTCGAGCGTTGGTCCAGTTAGCCCCAAATAAACACCTTGAGCTACTCGAATATTTAATTCTTTTGCAATCTGAGTCGCTTTATTTATCATCTCTTGATCATAAGCATCACTCATGTCTGGAAATCGCGGCCCTAAATCGTCTAAATTTGGTCCAATTAAAGGATTCCCGGGGAAGAAATTTATATGATCATTAATAATCATTATTTCCCCAATTTCATGATCTGGATTCACACCACCAGAGGCATTGGAAATAAGTAAACGTTCTACTCCAAGACCTTTAAAAACTCGAATCGGAAAAGTACATTGTTGAAGTGAATAACCTTCATAATAGTGAAATCGCCCTCTCATGGCAATCACATTTTTTTCTCCAATGGTTCCGAAAATTAATTCTCCTGAGTGAGATTCTACGGTAGACACTGGAAAGTGCGGGATTTCTTCATAGGGAATTCGAACTTGAATATCTATTTCATTCACTAATCCGCCTAGCCCAGTACCCAATACAATTCCAATCTCAGGTTTAAAACCCGTCTTATTCTGAATGAACTGAGTCGTCTCGTTTATTTGATTCAATGTAATTTTCGATTCCATTCAAAAACTCTTTTTCTTCGTCTATTTTAATAGAAATATCAAGGTAGTGAATATTCTCACCTAGCTCATCCATAAAACTCTTAAAAAACCTTAATCGCATCAGATCTTTAACCGTTGTAAGGATGATTTTATTTCCGGCTGCGAAATTACCAAATATATCTGTGATTTTCTCTATATCTCTTTGCTTAAACCTATAGTGATCGGGATACTTCAAATGTTTAACGTTTCGGTCTTTCAGAATTTCTACAATCGGACCTGATTTTGCAATCCCAGTTATTAGCAGAATATTCTCCGGAACCTCTTCTATTTTTTGGTTCTTCAAATTGAAAATCCCTTTGTAATGAATTCTGGAAAAAAACACTTTCTGATTCGAATTTGGATCAATTCTTTGCATCATGCGACTTTTTTCCTCTTTCGAAAGATGCTCTGGGCATTTAGTCACCACAATATAATCGGCTCGATTTTTTCCTGACCTAAATTCTCTGAGGTCTCCCATTGGCAGAAGATAATCCGCATAAAATGGATTTTGAAAATCGGTCAATAAAATTGTAAATCCAGGCTTAAGGGACCTATGTTGATAGGCATCATCCAAGATTACCAAATCCGTATTAGGCTGATCTCCTGCGATACGAATCACACCGCGAATTCTTTCTTCATCCACTTGCACCGAGACTTTATCCGCATATTTAAAATAATACTGCAAAGGCTCATCTCCGACATCCTGCCAAGTTGTATTTTCATCTGCTCTGACAAATCCTTTAGTCAAACGTTTATAACCTCTACTTAGAATAGCGGTTTGGTATTTTTCTGAAAACTGCTCAATCAAATACTCCGAATGCGGTGTTTTTCCGGTCCCACCTGTTGATAGGTTTCCAACACAAATGATGGGTAAGTCGAACTCCACTCCTTTTCGAATCCCTTTTGAAAACAAATAGTTTCGAATCAGAATTGCTATTCCGTAAAGGATAGAAAAGGGGAAAAATATGAAGCGTATCAATTTCATTTTATAGATTTACAAAAGTAAACTTTTAGTCCATAATTATGAGAATCCGTGAAGTTATCGCTTATTTAGAATCTCTTGCGCCTTTGAGTAGTCAGGAAAGTTATGACAATTCAGGATTGATCGTCGGTGATGCCAATCAAGAAATTACGAGTGCGATCATATCTTTAGATTGCACAGAGATCATTCTTGACGAAGCCATCCGAAAAGGGGCCAATTTAATTATCGCGCATCACCCTATCGTTTTCAAAGGTTTAAAGTCTTTTACGGGAAGGAATTACGTGGAAAGAACCGTTATAAAAGCGATCAAAAACGACATCGCTATTTATGCAATCCACACCAATTTAGACAACTATCTAAAGGGTGTGAATTTTGAAATTGGAAATCGAATGGGACTTCAAGACCTCAAGATTCTTGATCCTGTTAAAGGAAAATTAATGAAGCTATCAGTCTTTTGTCCAACAGAATCAAGCGAAGAAGTAAGGTCTGCTCTTTTCGAAGCAGGAGCTGGAAATATTGGTAATTATTCCGAATGCTCGTACAACCTTGAAGGAACTGGAACATACAAAGGTGATGAGAATTCCAATCCTGCGTATGGAGAAAAAGGAAAAAGACATCAAGAAGATGAAGTTCGTATTGAAGTAGTTCTCAGCAAACATATTCAATCACAAGTTATTTCAAAGATGCTCCATGCTCATCCATATGAGGAAGTTGCTTATGATTTAGTTGCATTGGAAAACACAAATAAATTTGAAGGAGCGGGAATGATCGGAAACCTAGAAAAGGAAATGGACAGCATAGATTTTTTAAATCATCTCAAAAAGGTGTTTCAGGTCGACTGTATTCGTCATACTAAAATTGTAAAAAGCAAGATAAGAAAAGTTGCCTATTGCGGTGGATCAGGCAGTTTCTTGCTCAGAAAAGCAATGAGTAAAAACGCAGACATTTACGTTACGGGTGATTTTAAATATCATGAATTTTTCGATGCCGAAGACAAAATCATCATTGCAGATATTGGTCATTACGAAAGCGAGCAATACACGAAAAACCTCTTGCATGACATATTAAAGAAAAAATTTCCTAAATTTGCCCTTCATTTAACGGAGGAGAATACAAATCCGATTAATTATTTTTAATAAACATGGCCAAAAAAACAATAGGTAAAGACGCTTCAGTAGCTGAAAAATTAGACGCTTTAGCTAATCTTCAAAATATTGATTCTGAAATTGATCGAATCAAAACGATTAGAGGAGAACTTCCTTTGGAAGTTCAGGATTTAGAAGATGAATTGGAAGGTCTGACAACAAGAATCTCAAAATTAGAAGAAGAATCGAAGGAGCTTGAAGGAGAGATCAGCAATAGAAAAAATGCGATCAAAGATTCAGAAGCTTTGATTAAAAAATATAAGGAACAGCAAAACAATGTTAGAAATAACAGAGAGTTTGATTCTTTAAGCAAAGAAATTGAGTTCCAAGAATTGGAGATTCAACTTTCTGAAAAGAAAATCAAAGAGGGAAAAGCTCAAATTGATTCTAAGAAGGAAGTAATCGACGAGGCTAAATCGGAATTAGAAGGAAGGCAAGCTGACTTGGACGCTAAGAAAAATGAGTTAGATGAAATCATCGCTGAAACTCAAAAAGACGAAGATGATTTGGTAGCGAAGTCTGAAAAAGCTAGAAAGCAAATCGATGATAGATTGATTACAGCATATGATAGATTGAGAAACAACTTGAGAAACGGATTGGCTGTTGTAAAAATCGAGAGAGATTCTTGTGGAGGATGTTTTAATAAGATCCCGCCACAAAGACAAATGGATATCAACTCGAAAAAGAAAATCATTGTTTGTGAACATTGTGGAAGAATTCTAATAGAGAATCCAAATGCTCAAAAAGAGTTGGAGGAGAAAGAAGCTAAGAAGAAAACAACTAGAAGAAAAACTGCTGCGAAGAAAGCGTAGTTGTTTATCATTATAAAACTGAAAACCTGGGCATTGCTCAGGTTTTTTTTATGGCATAAAAAAAACGCTCCACAAGTGGAGCGTTTTAATTTTATTATAATCTTTTTAAACTCTTATTTCTTTCCGTGAGCACAACAAGATTTTTTCCCGTTAGCAGACTTGTTACATGATTTTGTATTTGCTGCTTTGGCATTTGTTTCTTTCGATTTTGTGCAAGTTTTCTTGGAGTCTTTACATTTCTTGCAATTCTTATCCTTGCATTTTTTATTGTCGTGATCTCCATCAACTTCCATTTTTATCGGGTCGATTGTATTCGCAATTGAATAGGTTCCGATAAATCCAGTTAGTGCGATCGCTAATGCTAATTTTTTCATAAGTTCTAAATATTTGATTCAATAGATTCCCTAAAGATACGGAAAATCTTTTAGAAGCTTCCTAAAACCGTTTGCTTTGCCTTCACAACCTGCTCAAGCTCAACTTCAATTTTTGCATCCAAGGGCAAGTATATATCCAATCTGGATCCAAAACGAATAAAGCCCATTTCTTCACCTTGACCAACTTGATCACCTTCATTTTGAAACCAACGAATCCGTCTAGCTACAGCTCCAGCAACTTGTCTAAATAGAATCTCCCTTCCCTTGTCATCTTTAACCACCATAGTCGTTCGCTCATTCTCAGTCGATGACTTAGGGTGCCAAGCAACTAAAAACTTTCCGGGATGATATTTGAAATAAGACACCTTCCCTCCTATTGGGTTGTAATTTGCATGTACATTCAAAGGCGACATGAATACTGAAATCTGAATTCGCTTGTCATTGAAATACTCCGTTTCCTCTACCTCTTCGATTACAACAACTTTTCCATCTGCTGGACTCAAAACGCCATCGGATTGGATATTTATGGACCGTTTAGGGACTCTAAAAAAGTAAACAATTAAAAAGAAAAACACGGCTGCCGCGAGCACTAAGATTGCCCAGAGCCAAATCCATGGAATTGTCATTACAAAAAGCGTACACAAGCCTCCCAATAGAAGAAAGGCTATTGTTATAATTCCATGTCCTTGTTTGTGAATTTTCATGAGGCGAATTTAACTCAAAAAGTAATTACCTAATCAAACCGTAAATAAAAATCCATGAAAAAGTAGCCGGAATGGTGAAAAGCATGGCATCAATTCGATCTAGAATACCGCCATGACCTGGGATTAAATCACCTGAATCTTTAACACCCGCGGTTCTTTTAATTAATGACTCAAATAAATCGCCTAAAACTCCAAATGCAGGAACAATCAGACCCAAAATTATCCAGAAAAACCACTCTCTTTGATCATCAACAAGATAAAGAATGTAAGAGGCAATTAAGCTAAAAACAATACCTCCAATCACACCTTCCCAAGTTTTCTTTGGGCTGATGCGTTCAAACAACTTGGTCTTTCCAAAAAACCTTCCCGTCAAATAAGCAAAAGTATCCGAGGTCCATGTTAGGATCATCATTCCTAAAACAGGCCAAAAATCTAAAATTTTGCCATTTAGATTAGCGGAATACAAGAAATGAACGAGCAATAAGGGAAGTAAGATCCAGATATATCCTGCAATCCCAACTAAAGAAGAAAGCATGGCATTTTTATTTTCTGAGAACAGAGCTTGGATCATGATTCCAAGAAAAACTAGAGGAAGTGTACCCCAGAGTAATATCGAACCATAATTCATACCAGCATAACCAAATAGTGCATAGGCGAGTAAACCACAAGCTATGTATATTTTCGCATTGTTGGAATAGCCTAATTTGGCAGTTAGCTTTTGATATTCAAATAAACCGATTCCTGCTAGAATTCCGAAAATCAAAAAAGCAATTTGACTGTAGAAAAGGACTGCCAGAATCAAGAGGGCGACATAAACTCCACCAGAAAGCGCACGAACAAGAATATTACTCATTATCGTCCTCCTCTATGATTCGAATCGCTTTAATCGCAAACTCGGGCTTTACATACAATTTAATCTCTCCGAAATTATTGTATAGTGAATCTTTTTGATTGAGAAGAATGACTGAAATACCTTTATCTTCAAGCAAGTGCTTTTTGATATTTGCTAAAGCACTGGATGTAGTTGTATATATTTGAGTCCAACCTTCCATAAAAGTTTATTCTTTCTTTTCTTCTTCCTTATCATCTTCAGCCTCTTCTTTCGAATCCGAAGCTTCTTTTTCTTTTTCACCTGAATCGACTAAAGATTTTGCTGAAAGTTCGTCTGGAGAAAGGTCTTTTTCTTCTTTCTTTTCCTCTTCTGCATTCTCCTCTTTTTCAGCTTCTTTTTTGATCTCTTTTACAGCAGGCTCTTCAACTCCCCAAGGTCTTTTTCCGAAAATTTCTTCCAAATCCTCCTTAAAAATGACTTCTTTCTCTAGAAGTTTGTTTGCGAGTTTAGTTAAACCTTCCTCATTATCCTTTAGAAGCTTCAATGCTCTTTGGTATTGCGCTTCGATTATTTTAGACGATTCTTCATCGATCAAATTGGCAGTTTCTTCCGAATACGGTTTTGAGAAACTGTATTCATTTCTCCCTTGAGAATCATAGTAAGATCTATTTCCAATTTTATCATTCAGACCATAGATGGAAACCATGGCGTAAGCTTGTTTGGTTACCTTTTCAAGATCGGAAAGTGCACCAGTAGAAATTTTACCAAACATGACTTGTTCCGCAGCTCTTCCACCTAGGGCAGCACACATTTCATCCAGGATCTGCTCCGTTGTAGTAATCTGTCTTTCCTCTGGTAAATACCAAGCTGCACCAAGTGATTGTCCTCTCGGAACGATCGTAACTTTCACTAATGGGTGTGCATGTTCCAACAACCAAGAAACTGTAGCATGTCCCGCTTCGTGGAACGCAATCGTTTTCTTTTCTTGTTTTGAAATGATTTTATTCTTCTTCTCTAAACCACCAATGATTCGATCAACGGCATCCAAGAAGTCTTGTTTTTCAACCGCTTTCTTCTTTTTTCTTGCTGCAATCAAAGCCGCTTCGTTACAAAGGTTCGCGATATCCGCCCCAGAGAAACCTGGTGTTTGTCTTGATAAGAAATCAATATCAATGTCTTTATCCAATTTCAATGGTTTCAAATGCACTTGGAAGATCTCTTGTCTTTCATTAAGATCTGGCATGTCAACATAAATCTGACGATCGAAACGACCCGCTCTCATCAAGGCACGATCCAAGATGTCAGCTCTGTTTGTTGCTGCAAGAATAATAACTCCAGAATTTGTTCCGAAACCATCCATTTCAGTTAAGAGCTGATTCAATGTATTCTCTCTTTCATCATTACTTCCCATGGAAGCCGATTTTCCTCTGGCACGTCCAATAGCATCAATTTCATCAATAAATATGATTGCAGGAGCCTTCTCCTTTGCTTGCTTAAATAAGTCTCTTACTCTAGAAGCACCAACTCCAACAAACATCTCCACAAAATCAGATCCTGAAAGCGAGAAAAAAGGAACTTTGGCTTCACCAGCAACTGCCTTTGCTAAAAGAGTTTTACCAGTACCCGGAGGTCCTACCAATAAAGCTCCTTTCGGAATTTTTGCTCCTAGTTCTGTATATTTTTTCGGGTTCTTAAGAAACTCAACAATCTCTTGGATCTCTTCTTTTGCACCTTCCAGTCCGGCTACATCTTGGAAAGTTACATTGGTTCCTTTTCCTTTTTCGAAGACCTGAGCTTTGGACTTTCCAATATTAAATATTTGTCCGCCACCGCCACCAGCACCACCAGTCATTCTTCTCATGATAAAAACCCAGATCACAATGATGATAATCAAAGGTAAGAACCAACTTAGAATTGTACCAAACCAATCTTCTCTTGTTTCAGACCTAAATTCAATCTCTTTGTACTTATCATTTTTAGCAGCTTTCACTTTTAGAGAATCGTTAACAACATCAAATTTCTCCTCAAACTTTTCTGCCGAACTAATTTCAAAAGTCAAAGTTGGCGCACTGCTACCAAAACCTTTGTCTGGTTTCTTGATATTCTTGAATTCATCTTTGTATTCCGCTAAAACGGGGATTGAATCTTCTATAACGAAAACCTCAACTTGTTTTCCGTTTACGATAACAACTTCCTCAACCCATCCTCTTTCAGCGACATCGAAAAAATCATTTTGCGAAATCTGTTTCGCTCCTCCACTCATGTTGAAAAGCTGTAAAGCGATGATCACAAAAATGATGATCGCATAGATCCAATAAAAATTGAATCCTTTCTTTTTATTCTTATTGTTGCTTGTATTATTTGCCATTATTAAAAAATATCTTCGTAATCTGTTCTTTCTGCATCAGCCCATAAATCTTCAAGATCATAGAACTCTCTTAAATCTTTATAAAAAATATGGACGACAATGTTCACATAATCTAACAAAATCCACTCTGAATTTTGTGTTCCCTCCGTATGCCAAGGTTTTTCTTGAAGTACTTCTCTTGCCTTTCTTTGAATGGAATTATTGATACCATCTACTTGCGTATTTGATTCTCCACTACAAATGATAAAAAAATCACAGACCGCGTGCTCTACTCCCCTAAGATCTAACTTAGTTATGGATTTCCCTTTCACATCTTGAATAGCATCAACTATAACGTCTGCCAATTTTTCTGAAGAGATAACTTTTTCTTTGATCAATTAAATAAAATTTTAAACCCGTAAATCTAACTAATTTTAAACTATATTCGTCTAAATGTCCCAATAAATGAAGAATCCGGAAACATTATTCATGGGCCAGAATCTGATTCATTTAGCAGATGTAGATTCTACGAACAATTTTGCTGCCATTCTCATAAAGCAGACAAAAGTAATACCTGGGACTGTAATTTTGGCAGACAATCAGACTCAAGGCAGAGGTCAATCCGGCAATATTTGGGAAGTGGAAGCTGGAGCCAACCTTACTTTCACCCTGATTTTACAACCAAAAATTCCTATTGAAGATCAATTTATCCTATCAAAAATCACTTGTCTTGCTTTGGCAGATACGCTTGCAGAATTTGATATACAAGCTGCGATAAAATGGCCCAATGATATTCTGGTAAACCAAAAGAAAATTTCGGGAATACTCATTGAAAATACGGTCAAAGGAAAATTGGTCGAAACCTCTTTAATTGGAGTAGGCCTGAATGTCAATCAAGATTTTGATGGAAATCTAAATGCCCTATCCTTAAGCGAAATACTGAATGAAAAACAAGACAAAAGACAGGTTTTACATCTTTTCTTGAAGTTTATGGAAAAATGGTATTTCATATTTGAGAAGGGAAGTTATGATCAGATTGATGATTCCTATAAAAACTCTCTTTTTGGATTAAACCAAATACGGACATTTTCTTCTAATGAAAGTGAATTTGAAGGAACTATTAAAGGGGTAAATAAATTAGGTCAGCTCGAAATTCAAATCGCCGATCAAAGCGTAAAAACTTTTAATAATAAAGAAGTCAAATTCCTTTTGGATTAAGCGTGAATCTCTTTTAGCTTGTTCGACATGTAGTTGAACAGATTTGTTAGCGGTTTTTCCACCATCATTTTCAAGAATGTGTTCACTTTCCCGTCGAAAACAATATAGCCTTCACATTTCCCGTCTTCCGTTTGATCAATGTAAATGGTAAGTGTGAATGGGAAAGGCGATTTTTCCCCCGACTCCATAAAGAGTTTTCCAGGAGCTTCATCACCAATTTTAACCAAGGAGATTGTGGCTGTATTTTGAACTTTGAAAGAGCAGTCATTTTCAGTTGACTTCCACTCAGAAACCTTATCCTGAGGCAATAGATTAATGATATTATTCATGTCTGAGACATAAGCAAAAACCACTTCTCTTGAGTCACTTACGACAACTTTTTCTGATTCAATCTTCATTTTATCCTTTCCAATTTGAAGGGTCTTGTCGCCATTCTTTCAAACTTTGCAAATCACCTTCTTTGATATACCCTAATTTCAAAGCTTCTTCAACCAAATGATCGTAATCAGAAATTGTGACTAGTTTGCACTTTGCCTCTTTCATATTCTGTTCCGCTAAATCAAATCCGTAGTTGAAAATTGCAACCATTCCTTTCACATTCATCTTTGCTTCCCGAAGTGCTTGAACAGCTTTTAAGCTTGAACCTCCTGTGGAAACAAGATCTTCTATTACAACCACATTTTGTCCTTCCACGTAATCTCCTTCGATCATGTTTTGCATTCCATGACCTTTAGCCGAAGATCGAATGTAGATAAAGGGCACACCTAATTCCTGTGCAATCAAAGCACCTTGAGCTATTCCACCGGTTGCAACCCCGGCTATAACTTCGGGAGTCCCAAACTCTTCATGGATAATCTCAGTGTAAGCCTGACGAATGAAAGTTCTTATCTGAGGATAAGAAAGTGTTTTTCTGTTATCACAATAGATAGGCGACTTCCATCCGGAAGCCCAAGTAAATGGATTAGAAGGTTGAAGTTTTACTGCCTTGATTTGTAGCAAAAATTCTGCTACTTTTAGGGCTCTATCTTTGTTCGTAATCATAGGCGCAAATGTATAAAGTTTTTATTGAAACAAGACAAATAATCCTGAGCAATATTTCAGAAAAGAAACTGACCAAAATCAGTATTCAGGACTCACCTAAGACCAGAAAAAATTTAGACTCGATAATCTTTCATTCCGAAGATGATTTAACCATTGAAACAGAAGATCTTGAAGGATTATGGGAAGATTTTTGCAGTCATTTCAAATTAATCATAGCTGCCGGAGGTCTTGTTCAAAAAGGAAAAAAGTTCCTCTTCATTAAGCGTCATGGAAAATGGGACATCCCAAAAGGAAAACTTGAAAAAGGAGAAAATGAAGAAGAAGGTGCGGTTCGGGAAATTGAAGAAGAGTGCAATATCCAGGGTCCAAAAATCAAAAAGAAGATTTGCGATACCTACCATTGTTATGAATTGAATGGCAAACAAATTCTAAAAAAGAGCATTTGGTTTTTTCTCAAGTATAAGGGAGAGGATCAATTAATTCCCCAGACAGAAGAAGGAATTACAGAGGTGAAATGGTTTGGTCACGACGAGTTCTCAGTTATTCGAAACAATACTTATGGAAGTATTCTAGAAGTTCTGGATGTATTTGAAAAGAAAATCCTCTAGGTTTTGGGGCAATTTTCAGCCTGCATCAAGCTAATCAATTTATTTATTCTTAACGAATCGAACTAGATTACCTCTGGTTAGACTCTTTCCAGAAGTACTTTTTGTAACCAGTTCAGATACCTCAAAAGATCCAAGATGCTTGTGTGGATCTAAGAGTTGTCTAAGTTTTTTTAATTGCAGTTTTGGAGAATAAGTATTGATGATTAAAAATCCTCCAGGAGCCAATAATCGAATTCCAAGATCAATTAATTCCTCAATATTTTCCTCAATTTTCCATTTCTCCCCTTTTGGTCCAAACCCAAATGCTGGAGGGTCCATGATTATTCCATTATAAGCTCGTTCCCTTCTCTGCTCTTTTCTTGCAAATTTTAAGGCATCCTCTACGACCCATGAAATTGAATCCAAATTGTTCATCGCTGCATTTTCTGAGGCCCATTGTACAATTTGCTTAACCGAATCTACATGAATAACTTTTGCACCTTTTTGAGCAGCCACAATAGAAGCCACTCCGGTATACCCAAAGAGATTCAAAAACTTATCACCTTCATTTATATTCTCGGAAATGTAGGTCCAATTCACCTCTTGTTCAGGGAAAATACCGACATGCTTGAACTTGGTAATCTTCAATCTAAGGGCTAAATCTTCATAGAAAATCGTCCAAGCTTTATCCAATTCTCCTTTTTTCCAATTTCCTTTTGCTCCCTCATTCTCTTCAAAATGGAAATCGCATTCTTTCTCCCAATCAGTAAATGAAAGTCCTGAACGAAAATAAGCCAAGCTTTCCGGACGGATAAAATAGTAATCACCAAATCGCTCGTATTTTTGTCCTCCTCCGACATCGATCAATTCATAATATTCCCAAGATTTTGATACAGTTTTCATTATTTAAAACAGAATGGAAAAATATTTGCGACAAATATAGTTTTTTGTTTCTCTCGTGGAATATATTTTATAATTTCGAAGACTAAAGCATTCATTTCAAAGCTTTTGAAAAAAAGACATTATAAATACATTCTTTGGGTCTTTGCAGTAATGCTTGTCTTTATCCTCGTTTACGTTTTTCTTCCCGAAACTGAAAGCTCTTCCGAAGAAGAAGAAATTGAAACCGTATCCATTGATTTTCTAGATGTAAATCCAAGTATTGCTGATTCGATCATCCCAAAAATGGAAGATGAAGAACTCGTTTTTCAGCATATTTTGTGGAGAATTCCTGCGGATTCAAATTACAATTTAAAAGACCTTAAAGGAGGTGGATTTATTTTTGATGGCAATCAGGAATTCATCGAATCCTCAATTCAAACTTTGGATTCAGCCAATTTGATTCGACCTTATTATTTTGTGAATCCGAATCGACAATTTCTGGAATCTAGCTTAGCTCTTGACCAAGAACTACTGAATTCAGAATCGAAGAAGGTTCAGAAAAAATACCGCAACTTATTGGTGCGTTCTTTAGCAAGAACTGACATAACAGGCTACATTTTCAACTACAATAATGCCGCCTTCGAATTAGATTCCAAAGCACTAATTGAAGAGCAACCGAAATTATTCGAAACCTATATGGAAATTTTGGACACCTCAAGAGCATCGAATTCTTTATTTGCTTTTCATTTAGGAAATGATTTTTTGGCTGATAGTTCCTTTTTTAAGAAGAATCTTTCAAAAATTGCGAAAAGAGGTATACCCTTTATTTTATTAAATGAAGAAATTCTTGCTTCCGATACGGATTTGAGGAAAATTGGGGAAGGATTTAAGTTCAACGGTTTATTTGGGGTTGAATCCAAAAACACAAAAAACATAACAGAACTTGTACAGAAGGGAGCGGACCTTATTGTAATTGATTACCATCCTGAAACCTATAAACAGTTGCTTTCAGAGCTCAATTTAGGTTCGATCGAAAAAGATAAATTTTCGTATTCGATTAAAAGAAATCTTTTGGCGAAAACCTGGATGCGCAATGGATTTTTAAAAGAGGATTTTGATTCCATTCCAGATAGTCTTCAAAATCCAATTAGCAATCGAATCATTAAAAATCTT
The DNA here is from genome assembly GCA_030427935.1 of Bacteroidia bacterium. Classification (GTDB taxonomy): domain Bacteria; phylum Bacteroidota; class Bacteroidia; order Flavobacteriales_D; family Crocinitomicaceae; genus JAGQYP01. Next base: position 15,576 of record JAUICI010000021.1, on the reverse strand, counting down.
CAATACGATTTAGCTCGGAATTCGGGTATTTTAATCAATAATAAGGTTTTTGGAATTAATAATATTAAAAAGGGATTTGACATCTATGCGACGGATAAATTCTCCAGGTTTCAGCGGACCATTAATCAGTATTCGGGTTTTCATCCGGTAGGATTTAAGTATACCGACATTAAATTGATTCAAAGTATTGCAAAAGCGAACAAGAAAAGCATTTTGATTCTAGATAAAATCCAATTAGATACGTGCAAATCAGATTTGATTGATGCTATAAATCAGGCGGTACAAAATAAAAATGTGATTACTGTTTTAGTTGGAAACCCGTCTAATATTCTTCGAATGAAAGAAGCTAAAAACCTAATCTATCTGAGTCATTTCATGGATAAAAATCAGTACATACTTGCCAAGCAGATTTGCGGGGTACTTTCATTTGAGGGTAATCTTGCCTTTTACCATAAAGAATTTGGCGAGAATCCAGGAACAAAAATCTCAAGATCCCGAATGGGAAGAGCAAAACCTGAAGAAGTTGGGATTAATCCAGACACTTTGGCGCAAATTGATTATCTAGTCCGTCGAGCCCTATCCGGAAGAGCATTCCCAGGTTGTCAGGTTTTAGTGGCAAAGGATGGTCAGATTATTTACGATAAGAATTTTGGCTATCAAACGTACAGGAGAGAGCATAAGATTAGTGATAAGGACGTCTATGACATCGCTTCTTTAACTAAGGTGGTAGCCACGACCATGGTTGCCATGAAATTATATGAATTAAAGGCCTACAAACTTCAGGACTCTTTATACCGCTATTTGCCAGAAGACACCTTGAAATTGCATTTAAGAAGGCGTAAATCATCCATTCGAAATATTCGCTTTGATGAAATTCTAGTTCACAAATCTGGTTTACCTGCGGGAGCACCTATCATTCAGTATTTAAAGTATGTAGATCGCCAAAAAGAAATTGGTCGCTACGATAAATACTATTGTGATGAAAAAGACGACACTATTTTCTGTGTTGAAATTGCAAATGGCTATTATTTAGATGGTTCTTACCTGGATTCCATGTGGTTAAAAATGAATTCACTTTATATCGATAAATCAAAAGCCTACAAATATTCAGATGTTAATATGAACCTTTTGTATCGCATGTTCAAGAGTATCATTGCAAAAAAGAATTTGGTTCGAACACCTAGAAAAGCCAATTACGATGTTTTCACACGCTTTTTAGATTCTTGTTTTTACCGACCGTTGGAAATGAGAAGAACCACTTACTTACCAAGAATGCGTTACGATACGCTTGATATTGTCCCAACGGAAGACGATAAATGGTGGAGAAAACAATTGTTGAGAGGATATGTCCATGACCCAAATGCAGCTCTCTACGGAGGAATTGCCGGTAACGCCGGGATATTCTCAAACAAAACAGATCTGGCTAAATTATTTCAGATGTTATTGGACGGTGGAACGTTTGAAGGAAAAAGATATTTGCAAAAAGAAACTGTGGACCTTTTCACGCAATCTTATGGAGAGTCCCACAGAGGACTTGGATTCAACAAGCAATCGGCTAGCAAGAAAACATTTGGAATTTCACCACTTGCGCCTTCTTCTTTGTTTGGTCACACCGGATTTACAGGAACCTGTGCTTGGGCCGACCCTGATAACGGCATCATCATGATTTTCCTTTCCAATCGTGTCCACCCCAAAGTGAATAAACGAATCTACAAATTCGGCGTTCGAAAGAATATTCACAACATTATTTATAAAGCTTTGATGGATTAGCTTTTTTAGGTAATAGGTAATAGGAATTAGGTAATAGGGGGTTTGGGTTTTAGGTGAGTTTTGGGATGAAGATTAGTAAGCCAACAATGAATGAAGTAATTGCTGCGATTAGAACTGCTCCGGCGGCTAGATCTTTTACTTTTTTGATGGCTTCATTCTTTTCCGGGGCCAAATGATCACAGAGGATTTCGATTGCAGAATTGACCGCTTCAAGAGCTAATACTAGTCCGATTACAATCGTCAGCAACATCCATTCTCCCCGTGAAATATCCAAAACAAATCCGAGAATAACAGCTACAATTGCCGCAAACAAATGAACCCAAGCATTGTGGGTGAATTTGATCAAAAGAACAATTCCGTTCCAAGCATAAGGGAATGATTGGAATCGTTTTTTGAGTGAAAATTTGGGCATTGTGTTGTGAAAAAAACAAAGCTGCTCAGGATTTGGGAATCCTGAGCATCATATTGGGAATTCTGAGTAGCTGAATTTTATTTCGCTGGTAATAATTTCGCAGATACTTCTCCAAATCCGATTCTTACACCGTCTTTTTCTGAATATCCTCTCATGATTACCGTATCATTATCGTTGATGAATTTTCTCTCCGTTCCATCGTTCATTTTAAAAGGCTTTGTTCCCTTCCATGAAATCTCCAACATCGAACCATATTCACCTTCATTTGGTCCAGAAATGGTTCCGGAAGCATAACAATCACCATTATTGATATTACATCCATTTACAGTATGGTGGGCCAACTGCTGGTTCATATTCCAGTACATGTGTCGGTAGTTTGAATTACATACACAATTCTCTTCTCCACCTTCAGGCTGGATGAATACATCTAAATTGATATCGATATGCTTATTTCCAGCATACTCCAAATAAGGTAAAATCTTCGGATTGGATTGGTCTGGACCAGCTACTCTAAAAGGCTCTAGCGCATCTAAAGTCACAATCCAACAAGAAATCGAGGAGGCAAAGTTTTTTCCTAGAAATGGACCTAGAGGCACATATTCCCATCCTTGAATATCTCTTGCACTCCAGTCATTAAATAAAGCCATTCCAAAAATATAGTCATCCGCTTCTGCTGTTGTGATATGATCTCCTAATGGTTTTCCTTCGTAAGTGAAAAAGGCCATCTCCAGCTCAAAATCCATTAAGTTAGACTGACCAAAAACCGGAACTTCTTCCGTTGGTGGTTTTTTCTGACCTTTTGGTCTGTGTATCGCTTGTCCAGAAGGAATAATGGAACTTGCTCTTCCGTGGTAACCTACAGGAATATGTTTCCAGTTGGGAAGTAAGGCATTGTTCGGGTCTCTGAATAAGCAGCCCACATTGTAAGCATGCTGCTCAGAAGAATAGAAATCCGTATAATCTCGAATTTCAACTGGCATCAGCATTTCAACCTCATCAATATCAATTAAAACCTGTGCTACGTGTTGTTCATTATTTTTTAAATCAGGAAAATCGCTTGTGAACAATTTCGAAATTCGGTTTCTCAATTCACGTGTACCTTCTTTTCCTTTTTTCATGATATTATTGAGGGAAGACGTATTGAAATCGCTTCCTTCAAAAGGTAAGTTCTTAAAATAACCCAGAACGAATAGTGCATTCAAATCAATTACTTTATTTCCTATTCTTGTTCCAACTCGTGGGGCTGAATCTTTCGTCTTAAAAACTCCAAAAGGAATATTCTGAATTGGGAAGTCCGAATCTTTCTCCACTTCAATCCACGAAGTTAGTTTTGGGTCATTGGCTTGTATCATGATAATTTATTTTTCGATTTACTTATATTTGAAAGGCAAATTTAATGTATGCGGGAAAAGAATGGAAGAAATACGAAAAAAATACGCTTAATCCTCGCATTTTTGGGCTTATCCTTTTTGTTTTTGCACTTTTCCATCACTTATCTTTTTACATCCCCTCTGAAAAATCACCAAAATGAGAATGTCCATTATGTTGTAAATGGCTATATCTACCCTCTATTTTGGCAAAACTGGAGTTTATTTGTTCCCGCACCCAGAGACAACAAAAAAATTGAAATCAAATTCAAGGAAGCTGAAGGCCAGTATTCTGATTTCATAGATCCCCTGGAAAAGCATTATCAAGTGTTCAATTGGCTGCGATATAGTCCGCAAGGAAAGGTTGTTCTCGGCTTTGACAATGCACTTTGGTGGGTTTATAATGATTTAAGAAAACTCACTACTCCTTGGGGCCGAAAATTGGAAGGTTTGCAAGAGAAGCGTTTTCGGCAAATGAATGGTTATTGGACTTTGAAAAATCTTGTGATCGGTTGTTTCAAGCAAAATTATGAGGGAGCCTTTTTAGGTGCCACGGTTCGATTCACGGTTCATGACACAGAATTCAAACAAGAATATTACCTCGATATCGAAATTGAATAAAATATTAAACCATATCAGTTTTTGGTTCAATCAGGATTTCAGATATCATGAGCGCATTCGGGTATTTAAAAAGTTATTGATGCTTTTTATCATTCTGAATTCCTTGATTGTTTTGATGGCTGCGGATGAATTATTAGGTCCGAATTCTTATTTCCAACCTGGAGCTGTAAACTTAAATGGTACTTCTCCTCTATTTTCTTTTTGGAATTTCCCGGCACTTATTCCCTACAATTGGATCTTCTTGATTCTACTGATGATTTTTGCTGCTTTGGTTTATTTCGAGAAATATGAGCGCTGGATGAATCTTCTTGTTTTTATTTTTTGGATGAATTTTCTCTCCAGAACTTCAGTGATTAATACTGGTGGAGAAGTTTTAGTGGGCATTTTCCTTTTCTTTTTGATTTTTATTGGCAAAACGAAATCAGAAGACAAAAACATTCAGCTGGTCCAAAACGCCATGAACAACACCTTCATGTATGCCATTGTGATTCAGTTTCTATCGGTTTACATCATCTCATCCTGGTGGAAACTCATGGATATGGAATGGATGGGCGGTTATGCTTTTTTGCATGCGATCAATATAAAAACCTATTCCTTTTTTGGTTTGGGCGAATTTTTATATCAACATGTCTGGATTGCGAAATTGCTGACTTATTCAGCCTTAACCTATCAAGTTTCCTTTCCCTTTTTGGTATGGAATAAAAAGATCAAGCCTTATTTATTGGCATTTGGAATTGTTTTTCATTTAGGAATCGCCATTTTCATGGGAATCTTTTCTTTTGGCTTGATCATGATCATCTCTTATGTTATTTTCCTTGATGATGAGCAAACTGAAAGAATAAGTAGACTTTTGCCTTTTGTTAATAATGTGAAGAAAGAATGATCAGAATAATAAGTATAGCATCTTTATTTTTCTGGCTTTCACTTTTTGGTCAGACTGATACTTCATTTCTGGTCGGTAATCCCTGTATTATAAACAGTAAAATCAAGCTTAGGACTACCGTAGATCTTTCAAATGAATGCTTCAAAACCGAAAAAATTCAAGAGCTCTGGCGAAAAACCCAATACAAAAGCTGGGAAGAGATTCTGACTAACTCCATTGATGTTTCAGAAGGCTATGAATGTCCGGAGATTGCGGTTGAGCTTATTGGAAAAGAGTTGGAATATCGCAATCATAATTATCCAAGATCCGATGAAGAAAGAACCAAACAAGAAGGGCGAATTGACACACTGAAAAACATTCTATTAAAGTATTCGAAGAATCAAAACCCATTGGTTCGGGCTAAATCCAATTTTTTGCTTGCCGATCAATTGATTTGGTTTGAAGAAGGAGGAAGAAAAGGGAAACTCGATTTTCTCAAAAAGTACGTTGAAATTCTGGATTCCGAATCGCATGTTTTGGAGACTGGACAAAACTTTGGTCCGAACTTATTTGACTACAGAAAATCTCTTCGAACCCTCATCATTGGAACTGCAAAATTTGATGACCCAGCATTAGGCTCCATCTATCTCCATAAACTAAAAGAAACCTTCGCCAACTCGAATTATGAGAGCGAACTCATCCGAGATGCGGCTTATTATTATGCGATGAAAGAAGACTTGGATAGTTCCATGTATTATCTAAATCAACTGACTATTGAGAAAACGAAATACCGGTTTTACTATTATTCAGGTTATTTCGAGATCCAATTATTGAATTGGTTGAATAATCATTTCGACCCCTATAAAATCTATCAAGAAATTCAGGAATTTGATGCAACAATCCCTGATTCCATTGAAAATCGAAAAGATAAAAATGAAATCGACCTTTCGAGAAATTATGGCTATGCAGATATTCAATATCAATATTATCCGGATGTTGATGGTCAACATAGGATTGTAAAACTCAAAGACAAAAAACTGGAAGCCATTTTTGAACCGGGAAACAAACCTATTTCCTATATCCTTTTTGAAAAAGGTAAACTCAATCGAATTTCTTATATGAATCCCCTAAAAACGCGTATCAACACATTCAAAAGATTCATCATGGAATACGATGAAGACGAGATGATTCGAAAATTACACCTTTACACCGGGGTGTATCAGATTATGGTGATTTACAATAAGAAAAACCGAGGTAAGTACTATCTCGATCGCAAGAAAGTAAAGAAGAAAATCGTTTTCCCGATGATCAAAAAATACTTTTTACAAGAAGGTTTAAGCAATTTCTTTACCTATCACATTCCTGGAGGTTATGAGGAGATGAACGGGCTTTAGCAATTCGTAATTCGAAAATAACAATTAGTGCGATCACCAAAAACACTAATACACGAAACCTAGAGTTTAAACACAAAAAACAAGTTTCCTTCTGGGGTTTTTACGATTGCTGAACCAGGTCCTAATTTTGCGGATTCGTTGATCATTGTTGCGGGTAACACTTCTTTTAGTCTAGCCAATCTGGCGTCTTGATCCGTTGCGAAATATGTAATGGCTGATCCAATCCATTTGTCATCTTGCTTTTCGTGCACACCTACAACGCTGTATTTATCCATTAAGATGGCGAATTTGTATCCATATTCCATGATACCTGAACCCATGAGTCCAAGTTTTGCCCACCATTTCATCGCGGCTTCAACATCTCTTACTTGATGCGAAAACTCTCCGAAAACTCCGATTACCGGATTAGGTAAAGCTCCAGGATTGCCGATCTGACCAGTTTCCATCAAGCCCATCATATTTGGGGCAGTTGTTTGGTATTTTCCTTCTGAATCCATGTTCAACACCGCCACTCGCGCTCCATTTGGTGATTTGATTTGAACATAATCTCCTGGCTCACTAAATAAGACGCCCTGTTCTTTTAATTTAGCTTTAAGGCCATTCAAATCTTTATTTAGATAGACCAACATGGCTGGTGCGATTGATCCTTTATTTAATACGATTTTTAAGGAATTGTCCGACATCATGATCATCGCTGTATCCTCAAATTGATCTGGAATCACTTTGAATCCCATTGTCTCGTAGAAGGACTTTGATTCATCAAAAGTATTCTTTACGCCTATTTCGACAAAAGAATAATCTCCAAGCTCCAAGTCTGCCGGAATGATTTTCTCCTGCTTTTTTGGTTCTTCATTGTTTGCTTGATTTCCTTCTGATTTCTTCTCTTCTGAATTACATCCAAAAAGGATTGCAATTGCCAATACCCCGATCAATTTCTTCATTTTATTTTGCTTTGAATGTCAAACTTATTGAATTTACGCAATGACGCAAATTCTTTGGTGTAAATCTTTCACCCTCGAAAACATGTCCAAGATGTCCATCACAGTTTGCACACACGATCTCAATTCTCCGACCATCGGCATCAAGTACACGCTTGACTTTACCTGGAATTTCATCATCAAAACTCGGCCATCCACATCCTGAACTGAATTTATCTTCAGACTTATACAAAGCTTCACCGCATTGTTTGCAATGATACACCCCGTCTTCGTAATGTTTATCGTATTCGCCCGTAAAAGGCATTTCCGTTCCTTTGTTTAGGATGACTCTTTGTTCTTCCGGACTTAATTCTCTATACTTGTTCTCGCTCATAATTGACACAAATTTCATTATAAATGGATAGAATTCCAACTCTAAAAAAAGCCTTAGAAATCGAATTTGAAGAATCCAAAAATCGATATCAAAGTTCTTCGGGTTTAAATGATATAAAAAACAAAGTCAAAGACGGTTCAGCTGTTTACCCCTTACTTTTAAAAAAACATCATTTTTCGGTAAAAGAGCAACCCATTCTGATTTTTGATTACGATGTCAATCAAGAGATTCCATTCAAAAAAGGCGATCTGATTGAATTGCAATCTGCTGAAGAAAAATGCAATGGAGTTTTATCTAATTTTGATCAAAGTAGCCTTGAGATCACCCTAAATAATGAAGAAACTCCTGATTTTATTTTTGAAACGGATAAGCTTGCACTTTATGCCTCGGTTGATGACAAGAGTTTTAGAGAGATGAAAATAGCTCTTGAAAAATTGGAGTCGAAAGCGAATGAAAAGGTCAATAAATTCTACAATGAAATTTTCCATGAGCAAAAACAAAGTTTGAGAGATGAAATCAAGAACTATGCGAATTCCAAACTGAATCCTTCACAAGAAAAAGCCGTGGAGAATATCTTGAATTCGGACTCTGTAGCATTGGTTCATGGCCCTCCCGGAACGGGAAAAACCACCACCTTGGTAGAAGCTGTAAAGGAGATTATTTCAAGAGGCTTGAAAGTATTGGTAACCGCACCGAGTAATGCGGCAGTAGATCATTTTTACAATCGATTGAAAGGTGAAAATGCTTTGAGAATTGGACGAATCAATAATACTTTAGAAGAGAAAATTCTGGAATCCTCCGATTATAAATTGATCAAGAAACTCAAGAAGGATGCACTAGAGATTCGAGAAAAAGCTGGGAAGTGGAAGCGCAATTTCTCTGCGGAAGACCGGCAAGAAAGAAAGCGATTGTATGCGGAAGCGAGGGCGATTCGTAAGGAAATATTGGCTTTGCAGGAACACCTTGAAACAAAATTTATTGAAAACGCCGGAGTCATTTGCACAACCTTGATTGGAAGTACCAGCAAGGAAATTCAATCCATGCATTTTGATTATGTCGTGATCGATGAGGCTGGTCAGAGCGTAGAGCCTGCATGTTGGGTTGCGGCGCAGAAAGGAGAACGTTTGATTTTATGCGGCGATCATCAACAATTGCCACCTACGATTCTTTCATCTGAAGCACAGAAAACACTTGGTAAATCCTTATTGGAATCTGCAGCTGAATCCATTGCAAACATTTCTTTTTTAGACACCCAATACCGCATGCAAGAAGAGATTGTCGGTTTTTCGAATAGCTATTTTTATGGTGGGAATTTAAAGACCGAAGTGAAAGCGAAGTCTACTGAAGAATTCTACCAAAAACCAATAGAGTTCATCGACACAGCTGGAACTGGGTTTGAAGAAGAACAAGCAGAAAACAGTCCCGGATATTATAATTCTGGAGAAATTCAACTGATCCAAAAACTGATAGAGAATCATCCTGAAATTCAAAAGGAAGAAGTTGCCATAATTAGTCCCTACCGTAAGCAAGTCGAAGAAATTACGAATTACGTCCCAATAGCTATCGGGATACGAATTACGAATTGTTCAATTAACACTGTGGATAGTTTTCAGGGGCAGGAGAAGAAGATTGTGATGATTTCTTTAGTTCGTTCGAATGAAGGGGGAGAAATCGGGTTCTTAAAGGATTATCGGAGAATGAATGTGGCGATGACTCGGGCTCAGGAAAAATTAATCATCGTTGGTGATTCGGCGACCATTGGAAACGATGCTTTTTATGCGAAGATGTTGGAGTATGTAGAGCAGATTGGTGGGTATCGAAGTGCTTTTGAGTTGTTGTACTAGTTGGAGGGGTTATTACACTAAGATGCACGAAGTAGCACGAAGATTCACAAAGATTTTTTACCTTCGTAGACAACCACTTAAATCAAAATCATGAATATTGAGAAAACCGCCAATTTGGTGTTAGGAAAGTGTATTGAAGTACACCGATCACTTGGTCCTGGTCTTTTGGAATCTGCTTATGCTGAATGTTTGTTTTATGAATTATCTCAGTCCGGCTTGAAAGTTAAAAAGGAAGTTTCACTACCAATCATTTATAAGAAGTCAAACTTAATCATGGATACCGACTAGATTTACTAGTTGAGGATAAAATCGTACTTGAATTAAAGACAGTGGAAGCTTTGAATGAAGTCCATCAGGCTCAGATTTTGACCTATTTAAAACTTGGAAACTACCCTCTTGGTTTCCTGCTTAATTTTAACGTAAAAATGATGAAAACGGGAATTAAGAGATATGTTAACTAATCTCTTCGTGCATCTTTGTGACTTCTTAATGAATCTTTGTGTAACAGCTCACTAAGAACGCTGTCTCAACACTTCATAAGCAGCTATTCCAGCGGAAACCGACACATTTAGAGAAGCGATATTTCCTGTCATCGGGATTTGGAATACACCGTTGGATCTTTTGATGACTTTTGGTGTGATTCCGTCTTTTTCGGATCCCATGACGATGGCACAAGGCTCAGTAAAATCCATGTCTTCCGCTTTTTGAAGACCTTTTTCTGTACATGAATAAACTTTCAAACCAAGAGATTGTAAAATATCAACTCCATCTGCAATTTGATCTACTTTACACACTGGAATTGAATTCAGTGCACCGGCAGAAGTTTTGATTGCATCCGCAGTGATATTGACAGATCCTTTTCCTGGAATTACAATGGCATGGGCACCAAAACATTCCGCTGATCTTGCAATGGCTCCGAAGTTTCGCACATCGGTAATTCTGTCCAAAACCAATACAAAAGGTACTTTCCCTTCATCGAAACACTGCATGACCACATGTTCCAAGTTCGCATATTCTACAGGTGAAATATAAGCGACAACGCCCTGGTGATTTCCAGTTGTTGCTCTTTGTAATCTTTCATAAGGAACAAATTGAAGCTGGTAGTTTTTACCTTTCATTTCGGCATTCAATTCGTTCAGTAATTCTTTTTCAAGTCCTTTTTGGATCAGGATTTTTGTAATCTCTTTCCCGCTGCGAATCGCTTCAATCACAGCTCTTACTCCGTATATAAAATTGCTTTCCTTCTCCATAATTTTAAAACTTTTGCTGAATTTCCTCCAGCGTATCATTAATTTCTTGCAAGTCCATTGAGGTTACGAGTTTGGTACGATAAGGTTTGAAATGCGGGATTCCTTTGAAATAATTCGTGTAATGTCTTTTCATTTCATTGATGGCCAAAATCTCTCCCTTCCAATCAATACTCATTCGCAAATGCTCTTTTGCCGCCTCTACCCTTTCAGTTATCCCAGGTTTTTCAAGTTCTTCTCCACCCGTTTCGATGAAGTGCTTAATCTCCCTAAATATCCATGGATACCCAATCGCAGCTCTTCCGATCATGACTCCATCCACTCCATATTTCTCCTTGTATTCCACCGCTTTTTGAGGGGAATCAATATCTCCATTTCCGAATACGGGAATGCGCATTCTTTGATTATTCTTTACTTCTGATATCAAAGTCCAATCGGCTTCCCCTTTATACATTTGCTTTCGCGTTCGACCATGGATCGAAATGGCTTCAATTCCCACATCTTGCAATCTTTCCGCGACCTCAACTATGTATTTGGTATCATCGTCCCAACCAAGTCTCGTCTTAACCGTTACAGGCAAATGCGTCGTTTCCACAATCTCTTTTGTCATGGCAACCATCTTCGGAATATCTTGTAGAATTCCGGCTCCCGCTCCTTTACACGCTACCTTTTTCACAGGGCAACCATAATTGATGTCGATAATATCTGGATTGGTCTTCTCGACTATTTCCGTCGTCTTCTTCATCGAATCGATCTCCGAACCAAAAATCTGGATACCAATGGGTCTTTCGTATTCGTAGATGTCTAGTTTCATGACCGACTTAGCGGCATCACGAATTAGTCCTTCGGAAGAAATAAATTCGGTGTACATTAAATCCGCTCCATGTTGCTTACATAGCTTACGAAATGGCGGATCAGAAACATCCTCCATTGGTGCCAAAAGTAAAGGGAAATCACCCAATTCTATGTCGCGAATTTTTACCATTTGTAAAACGTGGGTGCAAAAGTACGGATTTCTCTGTTTATCCTTTATTTGTTGCACAAAGATTCACTAAGAAGCCACGAAGATGCGCGAAGAGAGCTATCTAATAATTGATTTAAGTGTTCTCTAAACCAAAAACTCTATGTGAAATAGCTTCTTTTGAAAAATCTTTCACTTCTGTACTTTTTCGTATCTTGAAGCCAAAATCATTGAAAACCAAAACATGTCGATTAATTCCTTTCATCAGGTATTTGAACTGTATAAGAATTTGGATAACCAATTCACTGAATTAACCATTCATACTTCTCGAATTGGGGAAGACAAACATCCGCTTTTTGTTCAGATTCGTGACTTGACCAATAATTTGAAATACCGAATGATAGAATTCATGGGTTCCGATGAAAACGAAGAAACAGCTCAAGTTGGTTTTAAATTATCCGAAGATATTAATGCGCTTATGCCTTTGTATTCAGAATGGATTACTTTTTTGAATAAGAGGATGAAAGTGAATTGAGTTTAGAGTGCAGAGTGTAGAATTACGAGTTATGAGAATTTTTGCCTTCCTTTTGTTTTTGGTTCCGTTTTTTGGTTTTTCGCAGAAATCTGATGCTTATCAAGGATTTTATCTGGAATACAGTGATTCCATTTTTTATCTGGTTGATTCTTCTGAAAATCGGGATTCCTTAGGCACTTTTCTTAAAATCGATATTCAAAAATTTAAAAAAGCGGTAGACTCCTGTGATGTTCCTGATGGTGAACTAATTAAACGCATTGCCGAAATGTATCATGAGCCCCGAGGTTGTCCTTCCCCCTCCAAACCAAAGACAATGGCTTCGGTTTCAAAAGTTGTTTTTATAAACGCGTGCATGTCTCAATTTTTCATCAAAGAATTGATTACAACAAAACAATAAATCAATATGTTTCAACAAGTATTTGGTCAGCTAGGTTACATCATTCAATTTGGTGCGGGATTGTATATTTTTCTCTTGTACACAGACAACATCAAACTAAGGACAAAATCACCGGAAAAGCAGGCCAATTTTGTGAAATCGAAACAGAAATATGGAACACTTTTAATCATTCTTTCCGTTTTGATGATGATTGGTGCTGTCATTCAGTTTTTATTGAGGAATAGTTAATCTAGTTTAGCAGCATCCTGATCCTTATATGATTATGGGATCTCTTTTAATTTTCCTTTCTTGCATTCCTCGATTTACTGTCAATTTTATTTATTTTGTATCTCCTATTCAGGATTAAGAATGAGTAAAAAAGAGCAGCAGGAAAAGTTTATTGACGTTGACAGGGTTCTGAGAGATAAGAATCCAAAACTTCACAAGTATTCTCCGAAGTTTTTCAAGAATTATTTGAAGCGTATTCTACATCAGGACCGCATCAATAATATCTTATTGGAAACCGCTTATTTGGATGGTTTTGAATTTTGTACAGAGATTCTACATCGATTCAATATTTCTCTTGAAGTTGAAGGACTAGAAAACATTCCAAGTGAAGGTAAATGTGTCTTAGCTTGCAATCACCCTCTTGGAGGTTTTGATGCCTTGGCTTTAGTTCAGGCGATTGAACCCAAAAGAAAAGATTTAAAATTTGTAGTCAACGATATTCTTCTTGGCATAAAACCCTTGAAAGAATTGTTTGTCGGAATCAATAAACATGGGAAAACGGCCAAGGAAGTCATGCAAGAAATGAATACGCTTTTTGCATCGGATCAGGCTGTCATTATTTTTCCTTCAGGTCTTGTGAGTCGTAAAAACAAAGGGAAAATTCGTGATTTGGATTGGAAAAAAACCTTCATTACCCAAACCAAGAAAAATAATTCGCAAGTGATTCCTGTGTATATTGATGGTGAATTAACTCCGTTTTTTTATGGACTGTCTAATATGCGCTCCAACATGGGTTTAAAGGTCAATATTGAGATGTTATATCTTGTTGATGAGTTGATGAAGCAAAAAGATAAGACAATAAAAATTATATTTGGTAAACCAATCGATGCTTCGGTATTTGATAGCAGTTTATCTGATAATGACTGGGCCGCTTGGGTAAAGGAAAAAGTATATGATCTGAGCTAATTCAGAAAAGAAGATGAAAGCAATTATTCCTCCGGTAGACATAGCACTATTAGAATCTGAATTAAATTCGGAACGATTCGTTCGTAAAGTCCGAAAAGGTGAGGCTGAGATTTATATTGTCAACCAGCACAATGCCCCAAATGTTTTAAGAGAAATAGGTCGCTTAAGAGAAGAAACTTTCCGGGCAGCTGGTGGTGGAACTGGTGAGGAATTGGATCTGGACGAGCAAGACCTTCAGGAAAACTGTTACGACCAATTGATTGTTTGGTCACCCGAAGAAAGAGGAATTATTTCAGGTTATCGATTTTTTGATGGACATAAAGTTAGTGCTCCAGAAAATATTCATCAAGAATTATCTTCTTCTCATTACTTTAATTTTTCAGAAGAATTTACTCGTGATTATTTACCTAAAACCATTGAATTAGGAAGGTCTTGGGTTCGAAGAGATTACCAACCACAAGTTGACCCAAGAAAAGGGCTGTATGCCTTGGCAAATCTTTGGGATGGATTGGGTGCTTTAGTGAGAAATTATCCGCATATCGAATATTTCTTTGGTAAAGTGACCATGTATACCAATTACGATTCGAAGGCGCGGGATGCGGTTTTGTATTTCATGAAATACTATTTCCCAGATCCAGACAAATTGGTTGTCCCAATGAATCCCTTGGAGTCTAAAAATGACATTTCGGAATTTGCCTCAGAAATTGAGGGTAAAGACTTCAAAGAGGGCATGCGATCCCTAATCAAATTTGCGCGCTCGCGAGAAGAATTGGTTCCTCCATTAATTAAATCCTACATGCAATTATCTCCAACCATGAAATCCTTTGGAACAGCGCATAACTCCGAATTTGGAGGTGTTGAAGAAACGGGAATCATGATTAAGATTAGTGAAATCTATGAGGATAAGATGCAGCGGCATGTGGAGTATTGATTTTTTTGGATATCTGGTCCCGATAACTATCGGGATTTAGACTTTTGGATTGTTGCAAATTCTTTGCTTGTTCTGAACTTCGATTTCTTGATCAAAAAACTATTAGATTACTAGTTATATCTAATGATTCATTGAATGCTAACCTCGCATTATTTATTTCTCCTTTTCTTTACTGATTTTCAGTTACTTTCTGAAAGTATTTTAGTAGTTTTGACATGTTTAAAAATCTAAATAGACATTATATACAATACAATGAAAAAATTACACATCCTATCAATGTTAGTCATTTCTGTTTTATTCAGCTGTGGAAAAAGCTCGGATAAAAAAGATGATAGCGAAACAAGTAACACTTCAAATTTTAAAGGAAAAATAAGTCTAGACGTTAGGGATTCTGAAGCTGACTGGTCTGCCTTCACTCCAAAAACTGCCCCTGAAGGAGCCCCGAACATTCTATTTATTTTATACGATGATACTGGACTTGGCGCTTGGTCGCCTTACGGAGGCCGAATCAATATGCCGACAATGGATAAGCTGGCTGCAAATGGATTGACATATACGCAATGGCACACGACAGCATTGTGTTCACCAACACGATCGACATTGCAGACGGGAAGAAATCACCATTTAAATGGAATGGCAGCGATTACGGAAACTGCGGATGGATTCCCAGGCTCAAATGGAAGAATGGGTCCGGAAGTTGTACCTTTTTCTAAAATTCTTCAGGACAATGGTTGGAGTACATTTTGGGTAG